>NZ_RAVZ01000129.1 GCF_003611635.1 Corallococcus terminator | reverse complement strand
GGCTCCAACGAAGGAGGTGCTCCTGGAGACGAGCGACTTCGTTTCCATCCACCTGGTCCTGGGGGAGCGCTCACGGGGCTTGGTGGGGCGTGCGGAGTTCGCGCGGATGCGTCCGACCGCGTTCCTGATCAACACCTCGCGTGCCCAGATCGTGGATCAGGTGGCGCTCGTTGAAGCGCTCCAGCACGGAATCATCGCGGGAGCCGCGGTCGACGTCTTCGAGGTCGAGCCCGTGCCCTCGGACGACGTGCTGCGGACCCTGCCGACGCTGCTCGCGACGCCGCACCTGGGCTACGTCTCACAGGGCAACTACGCCACGTACTTCCGCGAAGCGGTCGAAGACATCCACGCGTTTCTCGCAGGCACGCCCCTTCGAAAGCTGGGGTGAAGGGGACGCGAGTACATGCGCCCGCGCAAGCCCCTCATCGCGCAGAGGCTGCTGTCGACATCCCGCTTTAGGATCAGAGCCCACCAATCGCTCGAATCATTGGGGCTTCCGTCCTACCAGCAAGACGTCGAAGATGGACGCATGTCATCCATCCATCTTCTATGTCGTGGCAGCCTCAACCTCCACCGCGAGCCCAGCAGCGGCGACTATGAAAGCGGCAACTGGGACGTCTCGGAGACGGAAGCCAAGGAACTCATCGGAGGAATGATCTACCTGCACGAGACGAAATCGAAACGCTCCTACTTTGGCGGCAAGATCAATTCCTTCCGTACCCTCGTGATAGATGCCCCTCGCCCCAATCGCATCGTCTTCCGGCTCACGCCGCTTCGAGAAGGCAAGGGGGTTGAGTGGAAGGGCGCTGGTCACGGCATGGCTTCGAAGAGCGGTGTGGTGGGGACCTGATGTCAGCCGAGGGGCGGGCTGGGCGAGCACGCCACGGGCTCCCATGACTTCCAGTTCCTGGCTTTAGGGGATGCGCTCGGGAGTACTCGTGAAGAGTGCGTGGAAGAGCGTTGTGTCGGGTGGTGCCTTCCAGTGCACGAAGAGAGGAACGGGGAGCTTGGCGAGGGCGAGAGGTATCAGGCTCGTTCCCAGCGTCGATTCCAGGATCCTGGCGAGCCGGATCGCGACCTCCGTGGATGATGCTTCCAGCTCTAGTTGCCTGAGGGTGCGCTGGACGCCGTATTCGAACTGCACGCGATAGACGGTGAAGACGGGCGCGAGAATGCTGGCACAGCCGACGAGGACCCATCTCAGGCCCGGCGTTACAGAGGCTTCTGACGGATACACAGCGCACCTGAAGCACGCATCAGAGGTCGCGGTGATGTCAGCGACGGTGTCTTCCGAGAACTCCTGCTTCATCTGCTCAATCAGTGCGTCCCAGGAAGCCCGTTCCTGGAGCTTCCGTGCCCAGAGCGAATGAAGCCGATGTGCCTCAGGTCCGGGCTCCTGGGTGTCGTCATTCCTCGACGGCCAGTAGTCCCTGGCAATGTCCTTCAATGCCTCGGCGGAGGGGAGCATGGGGCTACAGGCCTCCGCCAGCGGACGGGCCCACAGGCGTTACAACCATGGGAGGGACGCCCACGGAGCAGACCTTCATGACATGGGCTCCCGCGATGGCGTGGGTAAGCACCAGGTCGAAGGTCTGCTTGAACTCCTCGCACGCGATGCCGATGGGGGTGGCAGGCGTGACCGTGGAGAGAGTTGTCTTCGCGGCCTGATTGGCACAACTCGCGGAGAGGCTCTGGGCTTGCTCGACAGAGATGCGCCCCATTGCTTCGTTGGCGAGTGGCATCTCCACGCCGAACTTGCAGAAGAACAACTCTCCCGTATCGCGGGCGATGCCGACGTGGAGACAGGCGGCCCTCCAGCCTCCCGGACCCTTCCCACGTCTCGCCACCTGCTCATGGAACACGAAGTGGCGGGGGCGCAGCGAGCCTTCCACATACGTCACCGAGCCGCCCGTCGCGCAGCCCGGAAGCAGCATGAAGCCGCAGCAGAGCACGACTCCCACCATCCAATGGACTGACACACCCATGGCCCACCTCCAGGGGGTGACACACACCGCAGGGACCGGATGCACCGGCCCCCTGTACCGCGCTCGCTATTACTGCTGCTGCGCCACTTCCGCCCGCAGTTGCGCGATGGCGGGGGCAAGCTGCGGAGGCTGCATGTTCTTCGGCACCTCCACGGTGAAGCGCTCGAAGTGCTCCAGCGCTCCGGCCTTGTCGCCCCGGCGCAGCGACAGGCTGCCCAGGAAGATGAGCGCTTCCTGCGCGTCCGGCCACGTGTTCACCAGGTCGATGAGCTCCTGCTCCGCGCCCTCCAGGTCTCCGGACGCCGCCGCGCGCAGCACGCCCCGGTGCACCCGCAGCTCCACGTTGAACGGATCCACCGCCAGGCCCTTCTGCGTCACCTTCATCGCTTCCGGGAACTGCTGCTGACGGATGAGCTCGTGGCTCAGCATCGCCGCGGCCTCCACGTCCCCCGGGTTCGACGCGAGCCGCTGGCGCCCCTGCTCAATCTCATCGTTCTGCTGGGGCATCCCGGTGGCTTCCTCCTGCTGCTGGGCCGTCATGCCCGGCGGCGTCGCGCCCGTGCCCATCTGGCCCTCCTCGCGCGGCTTCTGCTCGGAGACCAGCAGGTAGCCCAGCCCTCCGAAGAAGACCACCACGCCCGCGCCCCACAGCGCTCCCACCATCTGCGGGTTTCGCGAGGCCCAGCCCGTGGGCGCCGGTACGTTGCGCGCGGGAACCTTCACCCCTGCGGCCTGCCGCTTCTGGTGCTCGTCCCGGGCTCGCAGCGCCGCCGCCGCCTCATGCTCCAGGCGCGACTTCTCCGCCGTGTAGTGCTCCGCCGTGAAGTGGTGCTTCTCCGCTTCCAGCGTGCGCAACTGCTCGATGAGCGACTGCGCCCGTTGCGACAGGTCCTCCGTCGTCCCGTCCGCCTTCACCTCGGCCGCTGACACTCCGGGGGCCGCGCCCGTCTTGCGGCGCTGGAAGAGGAGCCACGCGGCCGCCAGCACGAAGGCGACCGAGAGGACGATGATTCCGGGCAACCAGTTGGTGGGCTCGGGCTGCATGGCTTAGCGCTCCAGCTCCCGGCGCACGGCCTGGAGATAGGGGTCGGCGTCGTCCGTCGACGGCGCCGGGGGGGAAGAAGGGGAGGGGGCCGTCGCCGCTTCGGTGGCGACCGCGCCCTCGGGCAGCGGCTGACGCTGCCGGAGGATGACGAAGAGACCGCCCAGCACGAGCACCACCGGCCCCAACCACACGAACCAGTTGAAGCCCTCCGCGCGCGGCTCCAGCAACACCCACTCGCCGTAGCGCGCCACGAAGTAGTCGACGATCTCCTCGTCCGTCTTTCCGTCGGAGACCAGCTCGCGCACCTTGTCCAACTGCGCGCGCGCCATGGACGACGGGCTGTCCGCCACGGACAGGCCCTGGCACACCGCGCAGCGCAGCTTCTTCGCCAACACCTGCACCCGCGCCTCACGGGCAGGCGCGAGCGGATCACTCGCGGCCTGCTGCGGCGCGAACTGCCCCGTGGCAAGGCTCAGGGCGAGGGTCAACGAGACGAGGACGGCATTCATCAAGGGCTCCAGCGGGGGCCGTGCCTAACTACAGCCCCCTGAGCGGTATTGCACAGCGAAACCTGGGACGCACGCCCGCCACCCCGGTCGCCCTCCGGGAGGTGGCGCCGGAGCTAGCGGGAGTAGCCCGTGTCGCGCTCGGTCTCAGAATCCTGCTCCGGGTCGTAGGGCTCCTCGCCGTCGTACGGGCCTTCGTCGGGCGGGAACCCGGAGTCCGGCTCGTCGCGCGCCAGGGCGTGGCGCACCGCATAGAAGCCCACGGCGCCCAGGCCGAAGAGGAAGGCGAAGGGCCCCACGGCCAGCCGGACGCCCGCGAGCGCCCAGAGCAGGCTCACGCTCACCGCGCCCAGGGGCACCCAGCGCAGGGCCGCCGGACGCTCCACCTCCGGGTGCAGCGCGGCGATGACAAGCAGGCTCAGGAGCGCAAGCAGCGGCAATTCCGACGCGGGCACGTCCCAGCCGGAGCGCGTGATGACGCCCCCGCCCGCGTAGAGCGAATCCTCGTCGGGCCGGTTGCTGGGAATCACGCGCAGCTCGGGCGGGGCCCCCTGCACGCTCCCCGGCACCGGGACGTTGGCCGGCAGGGACGACCCGTCCGCCATCATCTTCCCCCACGGCAGGTACAGCGCGATGAGGCACACCGCGACGCCCGCCAGCGCCAACACCCGGGGAAACCCGAGCAGCGACCGGACGTCGAACAGGCGGCTCACCCCATCCGGCCCTTCGACGACCTGCTTGTACTGATCCAGGCCCACCAGCACCGCGCCCACCACCCAGATGGGCAGGAGCAGGTTGAAGCCCGAAAGCTTCAACGCGAGCGCCGCCAGCAGCAGCGTGTACGCGGCGGGCACTTCCGGCCGCATCAGCACCAGCGGCACGGAGTCCACCCAGCCCGGGGCATCGCCACTGCGGCGCAGCTCGCGCGCGATGACCGCGACCCCGCCCACGAGCGTCAGCAGCGAACCCACCACGCCCACGTTGGGGAAGAAGGGCAGGATGGACAGCGCCAGGCAGAACACCACCACGCCCGCGCCCAGCACGCTCTGCGAGTGGCCCGGCACTTCCTTGAGCCAGCGCGGCCCCGTGTAGCCGTCGTCTTCCTCGACCGCGGCCACGGGCGAAGAAGCCGAGGCAGCAGGAGGACGCTGGGTTCCGGTGCGCTGCCTGCGGTCCTCCTCTTCTTCCTCCATCAGCTCCGACGCGTAGGCGGGCTCCGAGGCGGGACGGCTGGGGCGCGAGTTCCGGGCACTGGGACGCGGCGCGCCGGCGGGTCGCGCCGGCATCTTCGCGCCACATTGCTCGCAGTACATCAGCCGGACATCCGCCGCGCTCTCACCGCACTCGGGGCACTGCATGGGGGCCCACCTCGCTGGACAGGGGCCTGGGGGGAGGTCCCTGAAACGACGCCGACGGATTGAGGATCTACTACGGATTCACCGCGCCCCGCGAGGCGGCCCCCCGGCGCCCCTGCTGGGGGACCGGGGGTGCCTGCCCTTCAAGCGGGCAGCGGCCTTCAGCGCTGGCGCGCGGCCTCGGCCGTGGAGGCCGGGGCGGGCTGCGACAGTTCCTTCACACGCGCCGCCAGCGTCTGCGGATCGATGGGGCCCACGTGCTTGCCGCGGATGGTGCCCTGCGCGTCGATGAAGTACGTCTCCGGCACGCCCGCGACGCCGTAGTCCACCGCCATGCGCGAGCGCTCGTCCATCAACTGCGGGAAGCTGGCGCCCATGCGGCGCAGGAAGTCGAGCGCGTTCTCCTCGGTGTCCTCGAAGACGACGCCCATGAACACCGCCTGCGAGCCCATCTCCCGCGCGCCCCATTCGAGCACCGGGTGCTCGTACTTGCAGGGCCCGCACCACGACGCCCAGAAGTTGAGCACCACCGGGCGGCCCTTCAGGTCCGACAGCTTCACGGCCTCGCCCCCGCCAAGGGGCTTGAGGACGAAGTCCGGCGCGGGTGCACCCTTGAGCATGAAGGGCACCTCATGCGGGTTGCGCCCGAAGCCCTTGAAGAGGACGAACAGCAGCGCTGCCGCCACCACCGCGAAGGCCGCCGGAATGCGCCACCGCTTCATGCCGCACCCTGTTCGGCGTCACCGCTCGTGAGGGGAGGGGAGGCACCGACCGCCGGCGCTTCCGCGCGCACCACCGCCGCCTTGCGCTGCGGCCATACGGCAATGAGCGTGCCCAGCAGCAACAGCGGCAGGCTGTACCAGATCCACCCCACCAGCGGGAAAACCCAGACGTTGAAGCTCGCCGTGCCCGTCGACTCGCTGAAGGCCATCAGCGACACGTACAGGTCCTCCTTGGGCGTCTCGCGCACCGCGGGGGTGCCCACCGGGTCCGTGCTCCGCTCGTAGTAGTTCATCCGCGGGCGCATCTCCGTGACCGTGCCGTTGGGCGCGGTGACCTCCAACCGCGCGGCGACGAAGGTGCGGTGCGGCTCCTCGCCGCTGGACAGGCCCTTGTACTTGAGCTGGTAGCCGTCCAGCGTCAGCGTGGCTTCCTTCTTCAGCGTGCCGGACGTGTGCGTCACGTACGCGCTGGAGGCCGCCACTGCGACGATGATGACGACGATGCCCATGTGCACCACGTAGCCGCCGAAGCGGCGGCGCGCCTTGCCCGTCGCGGTGGTGAGCGCCGTGACGAAGCCTTCCTTGCGCTCGCGCATGCGCACGAGCACCGGCGTCGCCAGCTCGCGCAGCGTCACCACGGTGACGAAGCCGGCCAGGCCGAAGGTCATGATGGGGTACACGCCGCGAAGCCCCGCCAGCAGGCACGCGCCCGACACGAGCAGGCCCACCACCGCGGGGACGATGAACTGCCGGCGCAGCGCCGCCTTGTCCGGCTTGCCCCACGGCAGCACGGGGCCCACGCCCATCAGGAAGAGCACCGCGATGCCGCCCGGCACCGCCATCTTGTTGAAGTACGGCTCGCCCACGCTCACGCGCACGCCGCGCACCGCTTCGGACACCAGCGGGTAGAGCGTGCCCAGGAGCACCGTGAAGGTGATGGCCACGAACACCAGGTTGTTCACCAGGATGCTCGCCTCGCGCGACACCAGCGACGAGAGGTTTCCCTCCGGCGCCAGCAAATGGCCACGCGTCGCCAGCAGGCCGATGCACACCACCAGCAGGATGCCGATGAACACCAGGAACGTGGGCCCGATGTCCGACTGGGTGAACGAGTGCACCGAGTTGAAGATGCCCGAGCGGGTCATGAACGTGCCCAGGATGGTGAGCACGAAGCTGGCCAGCGCGAGGCTGAGCGTCCACAGCTTCAGCATCCGCTTGCGCTCCTGCACCATGGTGGAGTGCATGAACGCCGTCGCGGTGAGCCACGGCAGGAACGACGCGTTCTCCACCGGATCCCACGCCCAGTAGCCGCCCCAGCCCAGCACGGCGTACGCCCACCAGGCGCCCAGCACGATGCCCAGCGTGAGGAACATCCACGCGATGAGCGTCCAGCGCCGCAGGGGCGCCATCCACGCTTCGCCAATCTCCCCGCGCAGCAGGCCCGCGATGGCGACGCCGAACGGCACCGTCATGCCCACGTAGCCCAGGTAGAGCATGGGCGGGTGGATGACCATCAGGAAGTGGTTCTGCAAGAGCGGGTTGGGACCGGGCCCGTCCGCCGGCACCGGCGACACCGCGCCCCAGGGGTTCGCGGGGCCGGCGATGAGGAAGGCGAAGAAGACGCCCACGGCCAGCATGGTGCCCAGCGCCAACTGCATGTAGCGCGCGTGTTCGCGGCGGTGCACATACGCGAACGCCGCGACGTACACACCCATGATGAGGCCCCAGAAGAGGATGGAGCCTTCCAGCGCGCTCCACAGCGACACGATGGTGTAGATGAGCGGCGTCGCGCGGCTGCCCACCTGGGCCACGTACTTCACGCTGAAGTCGTGGTTGATGAGCGCTTCGACCATCACCAGGTTGCTGCCAATCATGCAGGCGGCGAAGCCCCACACCGCGCGCAGCACCCAGGGGTAGCTGGCGTCGGTGCGGCGCATGCCGCCCACCAGGCCGATGATGGCGCCAAAGGCCGCGAAGGCCAGGCCCGCCAGCACCAGCCCGTAACCGAGGACTCCGTTCACGGCGCCCCCGGCGGCGTCACGGTGGCCGTGGTGGCGCCCTCGGCCAGCGTGTCCTGCCACTGGCGCGGAGCCTCGCCTTCCTTCGGCGCGCGGTACTCGTTGGAGTGGTTCACCATCAGGCGGTTCGACGTGAAGACGCCGGCCTGGTCGTAGGTGCCCTCCACGACGACGCCAATCTTCTCGCGGAACATCTGCGGCGGCGTCTCCAGCGAGCGCACGTGCACGCTCTTGGACTCCGGCTTCGCGTCATCCGCGACGCGGAACTCCAGCGTGGTGTGGGCCTCGTTCCACTGGATGCTGCCCGGCTGCACCACGCCGCCCAGGCGGATGGTGGCCGAGTAGGCCTTGTCCCCATTGGAGAGCAGCTCCGACGGGCTCCAGTAATAGACGAGGTTGTCGCCGATGTTGCCGAAGGCGATGAAGGCGAGGCCGGCGCCTGCGACGAGCAGGGCACCCAGCGCGACAAGTCGGTTGCGGTTGACGGGCGTCATGGGCTCACTCCTTCGAATCGGACGCGGCGCGGGGGCGGCGGGCCCAGAGGGATACCGAGTAGAGCACGAAGGCGGCCACGGAGATGCCATAGCAGGCACCCACATAGCCCCAGCCGCCCTGGAGGCGACCGCTGCCCACCTGGGCCAGCACCATCAGCGAGGTCAGTGCGTTCATGGGTCAGGCCACCTTCGAGGATTGGGACGCGCGCTGCGCCGGGTCGTCCGAAGGCAGCGCCTCCGGGAGGGCCACCTCCGCGTTGCGCTCCGCGATCGCGATGCGGTAGCGGTGGATGAGGAAGAGAATCATCAGCCCCAGCATGCCGAACGCCGCGACGCGCAACGGCAGCACCATCTGCGGGTCCACCGTCTTGGGGCTGGACTGCGTCTGGTGCAGGCTGCGCCACCAACGCACGGAGAACCACACGATGGGCAGGTTGACGGCCCCGATGATGGCCACCACCGCGCTCCACACCGCGCGCTTGTCCGGGTCCTCCACGAAGCGGCGAAGCACCAGGTAGCCGGTGTAGGCCACCAGCAGGATGGCCTCCGACGTCAGACGCGGATCCCAGGACCAGTACACGCCCCAGGTGGGGCGGCCCCAGATGGCGCCGGTGATCATCCCGAGCGCGCCGAACATCAGGCCCACCTCCGCGGCGGCCTCCGCCAGCGCGTCCGTCTTCCACGACTGACGCAGCAGGTACGTCACCGCGGCCACGAAGTTGAGGAACATGGCCAGCATGGCCATCCACTGGAGCGGCACGTGGACGTACATGATGCGCTGCACGTCGCCCATTTCGCGGTCCGGCGGCGCCCAGACGAGGCCCAGCCACCAGCCCCAGCCCAGCAGGCCCAGCGTCAGCGCCGGCAAACCCCACTTGACGAACTTGTTCATCCTTCAGTCCTCGATGACGCGCGGGAAGAGCATGAAGCCCAGGCCCCAGTAAATCAGGTTGAACCCCAGCAAAAGCCCCTGCCAGGAGCCCAACTGATGCATCGGATCCCCCTGGAGCACGAGCGTGGTCCCCTTGGCGGCGGAGAGGAGGGCCGGAATGACGAGCGGGAACAATAGCAGAGGCAGGAGCACATCCCGCGCGCGGGCATTGCTGGAGATGGCCGCATACACGGTCCCCGGGGCGCTGAGCGCCAGGCAGCCCAGGACCAGGATGCCCGCCAGGTCACCGAACCCGGTGACGATCTTCACCCCGTAGAGCGCCACCATCACCGGCACCAGCACCACGCCCAGCGCCAGGAGCAGGAGCGCATTGCCGATCGCCTTGGACAGGAAGATGGCGCGCGCGTTCGCGGGCGCCAGCCGCACGCCGTCCAGGCAGGCGTTCTCCGTCTCCACCCGGAAGGACTCGCCCAGGGACAGCACGCTGGCGAAGAGGATGGCCAGCCACAGGTAGCCGCCCGCGTTGCGCTCCAAGAGCTTCGTGTCCGGCCCCAGGGCGAAGGAGAACAGCAGCAGCGTCGCCATGGCGAAGAAGATGAGCGCGTTGAGCCGCGCCCGGGTGCGCCATTCGATGAGCAGGTCCTTGCGCAGGAGGACAAACGTCGTCGTCAACAGGCCCACGGGGCGCGGGGTCCTCATGCCGCCACCGCCCGGCCGTCCTGCAGGTGCAGCCGCTCCTCGCACAGACTCAGCCCCTGTTCGATGAGGTGCGTGGCCAGTACCACCGTGGTGCCGCCCGCCTTCAGCTCCGCGATGACGCCCTCCATGTCGTGGATGCCGGCTGGATCCAGTTCCCCGAAGGGTTCGTCCAGCAGCGCCAGCGCGGGGGACTTCATCAGGAGCCGGGCGATGGCCAGGCGCTTGCGCATGCCGGCGCTGAAGCTGCGCACCGGGCTGTCCGTGCGGCGCGTCAGCCCCACCCGCGTGAGCAGCGTGTCCGCGACGTCCTGGGCCGCGTCCACGCCCAGGAGGCGCGCGAGCACCATGAGGTTCTGGTGGGCGGTGAGGTCCTCGTACAGGAAGCTCGCGTGGGACAGCAGCGCCACGTCGCGGCGGACCGCGTCACGATCCGCGACGGCGTCCCGACCCAGCACCTCCACCCGGCCCGCGGTGGGACTGAGCGCGGTGGCGATGAGGCGCAACAGCGTCGTCTTTCCTGATCCGTTGTGCCCGGTGAGCAGCAGCGAGCGTCCCGGTGGCAGGGCGTAGGTGAGGCGCGCCACGGCCCAGCGACGCCCATAGCGCTTGCTCACGTCGTGGAGGGCGAGCGCTGATCCAGAGGGAGGAGGAGGCATCGGCGGGCCGTTTCGTAGCCGGAAAACCCGCTGTTCACCAGTGAAACCCCTGGACCCGGCCGCAGGAGGACAGGAAGTTTTTACGCCTGCTTCGCCCGTTCCCTCCGCTGCGGGCTGAAAGGTTTTCGCCACTGGTGGGCTCAAGACTGCCCTGGTGCACCCAGGTACGACCCCCAAAGGCGTACAAGTCGCACCATTCTCACATGGTTTCAGTGGTTTACGGAGTAATTCCCTGCCCTGGCGTGCTGGCATCCACCATGCAGTGTCCACGGCCGGGGCCTGTTCCATTGGGGGGAGCAGGCGGGCGGCGGGATCCGCGAGGGAGGCGTGATGGCAGGCAAGGTGTTGCGGCGGGCGGCGAAGGCAGCAGCGGCGGGAATGATGCACTACAGCGGGGTTCGCAAGGCGATGGCGGCGTATCGCCGGTCGCAGTCGGGCGGGCGGCGCATCCTCATCGTGAGCTACCACCGGGTGGTGAGTGATTTCACCGGGGAGTTGCAGCGGTCCATCCCGGGCCTGCTCATCTCCCAGGAGACCTTCCGGCGTCACCTGGAGGAAGCGCACGCGGCGGGCTACGAGCTGGCGAGCATCAGCGACGCGGTGGATGTGATGGCGGGCCGGCGCACGGCGAAGAAGGACCTGTGCGTGGTGACGTTCGACGACGGCTACCGCGACGTCTACCGGTACGCGTACCCGGTGCTCAAGCAGATGGGCGTGCCGGCCATCACCTACCTGCCCACGGCGTTCATCGACACGGACAAGCGCTTCAACCACGACCGGCTCTTCCACCTGCTGCGCCGCGTGCAGGAGCGCCGCTTCCACCCCGACTTCGAAGCGATGCCCGGCCCGTCCGTGGACCTGTTGGGCCCCATCCTCTCCGGTCACAAGACGGTGTCCGCGGCGCTGGACGACTTCATTGGCGAGCACCCCACGCGGATCCTCACCGGCATCATCGACGCGCTGGAGAAGCAGTTGGGCGGCGGGTCGGACCTGGTCCCCGAGCAGGGCGACGTGATGAGCTGGGACGAGGTGCGCACCATGGCGCGCGACGGCTTCGAGTTCGGCGCGCACACGCTGGGCCACACGGTGCTGACGCAGGAGCCCACGCCGGTGGTGGAGCACGAAATCCTGGAGTCCAAGCGCACCATCGAGCGCGAGGTGGGCATCCAGGTGAAGGACTTCGCGTACTGCAATGGCTGGTATTCGGATGAGATCATCCGGGTGCTGGGCCAGAACGGCTTCCGCTCCGGCGTCACCACGGAGGATCTGCCCAACCGCGTGGGGGGCGACCCGTTCACCCTCAAGCGCAAGGTGATGTGGGAGAACTTCAGCCTGGGCATGATGGGGGACTACTCGTCCGCGCTGACGGTGTGCCAGTTCGACGACTGCTTCGGCGTGCTGGGCATGAGCCGCCCGGTGCTGGGGCGCCGGCCGCACTCGCTCGCGCCGCTCATCGGGAGCATCCCGGGCGCCAACGTCATCATCCAGGACACTGTCCTGCCCGCGTCAACGCTGACGAAGGTGACGCCGGTGGAAGTCGTGCAGGTGACAGAGCCGGTGCTGGTGACGGACCCGAGGGTTGCCGCGGTGGTGGGCGGTACCCAGGTGGTGGTGGCGTCGGACGTGGCCCTGGCCCCGGAGGCGGCGCAGCCGGAGGAGATCCAGTGAGTGCGTCACCCAAGCCGGTCGCGGCCCCGTCGTTCCTGGGGCGCGCCGGCCCGTTGGTGTTGGCCCGGCTTTTCACCGCCGGGCTGACGTTGTCCATTCCGCTCGTGCTCGCCCGGGTGTTGCGCCTGGAGGAGTACGGCACGTACTACCAGTTGTTCCTCATCGCCACGACGCTCTCCTACGTGCTGCCCTTTGGCGTGGCGCAGAGCCTCTACTACTTCCTGCCCCGCACGGAAGCGAAGCGGCCCTACCTGGGCCACGCTTTGCTGTTCGTGTCGGGGGCGGGGCTCGTGGCGGCGGCGCTGGTGTGGGCCTTCCTGGGCCACGTGGCGGCCTACTTCAACAACCCGGCGCTGATGGAGTACCGCGCGTCGCTCGCCATCTACACGGCGTTCTTCCTGGGCAGCTACCCGCTGGAGATTTCGCTGACCAGCCAGGGCAGGACGAAGGCGTCCGCGGTGGTGTACCTGGTGTCCGACGCGGTGCGCGCGCTGGTGATGGTGGTGCCGCCGCTGCTGGGTCTGTCCCTGCACGGGATGATGATCGCGGTGGCGGCGTTCGCGGGGCTTCGCTACGCGGCGACGTGGATGGTGTCGCTGCGCGGGTCCACGGGTCCGCTGGTGGACCGCAAGCTGTTCCGCGAGCAGCTCCTGTATTCGGCGCCCTTTGGCGCGGCCATGTGTCTGGCCATTCCGCAACAGAACGCGCACCTGTACGCGGTCGCGGGCGTGGTGGCCCCGGCGGTGTATGCGCTCTACCGGGTGGGCTGCTTCCAGCTTCCGGTGGTGGACCTGCTCTACACGCCCACGAGCGAGGTGCTGATGGTGCGCCTGGGCGAGCTGGAGCGGGAAGGGCGGCTGGAGGAGGGCGTGGAGGCCTTCCGTGAGGCGGCCGGGAAGCTGGCGTATGTGTTCCTGCCTTTCGCGGCGTTCCTCTTCGCGGCGGCGCCGGAGTTCGTGGGGGCGATGTTCGGCCAGAAGTTCCTGGAGGCGGTCCCCATCTTCCGGGTGAGCGTGCTGGGCGTGGTGCTTGCCATCCTGCCCATGGACGGGACGCTCCGGGCCCGGGGCCAGACGCGCGCCATCTTCGCCTCGTACCTGGTGAAGGCGGTGGTGACGGTGCCGCTCCTGTGGTTCGGCGTGAAGCACTTCGGGATGATGGGCGGCATCGGTTCGTGGGCGCTGGCGGAGGTGGTGGGCAAGGGAATGCTGCTGTCCCGGGTGCCCGCGGCGCTGTCCACCCCCGAGCGGAAGCTGGGCCTGATGGATGTGATTCCGTGGCGGGAGCTGGGACAGGCGACGCTGGCGGCGGGCATCGCGGGCGGCAGCATCTTCCTGTTGCGCACGGGCGCGCACGACGCGTGGGTGGACCTGCCCACGGGCTTCCTGTGGCGCGTGCTGCCCCTCGCGGTGGCCGGGATTCTCTTCGTCGTGGGCTACGTGGTGGGCCTGTATGCGCAAGGCGTTCGCCCGTTGAGCGCGTTGCAGTCCCTCCGACCCCGCCGGGCGGTGTGAACGTCGTCGGGAATCAGACGCGTGGGGAGGACTTCCCTCTCCCCAAGTGGGTACTTAGTTTCCCGGCGTCACGGAGTACGGGCGGGCGAGGAGAGGCGTGATGGGATTCGATGCGATGACGTTGTACCGGATGGCGCACGGGCTTCGGATGCGGGGTGTTCCGCTGCTGCCGGCCGTGCTTCGCAAGGCCATCTACTACCTCCACAGCTCGTACATCCCCGAGGACGCCGAGCTGGGCGAGGGGACGCAGTTGGGCTACGGCGGCATCGGCGTGGTCATCCACAAGTCCGCGAAGGTGGGCCGTCACGTGCTCATCTCCCAGCAGGTGACCATTGGCGGTCGCTCCGGCCTGGAAGGCGCGCCGGTGATTGGCGACTACGTGCGCATCGGCGCCGGGGCCAAGGTGCTGGGCAACATCCACGTGGGCGACTTCGCGGTGATTGGCGCCAACGCGGTGGTGGTGAAGGACGTGCCCGCGGGCGCGGTGGTGGCGGGCGTGCCCGCCAAGGTGATTCGCCAGGACGCGGATCCGCTGACCACCTACCAGCGTGAGATGGGCCTGCTGCCCAGGCGTCCGGCACCGAAGCTCACCCAGGTTCCGCGCCCTCCCTCCCAGGCGTCGTCCCGCTAGGGCTCGCGGTCCGGAAGAAGAGGGGGCTTGCCCATGCGCGTGCTGCTCGTCGGAGACTACCCGCCGCCCTATGGCGGTGTGTCCATCCACGTCCGACAACTCCATCAATTTCTTCGCGGCCGTGGGGTCGAAACGAAGGTGCTTGATATCGGGAAGGGTGGCCGGCCGGCTCCGGACGTCCTCCCCGTTCAAGGCGCCGCCGCGTTCGGCCTGCGGCTCGCGGGATTCACCTCCGCGGGTTGGGTCACCCACCTGCACACCAGTGGCAACAACCCGAAGGCGTGGCTGCTGGCGGCGCTGGTGGGCACCATGCCCGGGCCCCGTTCGCCGCGCGTCATCACGCTGCACTCGGGATTGATTCCAGACTACCTGGCCGCGTCGCAGGCCCGGCGGGTGTTCGCCCGCACGGCGCTCGCGGGGTATGCGCGGGTGGTGGCCGTGTCTCCCGCGGTGCGCGACGCGGTCGTCGCGTGTGGCGTGCCGGCGGAGAAGGTCCTGGTGCATCCGGCCTTCTGTGGTTCGCAGGTGCAACCCGGGCCGGTGACGGCGGAAGTGCAGGCCGCGCGAGCGCGCCGGCAGCCGCTGCTGACGATGGCGCACCATCCTTCACCCGTGTACGGGCGCAAGCAGATGTTCCGCGCGCTGAAGCTGCTCGCGGAGACGCATCCGGGCGTGGGCCTGGCGCTGTTCGGTCCGGGCACTCGCTCCGAGGAGTTCATCCGTGACGCGCGGGAGTTGGGCGTCGCGGGGCTGCTGGAGGACCTGGGCGAAATGGAGCATGCGAAGGCGCTGGGGCTCTTGTCCCAGAGCGATGCCTTCATCCGGCCCACCACGCACGACGGGGACTCGCTCTCCGTGCGCGAGGCGCTGGCGCTGGGAGTGCCCTGTGTCGCGAGCGACGTGTGCGCGCGCCCGGAGGGAACGCGGGTCTTCAAGGCCGGGGACGAGCACGCGCTGGCGCAGGCGCTGCGCGACGCGCTGAAGGCAGGCCCGGCGAAGGTGATGGCCCCGGACGTGGGGCCGGTATTGCTGGACGTGTACGCGGAACTGCTGCCGTCCGGCATGGCAGGTGCAGGAACGGTGAACGCGGCGTGATGGGGCAGGTGGTGGGGCTTCCGGCAACGGGAGCGCTTCATGGTTTCGCAATCTGGATTCTGACTTCAGGAGAAGACGATGCGCCGTAGTGACGAGATGGATCTGTCGAAGCGGGCCCTGCGCGGGCGTGACCTGGTGGTGTTCTCCAACGACTGGGATGGGGATCCGCTGTCGAAGGTCCACATCATGCGGATCCTCTCGCGGGACAACCGCGTGCTGTGGGTGAACAGCATTGGCAACCGCGCGCCCAAGGTGAACGCGCACGACGCGAACCGGATCATCCGGAAGTTGAAGTCCTTCAGCGAGGGCATCCGCGAGGTGGAGCCCAACCTGCACGTGCTGGCCCCGCTGGCGATTCCGTTCTACGGCTCGGAGACGGTGCGCAAGGCGAACCGCCACCTGCTGCGGTTGCAGGTGCTGCGCGCGATGAAGCAGCTCAAGTTCGAGCGGCCCATCTCCTGGAGCTTCCTGCCTGCGTCCGCGCCGGTGTCCGGCACGCTGGGCGAGGACTTCGTCGTGTACCACTGCGTGGATGAGTTCTCCGCGTTCAGCGACACGAATGGCAAGCACATCGCGGAGCTGGAGGAACGCCTGCTGCGCCGCGCGGACATGTGCATCACGTCCGCGGAGCGCCTGTATGAGAACAAGAAGAAGCTGAACAAGCGCACGGTGCTGGTGCGCCACGGCACGGACTTCTCGCACTTCGTGAAGGCGTGCGACGCGGAGACGCAGGTCCCGGAGGACATCGCGAAGCTGCCCAAGCCCATCATCGGCTTCTTCGGCCTGGTGGCGGACTGGATCGACCAGGACGCCATCGTGGCCTGCGCGAAGGCGCACCCGGAAGGCTCGGTGGTCATCGTGGGCAAGACGACGCCGGACTGCGACGACTCCAAGCTGCGCGCGCAGCCGAACATCCACATGCTGGGGCGCAAGCCGTACGCGCAGCTTCCGGGCTACAACAAGGCCTTCGACGTGGCGCTCAACCCGTTCGTCATCAACGAGCTGACGCTCAACTCCAACCCGCTGAAGGTGCGTGAGTACCTGGCGTCCGGCCTGCCGGTGGTGTCGTCCGACCTGCCCGAAGTGCGCAAGGTGGGCCTGTGCCGCATCGCCACCACGCCGGCGGACTACGTGGAGAAGGTGAACGCGGCGCTGGCGGACAAGCCGGGGCCGAACCGCGAGCGCGCGGAGAAGATCTTCCACGAGAGCTGGGAGGCCCGCGTCGCGGAGATCCGCCAGCACGTGGGTGAGGCGATGCTCGCGGCGGGCAAGAAGCTGTAGGTCCGGTCAGGTACCGGGCGACAAGAGGGCGCGGGTCCGGCTGGTTCCGGGCACCGCGCCTTCGTCATTGCGGGGCATCGCCCGCGCGGCCCGTCACCCGGCGCTCCAGGTTCGCGTAGCGGCGGGCAAGCCGGGTGTAGTCGGCGGGCTTCACGGGCGTGCGCTCGCGGGTGCGGACGAGGTCTTCCTTCGCGTCCAGGTATTCGCGCGCGGGCACGCCGCAGGTCTCCTCCAGGAGCCGCGCGGCCTCCGCGTCCGGCAGGGACGGGGCGATTCCCAGTCGCTCCTGCATCAACCGACGCAAGGCGCTGTCGAGCTCCGGCAGCAGCTCTGCTTCCACCTTCGCGCGGCGCATGAGCCACCCGAGCGAACGCACGTACTCGCGCGACGAACGGTGGCGCTCCACGTGTACGGGGCGGGGGGCACCGAAGCGCGTGCCCCGTGAGACGACGTACACGAGCCCCACCGCGAGCGCCTGCGCGATGAACACCCAGATGCCGTGGGACAGGGGAGGGCGGGCGACGGCGGCGTGGTGGAACTCGTCGAAGCGCAGGGGGCCGCGTGCGGCGAGCGCATCCCAGAAGCGCAGGTTGTCGAGCAGCTCCAGCCGCCGGTTCTCCGCGAGGTCCGCGCCCGCGACCACGTAGACCTCGCCCTTGCCATGGGCCCAACGCCACACGACGCTGGCCCCGGCCCGGCCCGCGAGGGGCACCGCGTCCTCGCGGTCCATGCGCAGGCTCCGGTCGCGCGACACGCGCAGCGATGACAGTCCCCGCAGCGCGCCCGCCGGAAGCCAGACATCCACGGTGACACCCGCGGGGTCCACCCATTCCGAGTCGAGGCCCTGGTGGTTCGTGCCCGGCAGTGGGCCCGACACCAATCCCAGCCATTCCTCCAGCCCCGGCTGCTGCCTGCCCAGCGTGTGCGGCGACAGGTACACGAGCGTGCCGCCGTCCTGGACGAAGCGCTCCAGCGCGGCGACCTCCTCCTTCGTCACCGGTTGGGCCTGCGGCGCGGCGATGACGAGCGTGCGCGTGTCGGCGGGGAGCGACTCCAGGGAGGCTTCCTGGGTGCTGACGTCCCGTCCGCCCTCGCGCAGGTACACGAAGAGGCCCTTGAGTCCCAGGGGGCCGGGATTCGTGATGGACGGCACGGGGGAGTCCGGTGCGGCCTGGCGCGAGGCGAGTCCCACCGCCAGCGCCACCGCGACAAGCAGGCCCAGGACCGCCGCGACGCGTGCGTTCTTCATGGCCGGCCCTCCGCGAGCGAGCCGTGCAGTTGCTCCACGGACTCCACGAAGCGCGCGGCCTCGTCGGGCGGGACGGGCTCCAGTGAATAGAAGGCCTGGTCGTACCAGCCCACCAGTCGCTCCACCTCACCCGTCACCCGCGCGGGTGCTCCACGCGTGGGCAGCTCTGCGGCCAGCTCGCGGTTCGTCTTCACCCGGTCCGGCCTTGCCAGCTTGCGCTGCTCCAGCGTGGACAGCAGGCCCAGGAGCCCTTCACGGATGGCTTCGCGCGAGTCCTGCGTCTCCAGCGCGGTGCGTGCGCGGCCCAGGTGTTCTCCGGGCGTGTCGAGCTCCAGGGGCGGCGCCTCTCCTTGCGTCCCCGGCGCGAGGACGACCTTCCGGTTCCTGCGCCAGCGCACGCGCAGCACTCCGAACAGGACCACCGCCAGCGCCACGCCCAGCATCACCGCGCGCGTGGCCACGGCGAAGCCTTGCGCTCCCTTGGACTCGAAGAGTCCTTCCAGCCAGGTCTCCAGCTCCCGCAGCAGGCGCGTCACCACGTCACTGTTGCGCTGTCGTGCCCTCGCGAACTCCGGCCGGCCGAGGATGGCGCGCAGCCGCTCCGGATCGCTCGCGACCTCGGGGGCGCCGGGCTGTTGGCCCGTCTCCAGCTTGCACACCGCGTCCAGATACACCGTGAGCTGGTGGGCCCGGTCCTGCGGGGTCTGGCCGGAAGTCCCGGGCGGAAGCGGCACGCCCTCCAACTGCTCCACCAGTCGATTCACCTCCGCGTTGAGTTCCTGGGGCCGGGCGCGCGCCGTCTCCTCGAGCCGCTGCGCGACAGCGGCGCGGTCGGCGCAGGGCGGCAGGGCGGACAACACCAGGAGCAGGGGTAGGGAGAGCACGGGGAGCTGGCCGTCAGTGGGACTGCGTCGTCGGTTCCGTGGGCGCGATCCGGCGCTCCAGATCCAGGCCCTCGCGACGCACGCGCATGTCCACGTAGAAGAACGCCGACACGACGAAGCTCAGTGGCGTGAAGAACGACTGTCCCACCACCTGCAACAACTCCGCGGGCACCAGCAGCGCTTGGGGGATGGCGGCCTGCGAGGCTGGATCCAGCAGGTTGCCGCCATAGGTCAGCCGCACGATCCACGCGGGGAGTCCCGACACCAGGCTCACCGCCACGAGGATGCCGCCCACCACCGTGGACAACACCATGGCCCGCACCGTCCCGCGCCCCATGAAGCCCGGCTCCACGCGGCCGGAGAGCAACGCGCCGGAGCGCTTGAAGGCGGTCCACGCCCCCACGTCCTCCATCGCCAGCACGGGTGGCAGCAACATGAAGCGCAGGAAGTACCAGAGCACCGCGGCCAGTCCGCCCAGTCCCAGCAGGATGGCGCCGATGATGATCAGCGCCACGCTCAGCGCCGTGTTTCCTCCCGAGCCCTTGCCCGTGACGACCGCGACCACGGCCAGTCCCATGAGGATGGAGCCCGGCAGGCACAGCAGCACCGTCACGCCCAGGGACCATCCGAGCGACAGCAGGTACGTCGCCGTCAGTGTGCCCAACCGGGAGAACGCCCGGCGCAGTCCGTCCATGGGGCGCACCGGGTCTCCCAGGTACGACGGCACCACGTAGCGAGCGGCGGCCGTGGTGGCGACCCAGAAGTTCCAGATGAGGAACACATACAGCACGCCCATCATCCCCATCGCGATGCCCGACTGGGTCAGGGTCTCCGCCGGATCCGCCCCCGCCTGGGCGCCCTGCAATCCGGGCAGCACGCCCACCACGCGCGTCATCGCGAAGGTGAAGACCTTGACCGCGATGTAGTTGACCAGGTCGAACCCCAGACACAGCACGAACAGGGTCTTCAGGTGCGCGCGCCAGAACGTCGCGGCGCGGTCGATGAGTTCCCCGATGGC
The DNA here is from genome assembly GCF_003611635.1 of Corallococcus terminator. Lineage (GTDB taxonomy): Bacteria > Myxococcota > Myxococcia > Myxococcales > Myxococcaceae > Corallococcus > Corallococcus terminator. Next base: position 5,129 of record NZ_RAVZ01000129.1, on the reverse strand, counting down.
GAGCGGGCGCAGTTCAGCGGAAGTCGCGGAGGGATTCACGGCCGCGCAGCATAGCGCGCCTCCACCGGATGGGGCCGTGCATGCGGAGCCGCGCGTTCAGGCCACCTCGCAGGACGCATTCGCCGTCCTGCCCCTGGAGACGACCGCGATGCCCGGGCCTTCGCACCCGGACGCCATCCCCGGGGCGACGACCGTGCAGGGGACTTAAGGCGTCCGGGCCGCCGCACGCGTGTCATTCGAGCCCATCGCCGACCGCGCCCCCAGGTTCTCTCTCAGGGGCGTCATTCCCCCCCGCCGTGAGCCTCCCCGCATGCGTCCAGCAGCGCCCGGGCCGCCTCGCGCGGGTCGTCCGCCTCCAGCACCGCGGAGATGACCGCGACGCCCCGAGCCCCGGGCACGGTCCTCGCGCGCTCGGGTGTCATCCCTCCCAGCGCCAAGGCGGGGCAGGGCAGCCGGGCCGCGAGCGTCCGGAAACCCTCCGGTCCCAGTGTGGCTCGCGTGTCTCCCGGCTTGGATCCCGGCGCGAACACCGGACTCACCAGCGCAAAGTCCGCCCCCGTCGCCGCTTCCGCCTCTTGCGCGTCATGCACCGCCACGCTGATGAGCCGCCCGTCGGGCAGGTGCGGGCGCACGTCGCGCGGGGAAGGACCGGAAGCGGGCAGGTGCAGGTGCGCGCCCACGAGCAGCGCGACATCCAGCCTGCCGTTGACGAACAACGCCCGCCCCCGGGCCCGGCACACGTCCGCCACGAGCCGGGCCTCCTCCAGGAACAGGCGGCCCGAAGCCTCCGGGTGACGGTGCTGCACGGCGACGTCGGGCCCCGCCTCCAGCGCCCGCTCCAGCGCGGACAACAGCCGCGTGCGGGGAAGGCGCCAGTCGGTGATGACGACGAGGCGGGGCAGGGAAGGCACTACTCGACGAGCCCTTCGATGGGGCTGGACGCGGAGCCGTACGCCTTGCGCGGAATGCGTCCGGCCAGGTACGCATCGCGGCCGGCCTCCACCGCCTTCTTCATCGCCACGGCCATGCGCACGGGATCCTTCGCGCCCGCGATGGCGGTGTTCATGAGCAGCGCGTCCACGCCCAGCTCCATCGCGATGGCCGCGTCGGAAGCGGTGCCCACGCCCGCGTCCACGATGACGGGCACCTTCACCACCTCGCGGATGAGGCGCAGGTTGTGCGGGTTGCGGATGCCCAGCCCGCTGCCGATGGGCGCCGCCAGCGGCATCACCGCCGCGCAGCCCGCGTCCTCCAGCTTGCGCGCCGTGATGGGATCGTCGCTGGTGTAGGGCAGCACCGTGAAGCCCTCCTTCACCAGGATGCGCGCCGCCTTCAGCGTCTCCTCCACGTCCGGGTAGAGCGTCTTCTCATCCCCCAGGACCTCCAGCTTCACCCACTTGCTCATGCCCAGCTCTTCAGCGAGCCGGCAGGTGCGCACCGCGTCGTCCGCCGTGTAGCAGAGCGCCGTGTTGGGCAGCAGGCGCAGCTTGTTGCGGTCGATCCAGTTCATCAGCGACGCCTCGCCCGTGGCCTTCAAATCCAGGCGCCGCACCGCCACCGTGACGAGCTCCGCGCCGGAGGCGTCGTGGCACTGCTTCATCACCTCGTGGCTCGGGTACTTCCCCGTCCCGACGATGAGCCGCGAGGAGAACGTCACTCCCGCCAGCGTGAAGGGCTTGTCCGCGATACCGCTCATGACCGTGTCCTCTTTCAGGCCTGCACTCACCCGCCACCCACGAAGGTGACGATCTCCACCCGGTCCCCGTCCTGGAGCCGGTGCTCGGGGTGGCGGGCGCGGCGCACCACCTCCGCGTTCACCTCCACCGCCACCCCCGGCCCGCTGCTCAACCCCAGCAGCGTCAGCAGGGACGTAAGGGTGCCACCCTCCGGCAGCTCTCTCGCTTCTCCGTTGACCCACACCGTCACGGCGTCACGACTCCTTGCGACCCGCCCGTGCTGCTCGCGGGGACCTGCCGGTGCCAGTACAAGGGCGGTTCTGCCCTGTCAACGCACAGCCTCCTTCACGAAACAGCCCTGTGACAGCGCACCCGGACGGATTTTTCGCGCTCTGTTGAGTTTGTTCCGCCTCCCCAGCAGGCAGGCGACCAGGGCCTTTTTCATCGGAAAGGGCCCCCTGTGTCCTGGATCCGTCGCTGACAACCCCTGTGCAGGTACGGGGGGAGCGACCAGTTTCTGCCCAACGCCGGGGAACAAATCCTCCGGCTTCCAGAACACACCACACAGGGGGAAGTCACATGCGGAAGCTCATGATTGCGGTTACTGCGGTGGCGGGGCTGACGATGGTCGCGGGCTGCAAGAAGGATGACGTCCAGGAGCAGCGCGAGGACGTCGCCGAGGCCCGTCAGGAAGCGGCGCAGGAGACGGCGGAAGCGCGTCAGGACGAGGGCCAGGAGCTGGCCGCGGCGCGGCAGGACGCCAACGAGGAAATCGGCGCCGCGCAGCGCGACAGCAACGAGGACATCGCGGAGGCGCGGCAGGACGCCAACGAGAAGATCGCCGCCGCCAATGAGGACGTGCGCGACGAGGAGAAGGACCTCGCGGAGGCCCAGGCCAACCGCAATGAGGACCTGAACGAGGATCTGGCCACGGGCGGTTCGGGCATGGTCGGCGCGACCGCCGCGGCCACGACCATCAATGGTCGCGTGCTGTCGAAGTCGGGTGACACGCTGACGGTGGTGGACAGCAACAACCGCGAGCTGAAGATCAAGACCAACGACAAGACGGCGCTGCTCGACAACGGCAGCCGCGCGGTGAAGATGGACGACATCAAGGAAGGCTCGCAGGTGCGTGCCTCGTACGTGATGGACGGCAAGGACATGGTCGCCCGCGACGTGACGCTGGTGGCGGCCGTGAAGAAGCTGGACAAGTAGTTTCGCGCCTTGCACGCGTTCCGCGCGCAGGCATGAAAAAGCTTGAAGGCGACGGCCCCCGCTTCATCGCGGGGGCCGTTTCCTTTTTAGTCGGGGATACACCCGGTGGGGTGGGACGGGAATGTCTGACCCGGGTGGTAGGACGCGGGCGTGAGGTCTTCCTCATGGCCTTCCCACCCCCGGGAAGCGCCTCCCGAAGGAGCGTCATCCACGATGGCCACCCATCCCCCCGTGCAGTCCGCGTCCCGGCCCTTCATCCTCTTCTCCACCGGGGCCACGTCCTATGAGCTGGTGCGCTACCTGGGGTCGCGCGCCGGAGGGGAGCTGTTGCTCGCCCGCCGGCACTACGCGCGCACGCCGGGGGGCTTGGTGCTCATCAAGCGCCTGCGCGACGTCGGGGACGACGTGGGGCGGGCGCGGCTGCGCGAGGAGGTGAAGCTGCTCATGCGGCTGAGCCACCCGGCCATCGCCCCGGTGTACCTGGTGCGGGTGCACGACGGCGCGCCCCACCTCGTCATGGAATACGTGGACGGCCCGTGCCTGGAGACGCTGTCCAGCTTCGCGGCGCTGCGGCGGCGGCCGTTCTCGGAGGCGTTCGTCGCGTACGTGGGCGCGGAGGTGGCGGACGCGCTCCACCATGCCCACGCGCTGGAGGACGCCCGGGGTCTTCCGGTGGGCGTCGTGCACCGCGACGTGAGTCCCCGCTCGGTGCGCGTGGACGTGCACGGGCGGGTGCGGCTTTCGGACTTCGCGCTCGCGTGGTCGCGGCTGCCGGGGCGCGTGGTGACGGAGCCGGGGCTCGTGCGCGGGGACGTGGCCTATGCGTCGCCGGAGGCCCTGGAGGGCCAGCCCCTGGATGGACGGGCGGACCTGTTCTCCCTGGGGATGGTGCTCCTGGAGCTGCTCACCGGGTTGCACCTGCTGGACCTGGAGGACGTGGAGCGCGCGGCGCAACAGGCACAGCCCTTGCCCGGCGCGCAGGGGCTGTGCGCGGAGACACCCAGTTGGCTGCCCGCGCCGCTGATGGCCGCGCGCATGGCGTGCCTGTCGCCCGTGCACGTGGAGCATGCGACGCGGGGGTTGTCGGAAGGCATGCGGGCGGTGCTCCAGCGGGTGCTCCGGCGCGAACGCGACGCGCGCTTCCAGACGGGGGCGGAGCTGCGGGACGCGCTCCGGGAGCTAATGGGCGCGGCGGGGCGGCCCTATGGTCCTCCCGAAGCGCTTCGCGAGGTGGCGGAGGTGCGGACGGATGCCCTCGTGGGGCCGGCCGGGGACGCGGAGGCCGGCCTTCCGTTGGAGGATGAGGCCTGGTCCGACGACGATGACGGCGGCGGCCTGGACTGGTGCTGACGCACGAACCCGGGGGCCAGGCGCTTGTCATCACGGGAGGCGGTGGCGAAGACTGCTGGCATGGGTGACGTGAAGGAATTGCATCAGCGCTGGTGCATCGCGGACGGTCATGCGGATTCGCTGATGTGGAACCGCGACCTGTGCGAGCGGTCAACGGAAGGGCACGTGGACTTTCCCCGCCTTCGCGAGGCGGGGGTGAAGTTGCAGTGCTTCACGCTGGTGACCCGGGGCTTCCCCTTCATTGGCGGCTTCCCGCTGTTCGCCGCGTGGCGCAAGTGGCCCCGCGAGGCGCGCGGCGGCGAATGGCTGCGCGCCCTCTGGCAGATTGAAAAGCTGGATGCCTTCTGCGCCCGCTCCGGGGACACGGTGCGCGTCGCCACCACCGGGGCGGGGCTGGAGGACAACCTCGCTCACGGGCGGTTGTCGGCGGTGCTGGGCGTGGAGGGAGGCCATGCCATCGAAGGCAAGGTGGAGCGACTGGCGGAGCTGCACCGGCGCGGGGTGCGCTTCATGGGGCTCACGCACCTGTCCAACAACGACCTGGGCGGTTCCTCGTTTCCGATGATGGGCAACCGGGGGCTGACGCCGCTGGGCCATCAGGTGATGGAGCAGATGGCCCATCTGGGGCTGAGCGTGGACGTGGCGCACGCATCCGAGCAGACGCTCACGGACCTCTTCGCGCACCCCACCGTGCGCTACTTCTGTTCGCACACCGGCGTGCGCGCGGCGGGGGGCGGCTGGCGCAACCTGTCCGACGAGGCGCTGCGCACCATTGCCCAGCGTGGCGGCGTGGTGGGCATCATCCTGGCGCCGGTGTACCTGGGCGGGGACACGATGGACGACGTGGTCCGCCACGTGGAGCACGCGGTGGAGGTCATGGGGGAGGAG
>NZ_RAVZ01000128.1 GCF_003611635.1 Corallococcus terminator | reverse complement strand
GACCTCCTGGGACCGGGCCTGCTGGACACGCGCTGCGGCACCGCCGCTGGATTCACCGACTCTGGACATGACGGACTCCCCCTCGAACCACCAGAACGACGGTGGCCGTTTGAAGGATTATCGCCCGAAAGCCCCAGGAGTTGCGCGGTTCCAGACCTTCCGTGGACTCAGGGCCGGGCCCGGTAGCGCTCCACGGCGGCCAGGAGGACCTCCGTGCGCACCGGCTTGCCCAGGAGGCCCACCGTGCCGGGCAGGGGTGCCTGGAGGTCGGGATCCGCCGTCAGGGCCAGCACCGGCACCCGGGGGGCCGGCTCCATGCTCCGCAGCCGGGAGAGGAACGTCTGGTCCTCGGGGCTGCGCAGCATCAGGCTCAAGAGCACCAGGCAGGGGTGGCGGGGCAGGCGGGCGAGCACCTCCATCGCCTGCATGGCGGTCGCCACGGACAGGACGGTGTACCCCTCCAACACGAGGAGGGCCACCAGCGCCTCGCGCAGGTCGTCGTAGCCTTCAACGACGAGCACTGTCGACGGATTGTCCAGGGCGTCCACTGTCAAACCCTATACCGCCCGGGCCCCTTCCGCACGCCCGTCCACTTCAGAGGGCGCGGAAGGGGCACTGGCGGACATCCTGGCTCAGGCCTTGGCCTTGGGGCTCTGCTGCGGCTTGAGGATGACCTTGGTGTAGCCGTCCTTGCGGGCGTCGAACTTCTTGTAGGCCTCCGGCGCGTCGCTCAGCGGCAGGCGGTGGCTGACGATCATGCTCGGCTTTGCGCGGCCCGCGATGATGAGGTCGCGCAGGAAGTAGTTGTAGCGCTTCACCGGCGTCTGGCCGGTGCCCACGGTGATGCCCTTGTCGAACACCTTGGCCCACGGCAGCGGGTAGATGCCCTGCTTCGCGTTCTCATCCGCGGCGCCGGGGTCCGGCGCGATGTAGACGCCGACGACGCCGATGGAGCCCGTGGGGTTCACCAGCTCCACCAGTTGCTCCAGCACCTGGGTGGGCTTCTCCTTGCCGCCGTGCGCGTCCGCGCCTTTGTTGTCGCGCGACTGGTAGCCCACCGCGTCGATGCCGCACATGACGCCCAGGGCCTTCTCCTCGCCCGGCCGCAGCGAGCCCATGATGAGCGGGTTCTGGCGGCGCAGGTCGATGATCTGCTTCACCGGATCGCCCTTCGTGAAGTCGATGGGGATGGCGCCCATCTCCTTCACCTTGGCTAGGCGCTCCGGGACGCTGTCCACCACGTAGACCTCGGAAGCGCCGCGCAAGAGCGCGCAGTAGCCGGCGAGCAGGCCCACGGGCCCCGCGCCGAAGACGGCCACGGTGCTGCCGGGCTTCACGTTCGCCAGCTCGGTGCCGTGGTAGGCGGTCGGGAAGACGTCCGACAGCAGCAGGAAGTCGTCCTCCAGGTCGTCACCGGGCTGCCCGGGGAGCTTCAGGCAGTTGAAGTCCGCCCAGGGCACGCGCAAGAGCTCCGCCTGTCCGCCGCGGTAGGGGCCCATGCCCGCGTAGCCGTAGCCGGCGTGGGGCGCGTCCGGGTTGGCGACCAGGCAGGCCTCCGTGCGGCCGCGCACGCAGTCGAAGCAGGTGCCGCAGGCGATGTTGAAGGGCAGCACCACGCGGTCGCCCTTCTTGATGCCCACCACGCCGGGGCCGACCTGCTCCACCACGCCCATGTTCTCGTGGCCGAACACCTGGCCTGCCTTGGACGCGGTGCGGCCCTCGTACATGTGCAGGTCGCTGCCACAGATGCCCGCGGAGGTGACGCGGATGATGGCGTCGGTGGTCGCTTCGACCTTGGGGTCCTCGACCTCCTCGACCTTCACCTGACTGGTCTTCTTGTAGACGACGGCGAGCATGGGCTTCTCCCTCGAAGTGGTGGGGCGGGCGGATGCGCGCCCCACCAAAAGTGGGATGGGAGATGCCTGGGGGAAGGGGCCCCACCGGACGTTGCGAACGCCCCCCGCAAGCGTGCGGGGCAGGCATGCGGCGACAGGGGCATCCCGCGCTGGAATGAAGCGCGGGCGGAGCGAAGCTCTCAGACGGCGACGCTCAACAGGTCGCAGTCCACCGTCTCCTTGCGCTCGTGCTTGCAGTCACGACAGACGTACCAGTCCAGGTTGCACTCGCACTTCGACAGGTAGGGCGCCTTGCTGCCCATGGAGTCATCTCCGCACCACACACACCGGGACATCCGCTGGACGTCGTCCTGATGCACGTAGACCCGCGCCTTCTTCTTGGGCTGGCTTCCGCTGCTTGCGCCGCTGCCCTTGCGCTTCTTGGCGGAGGAGTCCTTGAGGAAGTTGTCCGGGTCCCCCATGTACTCGCGGATGGGGCTGCTCGGGCGCTTGAAGGTGTCGACCTGGGAGGCGGCCAGCAGGTCCGCGAAGCTGTAGGTGGGGGTGGTGAGCTGCTGGGTCTGGATGGTGGTGGACAGCGCCTCCAGGCGGAACTCCGGCAGCTCGTTCGCGGTCAGGGGCGCGTTCACCGGCGGCAGCGCGGACTCCGGCACATGGTCGTTCTTCAGGCACATGTGCGCGTACCATTTCCACTGGAAGCCCCCGCCCAGGCCCGCGTCCTGCGGGTGGGCCACGCGGAAGGTGATGCCCGCGCCATCGTGGTGCTTCGCGAGCGTGTCGTCGGTGTAGACGACGAGGTGGCCCATCACGCCCTGGAGGCGCGCGCTCGCGGCGAAGCCCTTGCGCTGCGCGCCGGTGCCCCTGTTCACGAAGCCGGTGCGGTTGGGCTCGCAGTTGGTCGTGTAGAAGCGCTGGAGGCTGTCCGTGGCGCAGAGGATGTCCAGCACCGACTGCCGGGGATGGTCATGGTTGTGGTGCCCGGCGGAGATGAAGGCGGCGGTGGGCGTGATGGCATCCACGAAGTCGCGGGACGTGCTCGTCTCCGCGCCGTGGTGGCCGCACTTGAACGCGCACATGTGGCCCAGGCCCAGGCCCTCTTCGTCCTCGAGCGGCAGGTCCCCAGCGGTGAAGTAGGTGAAGTCGTGGAACTTGAGCGTGCACCCGATGCTGGCCGGGTTGTCGTCGCTCACGGTGCCGCGGCCGACGTGGACGATCTTCAGCAGGCAGCCCGCGGAGTCGATGAGCTTCGTGTTCACCCGCGCGTCGACCCAGGTGGTGCCCGCGTCTTCGCAGGCCTTCTTGAGCTTCGTGTACTTGTGGAAGTCGGACACGTCGCGAGGGGCGTACAGCTTCGTCACCTCGGCCAGCTCCTCCACCACCGGGGTGAGGCCCTCGTGGTGGTCGCCGTCCGGGTGCGTGCACACGATGGCGTCCAGCTTCGTGACGCCCAGCTTGTCCAGCATGAGCCGCACGTATCTGCCACGGCTCAGCTTGCCGCCGTCGATGAGGACGTGCTTCGCATCACCCATCGCGGGCAGCAGGCTGATGAGGGACGACTCTCCCTGCGACACGTCGAAGTGGATGATGCGCACTCGGGTGGGCATGGGGGCCATCGTAGGGCCCCCGTGCGCTCCCTGTACACGTCCATGCCCTAATGGGCGAGGACGGGCGGCGCCTCCACGGGTGTCACCAGCGACAGGCGTTCCCAGGCCCGGCTGCGCCAGCGCAACCACATGGCCAACCCACGCGTCCATTCATCCGCGGCCACCGCCAGCCACACGCCCGCGAGCCCCAACTGGAGGTGGAAGACGAGGAAGTAACCCAGGGGCAGGCTCATGCAGACCATGGAGCCCATCGCCATGTAGACGGGGAAGGTGGCATCCCCGGCGGCTCTCAGCGCGTTCACCAGCACCAGGTTGAACGAGCGCCCCGTCTCCAGGATGAGGCTCAGCACCAGCACCTGCGACGTCATCCTCAGGATGTCGCCGTCGTGGGTGAAGAGGCGGATGAGCGGGTCGCGGAAGACGATGGCCGTCAGGTCCACGGCCACGGTGATGCCGAGGCTCCACTTGAGGCTCGTGAGCACGCGCGCGTACGCGTCCGAGGAGCGGTTGGCGCCCACCAGCCTCCCGACGATGATGGATGTGCCCATCCCGATGGCGAGGCTGCACAGGAACACGTACTGCGACATCGCGTTGGCGTACTGCCGGGACGCGAGCGCCGCCGGGCCCAGGAACGTCACGTAGTACAGGAACACCGTCTGGCACGCGTGGTACGTCATCTGCTCCACCGCCGACGGCACGCCCACGCGCAGAATCTTGCGCACGTACTCGCCCGTCATCGCGACGAAGTCCCGGCGCTTCATGCGCACGTCCATCACGCGGTAGAGCAGCCAGCCGAAGACGCCCACCGCCAGGGCACGGCTCAGCACGGTGGACATCGCCGCGCCTTCCACGCCCCGAGCGCTCACGCCGAAGTGCCCGAAGATGAGCACCCAGTTGCCCACGACGTGCACCACGTTCATGCCCATGGCCACGAACATGGACTGCCGCGTGAAGCCGTACGTGCGGATGAGGCTGGAGAAGACGTTGATGAGCGCCTGGAGGAAGAGGAACCCGCCCGCGATGTGCCAGTAGGTGCTCGCGTACGAAAGCGTCACCGGCTCCAGGTTCATCCGCCCGAGGATGGTGTCCGCCGACAGCAAGAGCCCCGCGCTCACCGCGATGCCCAGCAGGAGGTTCATCGTCACGGCCTGCGCCGCGATCCGGGACGCCTCCGCGCTCCGCTTCGCGCCCAGGTACTGGGACACGACGATGGATGCGCCGTGGCTCACCACCTCCATGATGAGGATGCAGATGAAGACGTACTGATTGACCACGCCCACCGCGGACACCGCGGCGTCGGACACGCCGCTGAGCATCAGCGTGTCCGCCGTGCCCATCAGCATGAAGAGGAAGATTTCGAAGAAGATGGGCCAGGTGAGCCGGAACAGGCCGGGCTCCTGGCGGGAGTTCGTCACGACTTCAGTGTGCATGGATGCGCCGCGTCAAGTGTCCCCACTGTGCGCGCGCGACCTGTCGTTTTCAACCCGAAGCGAGCGCCGGCTGCCTGCCCGGCGCCCGGTTGGAGCTGCAAACGTGTCGGAACCGCAACGTGCGACCCTTCCGCCTACGAAGCGGAGGTCAGCCGCGTCACCGACTCCAGCAGGGACTCCAGTGAGAAGGGCTTCTTGAGGAAGCCGGCCCAGCCCTGCTGCGTGGCCTTGTCCTTCGGCGGTTGGATGGCGCTCATCACGAGGATGGGGAAGACGTGACCCGGGTCCTCGCGGATGGCGTCGATGGTCTCGTAGCCGTTCATCACCGGCATCATCACGTCGATGATGGCCAGGGCGGGCTTCTCCTCCGCGAGCTTCTCCAGGGCCTCCTTGCCGTTGCCGCAGAGGATGACGCGGAACTGCTCCTCTTCCAGGATGGCCTGTACGGCTTCCGCGATGTCCAGTTCGTCGTCCACGACGAGCACGGTCTTCATGTGCGACTCCGGCGGGAGGCGCTTGCGGGAGCCCGCTTCTTCGCGGGCTGCTTCTTCGTGCTCCTCGACTTCGCGCCCTTCGTGCCCAGGGGGGCCTTGATTCCGGCGCGTGCGTCCGCGCGGGCCGCCGGCCTGGAGCCCGACGTCATGCGCGCATGGCCGGTGAGGATGCTCTCCGCGCTCTCGAAGGTGTCCGCGACGGTGATGCCGTCCGAGGAGATGGAGAACTCACGGATGCTGCTGTCGTAGGCGCTCTCCCGCATCTTCATGATGGAGAGCAGCCGGTAGAGCTGCGAGCGCAACTCCACGTAGCGCACCAGGATGACGTTCTCCACGGTGGACGCCGCCTCCGGCTGGGGCATGTCCACGCCGGGGCTGAACAGGGGCGTCTCATCCGAGTACAGCGTGGTGACGTCCATCATCCGCAGTTGGTGCGTGAGCGCGGAGAAGAAGCGGCCCAGGCGGTCCGGGTACACGGCGGCGGAGCGGAAGCCGGACACCCCGTCGATGAACAGGCGCAGCCGGTCCACCTTGCGCTCCTCGATGCGCTCCAGGAGCCGCTCCGCCAGCGAGTCCATGTTGTGCTCCAGGGGCGGCTGCCACTGGATTTCGATGAGGCCTTCGTCCACGTACTTCTTGAAGTCCTTCATGCCCGTGCCCAGGGCCTTCTCGATGAGGCGCGGGGGCGTTTCGTAGAAGCCGAAGTAGAAGCCCGGCTGGCCCGCCCTCGCTCCCTCCAGCAGGAAGCGCAGGCCCAGGAGCGTCTTGCCGGTGCCGGGCGCGCCCAGCAGCAGCGTGGTGGAGCCGGACAAGAGGCCCCCCTTCATCGCGTCGTCCAGGCGGGGGATGCCGAAGGGCATGCGGATGCGGTCCTCGCGCCCCTGCGCCGCGGGGTGCGCGAACTGCACCTCCGTGCGCGGGTGGATGACCATGCCCTGGTCGGAGATCTCCACCTCGTGGCGGCCCAGGAGCGACGGCCCACCCCGGAACTTGATGGCGATGAGCTCGCGCACCGCGCGGGGCCCGTGCAGCCACAGGGACAGTTCGAAGATGCCGTCCACCGCGGTGTTCTCCGGGTGGATCTCCCCCTGGTGGTGCGGCGCCAGCAGCAGTGAGGTGCAGCCCAGGATGTTGCAGAAGGTCTGGAGGTCCTGAAGGAAGCGCTTGAAGGACAGGTCCGAGCGGGCGAACTCCTTCGCCGCGTCCATGCCATCGATGATGAGCAGCGTGGCGCCGTGTTGCTGGGCGTTCTTGCGCACCAGCTCCAGCAGGCCCTTGAGGCCCTCCTTCTCCAGGTCGCGGTACGCGCTGATGTACTGGAGCTTCTCCGGGATGACGCTGGGGTCGAAGAACGTCATCTGCGACAGGTTCTCCAGCATGCGCCCGTGCGACTCGGTCAGCAGCGTCACGTAGAGGGCCTTGCCCCCGGTGCGCACGTGCTCGAAGGCGATCTGGTTGGCGAAGACCGTCTTGCCCGAACCTGGCGGTCCGATGATGGCGTAGGACGAGCCCTGGATGAGGCCGCCCTTGGTGATGAAGTCCAGCCGGGGCACGTTGGTCACGAGCCGTTTCGCGGGGCTCCTGCCGTCGTGCGCTTGCGTGCCCTCGTCGTTGTCCGCCGTGTTCGCCACGAAGTGTTCTCCTTGAGGTTCAGTACCGTCGGGTCAGGTGCAGCGGAAGCCGAAGTTCGAAGTGGGCGCCCTGGCCCAGGGCGCTTCGCACGGTGAGGGTGCCTTCATGGGCGGTGGCGATGGCCAGCGCCAGGTAGAGGCCCAGGCCCAGGCCGTCGAAGCGCTCGCCCGTCGTCACGCGCTCGAAGCGGCGGAAGATGCGCGCGTGGTCCTCCGGCGCGATGCCCACGCCCTCATCCTCCACCGTCAGCACCGCGTGGTCGTCGCGCGTCTCCAGGCGCGCGCGCGCGGGCCGGCCCTCGCCGAACTTGATGGCGTTGGACACCAGATGTCCCACGGCCTGCGCCAGCCGCGGCGCATCTCCGAAGAGGAGGACGGGCGCGTCGGGCAGCGTGACGTCCAGGTCCACCCTTGCGCTGCGGGCCTGCGGCTGGAGCCGCTCCACCTGTTCGCGCAAGAGCCGGGACAGGTCCACCGTCTCCACGTCCAGCTCCATGTCGCGGGTGGACAGGCGGGAGACATCCAGCAGGCTGTCCACCAGGTGCTGCAACCGGGTGAGCTGGCGCACCGCGGGGGTGAGCCGCTTCTCCACGGGGCCGGTGGACACGGCGCCCGCGGCGTCGTTCACCACGAGTTGCACGGCGCGCTCCAGGTTGAGCCGCAGCACCGTCATGGGCGTCTTGAGCTCATGCGCCGCGATGCTGAGGAAGCGGTCGCGCGCGCGCACGGCGTCCCGGGCGCGGGCCTGCAGGCGCAGGAGCGCTTCGATGTTGGCCAGCAGCTCGTCCTCCGCCAGGGGCCGGGTCCAGTACGCGTCCGCGCCCTGCGCGAGCCCCTTCACGCGGTCCTCGCGCTGGATGGACACGGAGGACAGGTGGGCGATGAGCAGATCGCGCGTGGCCTCGTCGGCGCGCAGGCGGCGGCACACCTCGTAGCCGTCGATGTCCGGCATGTGCACGTCCAGCAACACCAGGTCCGGCATCCCCTGCGCCAGCGTCAGCGCCTCCTGGCCGCAGGTGGCTTCGAGCACGTGGTAGCCGCCCTGCCGGAGCGTGAGGCTCAAGAGGTACAGCGTCGCCGCGTCGTCGTTGACGTTGAGGACGGTGATCCGGGAACGGGCGCCCGGTTCTTGTGGGTCGGAGGTCTTCACGTGACTTGGAGGTGCACGCAAGAGTGGTTGCGATGGTGGCGAACGGAACCACCTGGATCCAAAAAGAGCGGTGGGTGCGTGCACGGCCGCCTGGAGGGTGTTGGACTCCGAACGAAGCGACCGCCGGATGGGTCGTTCTTCCGTCAGGACGCTGTTGAAACGGGCGACCTGGAACTCAACGGCGCGCGGGTCAATGGGAACCCCGCGCGGAAAGGCCACGGGACATGAAGGGCGCGGCAGGAGAGCTGTATGTGGATGATGGTGGCGCCGGGACGAGGATCCCGGTGGTGTTCGTGCACTCGCTCGGCGGGGACACGGAGCAGTGGGCCCGGCAGTTGGCGCACGTGCGTGCGCACCGCCGCGCGGTGGCCCTGGATCTGCGCGGACACGGCCGCTCGACGCTGACGTCGTCCGCCCAGGAGATCCCCGTCGAGGAGTTCGCCCGGGACCTGGGCGCGGTGGTGGACGGCCTGGGGCTGTCGCGCGTGGTGCTGGTGGGGCACAGCCTGGGCGGCGCGGTGTGCGCGGCCTGGGCGGGGGCGAATCCGGAGCGCGTCGCGGGCCTGTTCCTGTTGGACCCCGCCTCCGACGGCCGCTCCGTTCCGAAAGAGCAGGCGCAGGGGATGATGGACGCGCTGGCCACCGACCACTGGAAGGACGCGGCGGGGGAGTACTGGCAGTCGCTCTTGCCGGCCTCCTCCCCGGAGGTGCGCGAGCGGGTGATGGCGCAGCTTGGGCGCACCGCGCAGGGCGCGTTCCGCGCCGGCATGGGGGCGCTCTTGACGTTCGACCCGGAGTCCGCGCTGAAGCGCTACCCCGGGCCCATCCTGTCCGTCATCACGCCGCTCAACGAATCCCCCGGCGCGTACCACGTGCTCGTCCCGGGGATTCCGTTCAAGGTCGTGACGGGCACGGGGCACTGGGTGCAACTGGATGCACCCGAGCAGGTGAACGCCCTGCTCGATGTGTTCCTCGCGACGGTGCCCTGAGGCGCCGTCGCGGGGAGGTTTCCCATCAGGGCATGGCTTCCAGGCGGAACTGCTGGCAGTCGTTGTTGGCCCAGACCCACTGCTGGAGCCCAGCGCCGTCGCCGGTGTTCCAGCAGTTGGCCACGTCCAGCACCTTGCCGCTGTGACGGGCCTCGAAGCGGGAGAAGCCCCCGGTGGTGGCCACCGGCTTGAACTGCTGGTTCAGGCCCCCCGCCCAGGACCACTCCTGCACGCGCGCGCCGTCCGCGGCGGACGCGGCGTCCACGTCCACCACCTTGCCGCTGTAGCGCGACACGAGCCGCGAATAGCCGCTGTCGGTGGCGACCAGGGACCACTGCTGGCTTGCGCCCGTGTGGCACGTCCACTGGTGCAGCCCGGTGCCATCCGCCGCGGACGGCCCGACGATGTCCACGCACTTGCCGGTGGCCTTGTTCACGAGCCGGTACCACGGGCCCTGCGGGGCCGCCGCACCGCCCCACTGGAAGGACGCCACCGAGCGCGGCGGCAGGCTGTATTCGAACGCCTGCCCGGCCCAGCGGACCTTGAAGCTGAGCGTGGCGCCGTCGTTGGAGTTCAGCGCGACGAGCGCGTGCGAGCCATCCGGGTTGCGGAAGGCGAGCGTTTCAATGTTGTTGTTGCCCAGCGACGTCGCGCCCACGCGCACCGCGCCCGGCCGCACCACCTTCGCCAGGTGCGCCCACGCGTAATACTCCTCGTTGCGCGTGAAGGTGCCGTTGCCGTTGTTCACGGTGAACATGCCCCGGCAGTCCGCGCAGCCGCCCACGCGCGGACCGTGGTTGGGGTCCAACGCGATGTTCCAGTACAGCGACGTGCGCGACCAGTTGCGCAGCGGGCCGAAGAGGTTGTTCTGGAGGGCCCACTCCAGATTCGCGGCCGCGTTCGTCGCCCAGAAGCCGCCGGTGCACTCGGTGAAGTGCACCTCCTTGTTGGGGTACGCGTTCCGGAAGTCGGTCTGCACGGTGTAGCTGCCTTCGGGGCTTTCGTAGCAGTGGTACGCGGCGCCCGCGACGGCGGCCTGCGCCTGCCCGCCGTTGTAGGCCATCACCTCGTGCGGGAAGCCCGCGGGGCCGGAGCCGTCGTGCCAGTTGTGGTCCCACGCGAGCAGCTTCACGCCGCTGAAGCCCGCGGCGTTGAGCGCCGGGCGCAGGTGCTGCGCGGTGAAGATGGACTGGTCGTTGGACTCCATCTGCATCGTCGGGTAGCTGCCGTTGGCGTTGTGCGGCTCGTTCTGGGTGCTGAACGCGTGGATGGGCACGCCGTGCGTGTTGTACGCCTGGAGGAAGCGCACGAAGTAGCTGGCGTACGTGCCGTACAGGTCGTTGCGCAGGTAGCCGCCGCCCGTGAGCGAGTTGTTGAACTTCATCCACGCGGGCGCGCTCCACGGCACCGCGAAGATCTTCACCTCCGGGTTGATGGAGCGCGCCTGCTGGAGCAGCGGCAGGATGTACGCCGTGTCGTGGCCCACGGAGAAGTCGTTCAGGTCACAGCAGGTGTCGTCGTAGGTGTAGTTGTTGCGAGAGAAGTCCGACGCGCCCATGGGCAGCCGGATGACGCTGTAGCCCGCGCCCGCGCCCACGCTGAACAGGTCGTTCATGATGGCCGTGCGCTGGGGCGAGTTGTAGATGAGCCACGCGGACGCATCCGTCAGCGCGCCGCCAAACCCGTCGATGGTCTGGTACGTCGTGGCGTCATTCACGTCGATGGCCGTCGCCGTGCCGCTCTCCGCGCCGAACGTCTTGTTCGCTTCCGCGTTGAGCTTCTTCGCCAGCGTGCTGCCCGACGTCGTCGTCAGCCACACCTTCACGGATTCATTCGCCGCGAGCGCGGCAGGGGACGCGAACGTGGCGGCGGCCAGGATCAGGCCACTCAGGGGGATACGGGACAGCCAGGCACGGGACGGCACGAAGGACATGCGGGACTCTCCAACGGCAGAGGGAAAGGCCCGGGAGACTATTCAATTTTTACGGCTATGGCGCGTTATTCGTGGATGGCTGGGAAGCAGGCACGGGGCTCGGCGGGGCCTCCATCCGGCGCGTGGCGGCGCCGTGAAGGACGGACAGTTGGCGCGCCAGTCGCTCCAGTTGGGACTGGAGCAGCGGGGCTTCCTGGCCCAGGGCGAGGCCCGGCGCGTCGGGGGTGGGGACGTTCCAGCCGAGCAGGGCGTTGAAGGCGGGCAGGGCACGGGGAGGACGGCCGTGGAGCACCGCGTCCGCCAGGTCCTCCAGCGCTTCGTCCATGGCGGCGCAGAAGCGGGCCAGGGCCTCGTGCACCGCGGGCGTGGAGGGCACGGACTTCCGCGAGGCGAGCAGGGTGCAGACGGCGGCGAAGCGGCGGGTGAACGCGAGCAGCGTCATCAGCGGCTCCAGGGCCTCGGTGCTCCAGCGCGGTTCGTTGAGCAGGCGCTGGAAGGACGTCTCCGCGTTGATGGTGGCGAGCCCCAGCTTGCGGCGGGCCTCCGCGAGCGCCTGGGCCTGGGGGGACTCCCCGCGCCGCCACGCGGACGCCAGCACGCCGAAGAACTCGCGGTCCGCGCGCAGGGCCTCCGCCATCTGCGCGGGGAAGCGCTCCTCCTCCGAGCGCTGCCAGAGGAAGAAGGTGCCCGCGAGCGCGAGCGCGCCGCCGATGACGGTGTTGACGATGCGCACCGGCGCGAGCGTCCAGTCCCCGCTGCCCAGCTCCGCGAGCAGCACGAAGGTGAGCGTGGCGAAGACGGTGAACAGCCCGTAGTTGAGCGGGATGAGGCTCACGCACAGCGCCGCCGTGCAGAACAGGAGCCCCATCATCATGCGCGGGTCCTGGAGCCAGTACGACACGCCGATGGCGAGGATGCCGCCCACCACCGTGCCCAGCACGCGTTGCAGCGCCTTGAGGAAGGTGGGCCCGGTGTACGGCTGCATGATGGTGAGGACGGTGATGGTGACCCAGTAGCTGTGGTTCGGCCGGAAGATGCTGGAGATCCACACCGCCGCGGTGGTGGTGACGCCCACGCGCAGCGCGTGCCGCAGCACCTCCGAGTCCAGCGTGAGGTGCGCCCTGAGTGGCTCCAGCAGGGAAGGGTGGGGCTCCTCGGCCAGCTCGCGTTTGGGCGGAGGCATGCCCTGCACCGGAGGCCCGGGCAGCCGGCACGCGGTGTCCAGCGCCACGTCCGCGCGCTCGCGCAATTCCGTGAGCAGCCTCGCCACGTCCCGGAGCCGCGCCCGCTCCAGGCGGGTGAGCAGCCCACGTGTGTCCAGGTCGGTGAGCGCGTCGCGCAGCGCGCGGCCATCCCACTCCGGCTGGGGCCTGCGGCTGCGGCCCTCCTGCTCCGTCAGCCGCACGAGGTCGCGCGCGGTGTGCGCGCAGTCCAGCAGGGCGACGACCACCGCCGCGCGCGGGTCTCCCACCGCGCTCACCGGAGGCCCCAGGCTCTCCAGGTCCTCCGCCAGGGCGATGAGCCCCATGAACATCGCATCCGCGGCCTCCAGCAGCACCAGCAGCCGTTCCCCGCGACCGCGCTCGACGCGGCCCTGGCGCGTGGCGGTGAGCGTGGTGCGCGCCACCTCCAGCGTCTCGCGGATGCGCCCATGCTGCTCCTGGATGAGCAACTGCCAGGAATCCTCGCGCGCGCCCTGTGACACGCGCGACAGCGCCTCCGCGTAGTCCGCCACCGCGTCGAAGCACGCCGCCACCGCCTTGCGCGCGGGGCGGTACGGCCGGATGGGCCAGAGAACCAGCGACAGCACCATCGCCCACGAGGCGCCGGCCAGCAGCATCGCGCCGGAAACGAGGGCGTGCATCGGGCCATCCCCGGGCAGCGCCACGGCGATGACGAAGGTGGTGGCGGCGATGTTGCCGGTGGTGTTCGCCGCGGCGCCGTACACGCCCGCGAAGCTCCACGCCGTCACCCACACGAGGGTGAGGGGAATGGACAGCGAGGGGTACAGCCCCACGAGGCTGCCGACGGCCGCGGACAACGCCGCCGCCAGCGCCGTGCCGCCCATGGCGCGCGCTCGCGCGTGGTAGGAGCCGCCCTTGTCCACGAAGGACGTGTTGAAGCCGCCAATGGCGAGCCACAGCTCGCCGGGCAGCTTCAGTGCGGCGCCCACGACCATGGGGACGAAGATGGCGAGCGCGGCGCGCAGGCCCGCCTTCACCGCGGGCTTCACGGGGGCAAAGCGGGCCACGGCCTTGGCGTGGTCCAGGAGCTGACGGCGAATCACCCCTTCCCCATAGAGCACCGGCCCCCGGCGGGGCCACCGGAATCCGGGCCGGATGCCCGTCAGGCGTCAGTGCGGGGCGGACGGCTCCGCCGGCAGGGACGCACCGGGTGGGGCCTTCTTCGCCACTCCCAGGCCGTAGCGCTTCGCCGCCGTGTCCACGATGCGCTGGACCAGCGCGTCGTAGCCCATGCCGCGCGCCTGCGCGCCCATGGCCACCTCGCACTGGGTCTCCAGGTACGGGTTGGGGTTCACCTCCAGCAGGTAGGGTTCGTTGGTGCGGCTGGAGACGCGGAAGTCGATGCGGGCGTAGTCGCGCAGCTTGAGCGCGCGGAAGGCCGTCACCGCCGCGCGCCCGATGCGGCCCTGCAGCTCATCCGACAGGTCGGTCGGCAGCACGAGGTGGGGGCTGCCCGGCGTCTCCGGCGCGAACTTCACCTCGCGGTTGGCGATCTTCATGCGCTTGCGGTTCCACCGCGAGCCGAAGTCCAGCTCCACCACCGGGAGCACCTCCGGGCGCGCGCTGTCGCCCACCACGCCGACGTACAGCTCGCGGCCTTCGATGAACTCCTCCGCCAGCGCCTCGTCGTCGTACTCCTCGCGGATCTTCTTCACCCGCCGCGCCAGCCCCTCCATGTCCTTCTCCACCCCCAGCCCCAGGGACGCGTCCGAGCGAGCGGGCTTCACCACCAGGGGGAAGGACAAATCACCGTTCGCCTGGAACGACAGGCCGTCGAAGGTCGCGAAGCGCGGCGTGAGCACGCCGTGGAACTGGAGCAACTGCTTGGTGAGCACCTTGTCCTGCGCGAGCAGCAGCCCCGCGGTGCCCGAGCCGGTGAAGGGCATGCGCGCCAGCTCCAGCACCGCGGCGACGTTGACCTCCAGGCGGTAGTCCTCCGCGAAGGTCTCACACAGGTTGAAGACGAGGTCCGCCTTCGCCCGGGCCACCAGCCGCACCAGGTCCGACACGCTTTCATCCACGCGCACGTCCACGGGCTCATGGCCGGCCGCGCGCAGGGCGGCGCTCACCTGCGCCACGACGGCGTCCGGAGGTTCGTTCTTCGGTTGGTAGTGGAGGACGGCGATGCGAAGGGACTTCAGGGGCATGTCAGTCCTCGAAGAAGCGGTCGGTGTGCAGGTAGTTCATCGCCAGCACCGTGACGAGCGACGCCAACTGCATCGCGGCCTCGCGGCTGTCGTCGGGGTGCAGGGTGAGGTTCAGCGCGGCGGTTCGCTCCGACAGGTGGTCCACCAGTGCGCGCACCACGCCCCGGCCCACGCCGGAGTAGTGGCCCACCGTGGAGAGCAGGCGCTGGCGCTCCGCCTGCACCAGCGTCGCGGCGCTCACCGGCGCTTCGCCCGGGCCCCAGAAGATGTCCTCCAGCGCGTGGTCGAAGGCGTTGCGCAGCTCCAGGTCCACCTTCTCGTCCAGCTCGCGCTGGCGGTAGTGGTCCTGGACGGTGCCCTCCATCTCCTCGGTGGTGAGGTCCGGCTGGGCCAGGCTCACCAGCGCGGGCGTGTGGCCCAGCGCCTTCGCGGTGGCCTCCACGTACTGGAGCTTCTTGAGCGCGCCCCAGCCCTGGTAGCGCTTCTCCCAGTCGCTGCCCGGCGTGAGCCACACGGCGAAGGTCTCCGCGAAGTCCTCGTCCGGGTGCTTCTGCGCGTACCAGCCGGCGATGTGGAAGACGTACCGGCGGGAGAAGGGCCGGGGCTTGTAGTCATCCCGGTACGGCCGCGCGTAGTCGCCGAACACGCGGCGCCACTCGTCGGTCTCATAGAGGCGGTAGGCGTAGTTGAAGGCGTGGCCGGCCTCATGGCGCAGGTACATGAGGATTTCGGCCTCCGTCTCCGCGCTGCCCCCCAGCTCCGCCTCGATGGAGAGCAGGTCCGGATCCGCCAGGTAGAAGGGCAGGCCGATGACGGGCACTCCCGACGGGCAGCCCCATTCGTCGGACAGATAGCACTGGGGTTTGAACGACAGCCCCTTGGCCTCCAGCTCCGCGTGAAGCTGCGCGATGTAGCGCTCCAGCGGCGTGCCGGACAGCCGCAGCGACAAGTCTTTGATGCGCGCCTGGAGCAGCGCCTCGCGCCGGGGTGAAAGCCGGCCGCGGCCTTCGCTGCCCTCGGAGGGATGCTTCTCGCGCAGCACCCGCGATTCGGGCTGGGGGGATGGCATCATCCCTTCGATAGGTAAGAATCGACTCCGGGGATGGACAGCCCGGCGAGCGTCGCGAAGCAGCCAGGCCGCCGAGCCCTTGAAGGGATGGGACATGGAATCGGACATGCGCCGTGAAGGCCTTCCTGCCTCGGAGTCCCGCGCTCCGGTCGCGGTGCTCTTCCAGGCCCTGCCCCCGCCGGTCATCGACGGCGTTCGCAAGCCGGCCAAGCAGGGTGGCTATGCGGACAGCGGCGCGGACATCGCGTACGCGCTGCGCGAGGCGGGTGTCCCCGTGGTGACGCCGGTGGCGAACCCCGACCCGCGCGTGCAGGAGGACTGGGTGTTCGGGGATGACGCGGCGGGCATCGAGGCGGCGCGCGCGGCCGGGGCCCGGGTGCTGTGGGCCAACACCGTGCTGTTCACCGGCCACCCCCTGGAGGATGTGCTGAAAGACGTGTGGGTTGTCGGGCAGGATCCCCGCACGCAGGAGACGTTCGACGACAAGTGGGTGACCAACGAAGCGCTGCGCCGCGCGGGCCATCCCGTCGCCGCGTCGGTGCTCGTCAGCGCCCGGAGGGCCTCCGGGCGCCTGGGCCTGGACACGCTCACGCAGGCGGAGCTGGAGGCGCACGCGCTGGGCTTCCCGCTGGTGCTCAAGCCGATGCGCGGTCGCGGCAGCCAGGGCGTGGTGCGCGTCGCGGACTTCGGACAGCTCCAGGCGGTGGCGGCGGAGCTGCTGTCCGCGCGCGAGCAGGGTGTGCCCCGCTTTGGCGACACGTTGATCCTGGAGCAGTACCTGCCCGGGGACGAGCTGACCGTGACGGTGATGCCCCCGGCGCGCTTCAAGCTTGGAGGCGTGCCCCACGACTACGCCCAGCCATGGACGCTGCCTCCCGTGCGCCGCTTCCAACACCAGGACGGGGTGGCGCCCTACAGCGGCGAGGTGGCGGTGGTGGACAACAGCGAGGTGCTGGGTCCGGCCGCACGCGGGGAGCCCCGGGTGAGGGTCCTGCTGGAGAAGTGCGCGCTCGCGGCCGGCCTCCTGGGGGTGACCGCGCCCATCCGCATCGACTGTCGGAGCGACACGCTGGGGACGTTCCAGCTCTTCGACCTGAACCTGAAGCCGAACATCACCGGGCCGGGGCGCCCCGGCAGGGAGCGGCAGGACAGCCTCGTGAGCCTCTCGGCGCAAGCCTTCGGCTGGTCGTACAGCGAGCTGCTCGTCCACCTCCTCTCGCAGGCGTGGCGGCTTCGCCGGCTGCGCTAGTGGCCTGGATGCCGGGCATGCAGGCGGGAGGAGGGAAGGGTGGTCAGCCCGCGACGGATGGGCATTTTTCCAGTGGGAATCCACTGGGAGCCGCCATAGGGACAGGGCTCGGTGATCCAGGAGCGCCGCTGAGATGAGTCAGGAAGTCCCTCCCGGTCCGGAGGCCCTCTTCACGGGAAGCAGCCAGATGCATGCGCTCGTGCGCGCGCATGACTGGGCTTCGACGCCGGTGGGCCCCGTGGCTTCGTGGCCCACGAGCCTCAAGGTGCTCGTGAAGACGCTGCTCGGATCGCGCTACCCGATGATCCTCACGTGGGGCCCGGAGCTCAGCCAGTTCTACAACGACGCCTATTCGGCGGTGATTGGCGACAAGCACCCGGGCGCGCTGGGCACGGACATCCGCGGCACGCTGGCGGAGGCGTGGGACGCGCTGGGCCCGCTGGTGATGGAGGCGATGACCACCGGCGTCGCAAGCTGGGTGCCCGCGATGCGGCTGCTCCTGGAGCGCAGCGGCTACCGGGAGGAGTCCTATTTCGACGTCAGCCACGCGCCCGCCTTCGACGACACGGGGGCCATCGGCGGCATGCTCGCGGTGTGCGCGGAGGTGACTCAGCAGGTGCTCAGCAGCCGCCGCATGCGGCTGTTGCGCGACCTGTCCGCCCAGGCCTCGGACACGCGCAGCGTCACGAAGACGTGCACGGACCTGGTGTCCGCGATGGCTGGACACCCACTGGATGTGCCCTTCGCGCTGCTCTACCTGCGCTCGCAGGACGGAAGGTCACTGACGCTGTGCGGGGCCGTGGGCCTGGAGCGCGGCGGGCCGCTGAGCCCCACGACGCTCGCGCTGGACGCGGGGAGCGCGGAGGTGGCCCCCTTCCTGCGCGCCCTCGATGGCGAGCGGGTGCGCAGGGACGGTCTGGAGCCTTCGTTGTCCCTGCGGGGAGGGCCCTTCGGTGACGCGGTGGGGTCGCTGCTCCTCCAGTCGCTCGCGGGGGCGGGAACGGCCGCGCCGCTGGGCGTGCTCGTCACGGGGCTGTCGCCCAACCGCGCGTTCGACGAAGGCTACGCCTCCTTCAGCGAGCTGTTGGGCGCCCAGGTGGCGGTGGCGCTGCGCAACGCGCGGGCCTACGAGGAGGAACGGCAGCGCGCCGAACAGCTCGCGGAGCTGGACCGGGCGAAGACGGCCTTCTTCCACAACATCTCCCACGAGTTCCGCACGCCGCTCACGCTGATGCTGGGGCCACTGGAGGACGTGCTCGCCGGGGGGCCGTTGACGGAGGCGGCCCGGCACGAGCTGGAGGTGGTCCACCGCAACGCGGGCCGGCTGTTGCGGCTGGTGAACACGCTGCTGGACTTCAGCCGGCTGGAGGCGGGGCGCATCGACTCCAGCTTCGAGCCCACGGATCTGTCCGCGTTCACGCAGGACCTGGCCAGCCACTTCCGCTCGGCGGTGGAGCGCACGGGGCTTGTCTTCACGGTGGACTGTCCTGTGTTGCCGGAGCCCGTCTACGTGGACCGGCGGATGTGGGAAAAGGTTGTCTTCAACCTGCTCTCCAACGCGCTCAAGTTCACCTTCACGGGCTCGCTCGGCGTGCGGCTGACGGCCACCGGGGACGCGGTCGTCCTGCGCGTCCGGGACACCGGCACGGGCATCCCGGCCGAGGAGCTTCCGCACCTCTTCGAGCGCTTCCACCGCGTGCGCAACGCGCGGGGCCGCACCCACGAAGGCACCGGCATCGGGCTGGCGCTGGTGCGCGAGCTGGTGGCCCAGCACGGTGGCGACGTGGGGGTGGAGAGCGTGGAGGGCGAGGGCAGCACCTTCACCGTCCGCATCCCCCGGGGCTCTGCCCACCTGCCCGCCGAGCGGATCCTCGCTCCGCGCGAGCAGGAGTCCACCGCGCAGGGCGTCCGCCCCTTCCTCCAGGAGGCCGAACGCTGGTCGGACGACGGACCGCTACCCGCGCGGCCGTCACCGCCGGACGCGGCGCCGGAGCTGGAGCCGGGCAGGGAGCCACTTCGTCCCGCGGAGATGGGGGGCGTGGCCCTCCGGCCCCGCGTGCTGGTGGCGGACGACAACGCCGACATGCGCGAATACGTGCAGCGCGTGCTGTCCCCTTCGTTCGACGTGACGCTGGCGGCGGATGGACAGGCCGCGCTGGAGGCCGCGCACGCGAGCGCTCCGGACCTGGTGCTGACGGACGTGATGATGCCCCGGCTGGGCGGCTTCGGCCTGTTGCGCGCGCTGCGGGAGGCTCCGGCCACGCGCTCCCTTCCCGTGGTGATGCTGTCCGCCCGCGCGGGCGAGGAGGAAGCGGTGGAGGGGCTGGAGGCGGGCGCGGACGACTACCTGGTGAAGCCCTTCAGCGCCCGGGAGCTGGTGGCGCGCGTGCGCTCCATGCTGGAGCTTTCGCGCATGCGCCGCGAAGCCCTGCGCCAGGAACTGCTCGCCGCGTCGCTGCGCGAGCGCCTCCAGGCCCGCGATGACTTCCTCGCGGTGGCGAGCCACGAGCTCAAGACGCCGCTGGCCGCCTTCCGCCTCCACCTGGAGCGGCTGGAGCGCAGCCTGGGGGAGGACGCGCTGGGCCGTGCGAAGAGCCCGCTGGAGTCCGCGGGCCGGCAGGTGCAGCGGCTGCACGCGCTGATGGAGACGCTGCTGGACGTGTCGCAGCTCACCACGGGACGGCTGGCGTTGGAGCTGAACGACGTGGACCTCACCTCCGTGGTGGGCAGCGCCGTGGCGCGCCTGCGCGCGGAGGTGGAGCGCATGGGCGTGACGGTGACGCTGGAGGCGGGGGCGCCGCTCGTCGGCCGGTACGACAGGCTGCGCATCGATCAGGTGGTGACGAACCTGCTGTCGAACGCGGCCCGCTACGGCCAGGGCCGCCCCATCTGCGTGCGCGTGGCCTCCGAGGACGGCACCGCGCGCGTCACCGTGCGCGACGAAGGCATTGGCATCCGTGCGGAGGACCGCGCGCGCATCTTCGAGCGCTTCGAGCGCGCGGTGCCCGGCCGCAACTACGGGGGGCTGGGCCTGGGCCTGTGGATTTCCCGGCAGGTGGTGGAGGCGCACGGCGGACGCATCACCGTGGACAGCGAGCCGGGCCAGGGCGCGACCTTCGTGGTGGAGCTTCCCCTGGAAGGGCTCAAGGCCGCGTGACGAAGAAAGGGGGACCCGGGCACACGGCCCAGGCCCCCCTGACGGTCACTTCACGGCTTCAAGCCGAGGCGTGAGGCCTACTGCCCGACGGTGAAGACCAGGTCGTCGCGGTCGTTGTACTCGTTGGACACGCACGCGCTGGCGGGGCTGCCGCTGCCGTAGCGGAACTGCGCGCGCACGGCCTGGTTGGTGCCCGAGGGCAGCGTGTACGTGGCGGACAGCGTGGTCGCGCCCGCGGCCGTCGGCGTGATCGTGGTGATGAGCGTCCAGACCGGCGTCGTCGCGGCGGCGTTGGCCGTGTAGTACAGGTCCAGGCGATCCGACGACGGGCTGGCGTAGGCCCAGACCGTGGCCTCCACCTTCACCTGCTTGCCGGGGGCGAAGTTGCTGCCGTCCACGGTGGACACCTTGAGCGCGTCGTTGGACTCGTCGCTGTGGAAGGTGCCGCTGCTGCCGTCGATGCAGGTGCCCTTGAGCGTGTTGGGCGCGCTCGTCTCCGCCGGGCTCATGGCCCCACGGCCCTTGAACGCCGTGCCGCTGTCGCAGGTGGCGGCCACCGCGCTGCAACGCAGCGTCTTGTAGGTGGCGTCATACGTGCCGGACGTGGACACGTTGGACACCGTCGCCGTGGTGGTGCTGGTGGTGGTGGCGTTGCCCGCGCTGTCGGACGCCTTCGCCGCGAAGGTGTGGCTGCCGTTGGCCACCGTGCGGCTGTCCCACGCAAAGGTGTAGGGAGACGTGAAGGAGGTGCCACGGATGGCGCCGTCCACGAAGAACTCCACCTTGTTGACGCCCACGTTGTCGCTGGCCGTCGCGGCCAGGTTCACCGTGCCCGTCACCGTGCCGCCGTTGGTCGGCGTGGTGAGCGTCACCGTGGGGGCCTGCGTGTCCGTGGGCAGGCCGGGGATGGTGCCCTTGCCCAGCTCCGCCAGGTATGCGGCCGCGATGCGCGCGAACTTCAGCGCGTTGTTGGCGTTGTTGCCGCTCTGGCCATCCGTGCTGTTGGCCAGCGTGTCGTTGGCCGTGTGGATGTACGGGTTGTCCTGGCTCATCGTCGCTTCGAACGGGATGGACGCCGGGTAGCCCGCGCTGGTCCACGACGCGTGGTCCGAGCAGCCGTAGCCGCACGTGATGTTGGAGCGCGAGTAGCCCGTGTACGTGTCGATGAGGTTGCCGAGGAACGTGTTCTGCGCCGCGTTGGTGTTGTCCGTGACGAGCGTCACCTCCACCGTGGAGCCGCGGTAGTTGGTCATGTCCAACTGGAGCACGCCCACGACGTTGGTGGCCGCCGCCTTGTGCGCCTGCGCGATGGCCTGCGAGCCCAGCAGGCCCACCTCCTCCGCCGCGTACGCCATGAACTTCACCGTGCGCGCCGGCTTGTAGCCCTTGGCCATCGCGACGCGGAACACCTCGGAGAGGGTGGCCACGCCGGAGGCGTCGTCATCCGCGCCCGGCGCCGTCGCCGTGGGACGGCTGGAGGACGCCACGTTGAGGTTGATGGAGTCCAGGTGGCCGCCAATCACCACCACCTCGCTGGGCAGCAGGGTGCCCGTGATGGTGGCGATGACGGAGGGCTGATCCCAGGTGGAGTGCGTGTACAACTGCACGCTCACGTCGCTGCGGCCCGCCGCGTACGACAGCCACGTGTCCCGCAGCCAGTTGGAGGCCTGCACGGAGCTGGCCGAACCCTTGTAGTAGCGGTTCGTGTAGCTGGACAACTGCGTGATGGTGCTGCGCAGGCTGGACTCCTGGAGGCCGGAGAACAGCGAGCTGACCACCGCCGCGTTGTCCAGCGTGTAGCTCACCAGCGACGGGTTGATGGCCGGCTGCACGGGCTGAAGCACCGCCAGCGCCGCTTCCTGCGTGTCGTGGGTGAGGAAGCCCGCGCAGCGGTGATACTTGTCGTGCATCAACTGGGACACGTTGCCCAACTGCGACTCGTTCAGCTTGAGCACGCTCACGCCGTTGGCCTCACGCACCAGCGTGGGCGCGGACGTGCCGGAGGCGCGGAACGACGTGCGCAGGGCGTCCAGCGTCTCCGAACCCACCGAGATGTAGACCTCCTTCTCGCGCGCCTCCTGGGCGGATGCGGTGGCGCAGCACAGCGACAGGACGACGGGGGCCAACTTCTTGAAACGCATGTTCCGCTCCGATTTGCGGGCGAGGGCTCGCCCCGCGTGAACGCCACCCGTGCCCGGCTCCGGGGGAAAGGCAACTGAGGGAAGGCACGGTGAAAATCGCCCACGTCCAGGCCTGGACGCCTGCGTCCTGGACCCCGTGGGTTGGGAGCGCATCCTGGGGAAATCAAGACGGGGCCGTCAAGGCGGAGAGCAGCGTGAAACAGGATGAGACAGGCAAAGCCGGGACGCTGACCATGACGCACCCGGGCCACGCGCGGACCCACGCGAAAACATTTCGCGGTGTCTCGGAAGTGGTGGGGTGAGGGGGGGCGCCGGGGGGCGCCGCGCAATCAGGTCTGCAGATTCAACGACAGCGAACGACCGGCGTCGAAGCGGGGCTCCGACTTGAGCTTCTCCAGCACGCGCTCCGACGCGATGAGCGTCACCTGGGGCAGCATCCCCGGCTCGCTCATCCACTTCACCGCGCCCAACAGGTGCTGGGCCTTGATGAACTCCAGCACGGCGTGGTGGAAGGCCTTGCCCTCTTCCTGCCAGGACCGGGCCAGCTCTTCCCTGCCGCGCCGCTCCGACGAGCGACGTGCGGGAGGCCGCTCTTCGCGGGGCATGACGATGATTTCGATGAACATCGCGGCACCCTCCTGAAGGCACGAGCAAGCGAAGCGGCGCGGACTATCGCATGAACCTGTGTCCGCCCGCTGCCACGTGCCCACCCTTTTGCGGAAGGTCTTTTCCGCTTTCGGGACTTACCGGGCACCCCCACCTTGACATGCACGATTTGCGGGTTTGCGGTCCGGCCGTCTGCCATTTGTTGGACACGCAGAAAGTAAGAATCACACCGAGGGAGGCTGACCATGGAGCTGCACCACGGCCGTTTGTTCGACCACGTCCACCTTCAGGTCCGGGACCTGGAGGCGAGCAAGCGCTTCTACAAGGCGGTGTTGGAGGTGATGGGCATCGCGGTGTTCAGCGAGAGCGAGCGCCACCTCGCGGTGGACGAGCTGTACGTGAGCGCGGATTCGGCGCCCACGGCGCGCGTGCACCTGGCCTTCCAGGCACCGGACCGGGAACGCGTGCAGCGCTTCCATCAGGCGGCGCTGGCCGCGGGGGGCCGGGACAACGGCGCGCCCGGGGAGCGTCCGTACCACCCGGGTTACTACGCGGCCTTCGTGTTGGATCCGGATGGCAACAACATCGAGATGGTGTTCCACGGTCCGGCGAAGCGCTCGGCGCCATCGATCGTCCTCCAGTGGGATTGAAGTCCACCCCTTGAAGCAGCGCGTTGGCGGAGGAAAACGACAGGGGCCCCCGGGATGACCCGGGAGCCCCTGGCGTGCGACGGGACTTCGCGCGGGCCTGTGACTAGCGCGCCGTCACGGTGCGACCCTGGACCTGCTTCGCGGCCGGGCCCGCGGGGGACGCGGCCACCGCGGACACGACGCTGAAGGCCAGGTCGTCACGGTCGTTGTACGAACCGGACACGCAGGCGCTGGAGGCGGAGCCGCCGTAGCGGAACTGCGCGCGCACCGCGTGCTGGCCGGTGGTGCTGCCCACCGTCACGGGGATGGAGAACGTCTTCGCGCCCACCGCGGTGCACGCCTGGGCGGTGGTGACGGTCGTCCACGCGGGCGTGGTGGTGTTCGTCGTGTAGTACAGGTCCAACTGGTCCGTGGTGCCGTAGCACCACACCGTCACGTCCACCGTCAGTTGCTTGCCCGGGGTGATGAGGCCCTGGTCCACCGTCTTGAGCGACACGCGGTCGATGCTCTCATCCGCGTGGTAGGTGCCGGAGGTGCCGTCCGCGCACGTCGCGCCCAGCGTGTTGGGCTGGTTGGGCTCCGCGCCGCCGGACAGGGTGCCGCGCCCGTTGACGAGCGTGGGGCCGGTGTCACAACCGCACACCGAACCGCAGGCGGGCGTGCGCAGATTGGCGTTGTAGGTGGCGACCACGGGGGTGCAGACGTTGGTGGTGGTGAAGCTGGCCGCGGCGCTGTACGCGCTCGCGCCGCAGCTATCCGTGGCGCGCGCGCGCCAGTAGTAGGTGGTGAGGTTGGACAGGCCGGGCGTCACGTTCCAGGCGCTGGAGCCCAGGGCGGTGGTGTTGCGCACCACGTTGGTGAACGCGCTGTCCGTCGCCACCTGCACGTCGTAGCCCGAAGCGCTCGCCACGTCCGACCAGTCCAGCGCCGGGGCCAGGGCGACGCCGGTGGCGCCGTTCGCGGGGGACGACAGCGTGGGCGCCGCCAGGTTGACGCAGCCGCGCGTGGTGAACCCGCGCGCCGCGGACCAGCCGCTGGTGCCGCCGCACGAGTTGATCGCGCGCACGCGCCAGTAGTAGGCGGTGGTGGCCGACAGGCCGGGGGACACCGTCCAGGTGCTGGCGATGAGCGAGTTGGCGCTCCTCACCACGTTGGTGAACGCGCTGTCCGTCGCCACCTGCACCTCGTAGCCGGACACGCCCGTCACGTCCGCCCAGTCCAGCACCGCGAGCAGCTCCACGCCGGTGGCGCCGGAGGCGGGGGTGGACAGCGTGGGCGCCGTGGGCGCGGCGCAGGACGGCGTGGTGCAGGTGCAGGTGCTCGCCTGGCCGAAGCACGCGTTGCTGCTCGCGGGCACGACGGAGTAGCAGTACTGCCGGCCGTTGGCGACCTCCGGGTCGGTGTAGCTGGTGCCGGTGACGGTGGCCACGCGCGCCTTGCCAAAGTCACAGCCCGCGAAGCCCTCCGTCTTCATCACCCAGTACTGGCTGGCGCCCGCGGAGGCGGTCCACGACAGGCCCACCTGGCTGTCGCCGGGGGTGGCCGTGGCGACAGCCAGGTGGGCCTGTCGTGGAC
>NZ_RAVZ01000127.1 GCF_003611635.1 Corallococcus terminator | reverse complement strand
GTGCTGGGGGGGGGGCTCCTGCGCAAGCAGCCGGAGGGCTTCAAGGGCTACCGGCTGCTGCCCATCCTGCTCGTGGGCGCGCTCTTCCTGGACCTGGTGCTGTCAGAAGGCCGGTCTCCCCTGGACGCGGAAGCGCAGGCGGCGGTGGCGCTGCGCAACTTCCACGAAGCCGCCCAGAAGCAGGCCACCGCGGAGGCGGTGCCCGTGGAGGCGCGCGCCCTCCAGCCCCTCGTCGACGCGCTGGGTACGCCGCCCTACCGGCTGCGCGGCGTCCAGGTGCCCGCCTACGCACTCCAGGTGCGCAGAAATTGCGAAGGCCCCGCCCGTGACGCTTCCGGTACGCGGCCGGGGACGTTGCTGTACTGTGTCGCCTCGGACGGCAAGCAGGCGTGGGTAACGCTGGCCGGGCTGCCCGCCGAGGTGCGCTTTGGTGCGCCCGGCCTCTTCTCCACCCGGGGCGAGCCGCGTTTCAGCGTCGTGCGGGCCCGTTCTCCAGAGGAGAACGAAGCGCAACCGGCCATGGAGCTGGAACTCCCCGAAGCTGCTTCGGGCGGCGAAGCCACATCCATTTCGCCTTGAGTTCGGGCCGCTTGCAGAGCAAGCGGCCGGAAATAGGTCGGCGTGCGCGGTTGACCCTGCGGAGCCGCGATCGATAGGCTCCTTGCAAGGACTCTACCCCCACCCAAAGTGACGACCTCTCAACCGAAGCGGCAACCCATCCCGTTCGGGAAGTATCTCCTCCTGGACCGCGTCAACATCGGCGGCATGGCGGAGGTCTGGCGCGGCAAACAGTTCGGCGCCAGTGGCTTCGAGCGGCTCGTCGCCATCAAACGAATCCTGCCGAACATCGCCGAGGATGAAGAATTCATCTCGATGTTCATCGATGAGGCGAAGATCAGCGTCCAGCTGACCCACGCCAACATCGCGCAGATCTACGAACTGGGGCAGATCGCCAGCAGCTACTTCATTTCGATGGAGTACATCCCCGGCAAGGACATGCGGGCCATCTTCGACCGCTGTCGCAAGAAGGGCGAACCCGCGCCGGTGCCGCTGGTCGCCTTCTGCGTGGCGAAGATGTGCGAGGGCCTGGACTACGCCCACCGCAAGAAGGACGGGATGGGGCGCGACCTCAACATCGTCCACCGCGACATCTCGCCGCAGAACGTGCTCGTGTCCTTCGAGGGCGAGGTCAAGGTCATCGACTTCGGCATCGCGAAGGCGGCGGGCAAGGCGACCAAGACGCAGGCCGGCATCCTCAAGGGCAAGTTCGGCTACATGAGCCCGGAGCAGATCCGCGGCCTGCCGTTGGACCGGCGCTCGGACGTGTTCGCCATTGGCGTGTGCCTCTACGAGATGCTCACCGGTGAGCGGCTCTTCGTGGGCGACAGCGACTTCAGCGTGCTGGAGAAGGTGCGCAAGGCGGAGGTGCCGTCGCCGTCCACGTACAACCGGCGCATCCCGGAGGCGCTGGAGCGCATCGTGCTCAAGGCGCTCGCGAAGGACGTGGACGAGCGCTACCAGTACGCGAGCGAGCTCGGCGACGACCTGCAGCGCTTCCTGCTGACGAGCGACTCCATCTTCAGCCGCAAGGACCTCATGCAGTACATGAAGTCCACGTTCGCCGAAGAGGTGGAGCGCGAGAAGCAGCGCCTGGCCGAGTACGCGGACATCCGCGCGCCGGACGGCATGCTGGCGGCCATCGAGGCGGGCTACAGCGGCCCGTCGCCGGTGCCCACGCAGAGCATGACCAACCTGCCGGCGGTGCAGCCGTCGTCCGCGCCGGCCGTGGAGCCGGTGTACACGCCGCCGCAGCCGAGGGCCTCCAGCCCCAACGCGTCGTCGCAGGGGGCACGCCGTTCGCCCACGCTCGCCGCGCTGCCCAAGCTGACCGCCGCACCCGCCGCGCCCTCTCCGAAGGAGGACGAGGAGCTGGCGACGCAGATGGTGGACCGCGACGCCGTCTTCAACGACGCGCCGGAGCCCACCACCCAGCCCGGCGCCGCCATTGGCCGCGCCGTCACGCCGTTGGAGTCCCGGGCTGCCGCGCACGAGGAGGAAGAGGAAGAAGAGGAGCCCCGTACCCTCCCGCCGTCCTCCTCCGCGTACACCGTGGGGCCGCCGCGCCTGTCGCACAACAACATGCCGGTGCTCAACGCCGCGCCTCCGCGCCCGTCGTTGACCAACGTGCCCACGCTGATGTCGCACGACGCCCCCGCGCCGCGCCCGACGCCGAACCGGGGGGGCGAGGGCCAACTGCCACGCATCGTCCGTCCGGATTCCCCGCCGGAGCCGATGCCGCCCCCGCCGCGGCCTCCCGCGCCGCCCATGCTGGGCAATCCGCCGCGTCCGTACCCGCCGAAGGAAGCGCGTCAGAAGGAAGTCGTCGAGGAGGACGCGGGTCCCGGTCCAGGGCTGGGCCTGCGCGGTCTGGACAAGCGGCTGCTCTACAGCGCCATCGGTCTGGCCTCGCTGTTTCTGCTGGTGGGTCTGGCGGTGGTGTTCAAGCCGAGCAGCCCCTCGCTGGGCTACGTGATGGTGGAGCTCAAGACGCCCGAGGCGAAGGCGACGGCTCGGGTGTCCATCAACGCGGGCCCCGAGGAGGCGTTCCCGGAAAGCGGCTTCGTTCTGAAGCAGGTGCCGGTCGGCAACGTGCTGGTGGTGGTGACCGCGCCTGGCCACGAGATCTTCAACCAGCCCGTGACGGTGTCCGAAGGCACCAGCGCGACGCCGGTGCGCGCCGTGCTCCCACGACAGGCGCGCTCGGTGCTGGTGGTGTTCAAGGTGCGGCCCGAGGATGCCGAGGTGAAGATCGACGGCAAGGTGGCGCGCGCGCAGGGCAGTCGTGAGCCGGTGGTCCGGGACTTCTCCCTCACTTCCAACTCCCCGGTCGTGGAGGTGTCGGCTCCGGGCTACCAGACCTTCGCGGGGACCATGGCCGTGAAGGATGGGTCCTTCGACGTGACGGCGACGCTGGAGCGTGCGGACCTGGAGGTGCAGATCACCTCCAACCCGTCGGGCGCCGCCATCTACCTGGGCAACAAGGACCTGGGCGTCGTCACCCCGAACACGGTGCGGGTGCCGCCGGGGACGCGGGAGCTCACGCTCAAGTCGAAGTGCCACGCCGACGAGGATGTGGACGTCGTGGCCACCACGCCGGGCGCCGTCATCAAGCTGGATGCGACACTGAAGAAGCAGGCGCGTTGTCGCGATTGAGCGGTCGCGCTTAAGCTTGAACCCTGAGGGTCCTCCCCCCTGATGGTCGTGGGGGGAGCGACACCGGAGGGGTTTCCGTGACGAAGGTGCGCAAGGTGAACAAGGCGGATCCGCTGGCGGATCTTCCCCGGTGGGCGCAGCAGTTGGCGCGCAAGTACTACACGAAGACCGTCAGCACCTTCCTGCTGTACGGGGCCGTGCGCGATCTCCAGCCCCTGCAACTGGAGGACGGCGGGCGCGGCTTCGGCACGCTCAAGACCTTCCTGTCGGAGGAGCTGTTCGGGGGACGGGACCATGTCCTGTTCTACGACCGCTCGTCGGGCATCCGCTCCGCCACGCCGGAGACGCAGAAGGACCTGTCGCGGGCCATGACCGGCTACGACGCGATGTACGGCACCGACTACGCGAAGGTGATGCCTCGCGACCCGGGCCGTGCGCTGCAGATTCTGGAGAACTTCCTGCGCATGCGCCTGAGCGAGGGCCGCTCGCTGGCGCTCATCATCGACTTCGCGGAGACGCTGGTCCCCGGCGGGGAGATGAGCCACCTGTCGGCGGAGGACCGCTTCGTCGTGGCCACGCTGGACAAGTGGGCGCACGACCCGCAGTTCCTCGCGGGCGACGTGTCGGTGGTGCTGCTGGCGGAGAACCTGGCGGACATGTCGCCGCGCATCAGCCGCAACCCGTACGTGGCGCCCATCGAGCTGCCCCTGCCCACCGAGGAGGAGCGCCTGGACTACGTGCGCTCCAAGCTGGACGGCAAGCGGCTCCAGTCGCTGTCGGAGGTGCCGCTGGTAGGCCTGGCGAAGATGACGGCCGGCCTGTCGCGCATCAACCTGGACCGCGTGCTCACGGAGGCCCTGGAGCGGGAGATCCGCATCACGCCGGACATGCTCAAGGAGAAGAAGAAGGAGCTCATCCAGGCGGAGTGCCACGGCCTGCTGGAGTTCATCGAACCGGCGCACAACCTGGACGCGGTGGCGGGGCACGCGCACGCCAAGCAGATGCTGCGGCAGGCGGCGTCCGCGCTGAAGAAGGGCCGCATCGAGGTCATGCCCATGGGCTACCTCTTGAGCGGGCCGGTGGGCACGGGCAAGACGTTCATGGTGAGCTGCTTCGCCGGGGAGATTGGCATCCCGGTGGTGAAGTTCCTGAACTTCCGCAGCCAGTGGCAGGGCGTCACCGAAGCCAACCTGGAGAAGATCTTCAACCTGCTGAAGGCCCTGTGGCCGGTGGCGGTGATGGTCGACGAGGCGGACACCTTCCTCGGCAACCGCGACTCCGGCGGGGACTCGGGCACGAGCAGCCGCATCTTCGGCTCCATCGCGGCCTTCATGGGCAACACGCAGTACCGCGGCAAGATTGTCTGGTTCCTGCTGACGGCGCGGCCGGACCTGCTGCCCATCGACCTCAAGCGCCAGGGACGCGCCGAGGAGCACATCGCGCTCTTCTATCCGCAGACGGACGAAGAGCGGAACGAGCTGTTCCAGGTGATGAGCCGCAAGACGGGCGTGTCGGTGGAGGGCGTGGAGTCCTTCGCCACGCTGATTCCGGAGGGCGTGCGCGCCTTCAGCGGCGCGGACATCGAGGCGGTGATGGTGCGCTCGAAGTTCCGAGCCCTGGCGGACAACCGGGACCAGGTGACGAAGGAAGACCTGGCGGCGGTGCTCGCGGACTTCGTGCCGCCCAGCTACCCGCTGGAGATTGAGATGCAGAACCTGGTCGCGGTGCAGGAGTGCACCAGCCGGGCGCTGCTGCCGGAGAACTTCCGCGCGCTGGACCGGGACTACATCAGCCGGCGCGTGCGGGAGCTGAAGATGCTGCTCGAAGAGCAGTGACGCCTTGAGTCCGTGCACCGTCGGCGGAGGGGTTCAGCCGACGGTGACGGGGACGCCCAGGTTCGCATCCTGGAGCGTCTCCACCACTGCGATGCGGTCGCCCACGGCGAGCGCGTCATGCAGCACGAGGATGTCCTCGTTCGCGTGACGGATGCAGCCGTGGGACACGTCGCCGCCCAGCAGCGCGGGCGCGCTGGTGCCGTGCAGTTCCTCGCCGCTGCGGTGGCCATCCACCCAGGAGAGGTCCAGCAGCCGCGCGCCGAACACGTGCCGGTCGTTCCAAAGCCGAGCGCCCGCGTTCTCCGTGGCCACCTGATCCAGCTTCGCGCGCACCACCTTGAGGCCGGGGTGCGTGGGCGTGGCGGCGGTGCCGACCGCGTTGGGGAAGATGTCCAGGAGCCGGCCCTCCGGGTCGAAAAGGAAAGTGCGGTGTTCGCGCAGGGCGATGACGACGCGCACCGGCTGGCCCGCGTAGAAAGGGGAGGGCAGGGCGCGCGTCTGGCCGCGTGAGCCGGTCGCCGGAGCCAATGCGTCCAAAGCGCGCAGGGTGACGGCATCGAGCACGCCGCTCGTGCGCACGCCAGGGAACCCCGCGCTGGCCGCGTGCACCTGGAAGTTGCGCAGCGCGCGGGCCGTGTCCGGCCCGTAGCGTCCATCCGCGCCGCCGTACAGCGCGAAGCCCATGTCCATGAGCGCGCCCTGCACCGCGCGCAGCCCGTCCCCGCGAGAGCCCGTTCCCAGGACGGCTGTGCCCGTTGCCACGTCCGCGAGCTGGGGCGAACCGGTGAGGCGCGCGTGCTCCAAAGGCGCGGTGGGCACGGTCGCCGCGGCCGTTCGCGCGTGCTCCAGGGGCACGACGGTGGTCGCGGACCGGAACTCATCGGCTGTCGCCGAGCGCGCGGTGTCGGCCGTCGATATGGGCGTCCCACCGACCGCCGACGTGCGAGGCGAAACAACCCGCGCATCAAAAGGCGTCAGCGTGTTGTGCGCCGTGAGTGACGCGAACGCAGGCGCGTGGGCCAGGGGCGACACGGGGACGGATGCCGTGCTTCCGGAGACCGTCCTGTCGCCGGGACGTTCGGCTCCACGGGACGGGACGTACCGGAGCCGTGTCGCTCCAGATGTCAGTCCCGGCTCGTCAGGGGAGTGCTCCCGCGAGTCGAACGGTTCAGCGGGAAGGGAGGAGGTCTCTCGAAGCAGTGCGGAAGCAATCATGGACCCGGGGATTGCAAGCCCCCGGCCGTCGCTTCACGCCACGAGCCCCGGGACGAAACGCCCCCGGGCTCATCCCGTCACATCCCCCCGCTACGGCGCGCTCAGCGACAGCAGCTTGCCGGTAGGGACCGTGCGGTGGTCCTTGATGTGGTTCCACTTCATGATGTCCTCGACGGACACGTTGTAGCGCTGCGCCACCGACCAGAGCGTCTCGCCCTCGGCCAGCGTGTGCACCTTGCCCTTGGGGCCGGCGGGCGCCTGCCCCGCGACGGCGCTGGCCACGACGATGGTGCCGCCGCGCTCCTCCACCTTCGCTGGGGCCGCGCCCTTCGAGTCCGACGGCCACACCGTCAGCAGCGTGCCCACCGACAGCGTGCGGTTGCGGCGGGGCAGGTTGTTCCACTGCTTCATGTCGTCCACCGACACCTGGAAGCGGTTGGCGATGAGCCACAGGCTGTCGCCCTCCTGCACC
The DNA here is from genome assembly GCF_003611635.1 of Corallococcus terminator. Lineage (GTDB taxonomy): Bacteria > Myxococcota > Myxococcia > Myxococcales > Myxococcaceae > Corallococcus > Corallococcus terminator. The sequence continues at coordinate 18,335 of NZ_RAVZ01000127.1, read as the reverse complement.
CCGTACGTCACGCGCGTCTTGCCGTTCACCTTCTCCGTCTTCACCGGCCCCGCGGCCACGGGCCCCTTGGGCGTCCCGGCGGGGACTTCATCCTCCGGCCGCACCGCCACCACGCCGCTGCGCCGCGCCTGCGCCACCTTCGACGCGATGGCCCCACCCGCATCCCCGCTGCCACCCCGGCCCGACGGCACCGGAATCACCAGCTCCGCGCGCAGCTTCAACGTCCGAGCGCTCTTCAGCCGGTTCATCTGCAGGATGGCCTCCGGAGCGGTGCCGTACTGGAGGGCAATCTGCGACAGCGTGTCGCCGCGCTTCACCGTGTGCACGCGGAAGGTCAGCCGGTCCGCCGGCGACAGCTTCTGGAAGTTCTCCGCGAACAGCGGGGAGGTGCCCCGGGGCAGCCGCAGCACGTAGGGCTTCGAGGCCGACGCCGGAGGCGTGCACCAGCGCTTCAGCTCCGGGTTCAGGTCCTGCACGTCCATCACGCTCACCCCGGCCGAACGCGCGAGCACGTCCAGGTCCGTGGCATCCGTGAGCTTCACCTCGTCGTAGTCCAGCGCCTGCTCGTACTGGAACTCCTCCTGGGAGAAGCCGAACGCCTCCGGGTTCTTCGCCACCAGCGCCGCGGCGATGAGCTTGGGCACGTAGTGCTTCGTCTCCTTCGCGAGGCCCTTCTCCTCCGCCAGCAGCCACCAGTCCTTCGTCCCGTAGCGCTCCACCATCTTGCGCACCCGGTACGAGCCCGTGTTGTAGCCCGCCCACGCCAGGTACCAGTGGCCCAGCTCCCCGTAGAGGTCCTTCAGGTACGACGCCGCCGCGTGCGTGGCCTTGATGGGGTCGCGCCGCTCGTCCACCCAGAAGTCCTGCTTGAGGCCGTACTGCTTGCCCGTGCTGGAGATGAACTGCCACGGCCCGGCCGCGTGCGCCCACGAATAGGCGTTCGCGGAGAAGCCACTCTCAATCATCGCCAGGTACACCGTGTCCCGGGGCAGCCCCTTCGACTCCAGGATGGGCTGCATCACCGGCAGGTAGCGCGTGGAGCGCGCCATCCACTTGCGGAACCATTTGCGGCCCGGGCCCTGGAAGAACTGGATGTACTCGGCCACCCGGGGCTGCATGTCCACCGGGATGTCGAAGCGGTCCTTCACCAGCGAAACATCGAAGGTGGACAGGTCCGTGATGCGAGCGAGCGCCGGGGGCGTGTCGTCCTCGCGGAAGGTGGGCTCCTCCAGCGCGTCCAGCATCCGCAGCCGCAGCGGGTTCGTCAGGCCCAGCCGCCGCAGCGACTGCATCATCTCCGCGTTCGGCTTCGACTCCGGATCCAACGCGGCGCCTTCCAGCGCGCGCAGCTCCTCCAGCTCCGCGGACTCCGCCTCCACTTCCTCCGTCTCCTCGCCTTCCTCCACGGGGACGGGAGGCACGGCCAGGCTGCCATCCGCCGTCAGCGAAGGCGCTTCCGAGGAAGGCAGCGCACGCACGCCGGGCGGCGGCACGGGCTTCGGCGCCACCCCCTGCGGGGAGGGGACCGAGGCCAGGGCAAGCAGGAGCAGTGGAAGAGGCGGCATGGGAACGCCAGGCGAGGTCGCCCAGAAGCAGGCGAAGGCCGCAGTATTCGCCAGCTTTCTTGACAGTCAAACAACAAGTCGCACGGTATGCCCTCCGGAAGGACACCCGGTGGGAGCAGGCGACCCTATTTCGCCGGGGGCTCTCCTGCCTGCCCGCTCTTTACAGGTCTTCCGTGACCTGGAGCGAGGATGCGGGGCAGGTAGGTGGCGAAGTCGAAGTGGGGCGAGTTCTCCGGGTTGTGGCAGGTGACGCACACCGCCTGTCCCGGCTTGCCCACGATGGTCTCCGGGCTGGGGGCGTCCACGTGTTTGGAGCCCGGGCCGTGGCAGCTCTCGCAGCCCACGTCCTCGCGTCCGGCCACCTTGTCCAGCCGGCACACGCCGCCGGGCTGCTGCCAGCCGGTGACGTGACAGCCGATGCAGTTGAGGTGGTGCTGCTTGCCCACCGCCTCCAGTGTCTCCCACGCGTGGTGGTGCTTGCTGCCCTCCCACACGGTGGTGGCCTCCGCGTGACAGTCCGCGCAGGCCGCGCTGCCGACGAACCCCGCCTGTCCCTTCGCGGGCAGCGGACAGTCCTGGCCGTGCTCCTTCGCCCACGCGAGGTTCAGCTTCCCCACGTCCACGTCGTAGGCCGTCACCAGCGCCTGCGTGTCCTTCGCGGATGCCAGGTTCGACTCCAGCGGCAGGAAGCGCAGCGCGAAGCCGTTGACGTCGGTGGCGGGCGCGGGCGGCGCGGTGAGGAAGTCCTGCTTGCGCGCGGAAAGCTCGTCGCGCTTGCCCTGCTTCAACGCCTTCAGCTTCGGATCCACGCCCGGCAGGTTGATGTCCTTGTCCAGGAGCGCGATGCGCTGCTCCAGCGCCGCCACCTCCCGGTCCACATCCCCCTGCGAACGCTGGAGCGCGAACGGCCCCTTCTGGGCCGCGTACGTCAGGTCCACGCGCAGGAGCGACCGCCCCTTGCTCTGCACCGCCACCACCGGCACGTCGGAGCGCACCAGCCGGTTCTCCTCGGCGGTGAACTCCCCGGCGCTGTGCGTGGCAACCACCAGGTTCGCGGCGAGCCCCGGCAGCGCGGCGGCGGCCTGCGCGGCCTCCAGCGGCTGGTCCAACAGGCCCACCACGAAGTCCGCGCCCTGGGCCCGGGCCTGCTGGCTCGCCTGGACGAGCGCTTCTCCGGACGCCGCGGCCACCACGGCCACCTTGCGCGCGCCCGCGTCCAGCAGCTTCACCCCGCCCGACGCCACCTCCGGCAAGCCCAGGCTCCGGCGGAAGTCCGCGCCGCGCGTGTCGTCCAGCTCGCCCGTCGCGCGCACCGCGAGCCCCATGGTCCGGAAGGCGTCCGCGAGCGCCTTCGCCTTGCGTTCCTCCTGGGGCACCTGATCCGGCTTGAGGTGCGTCTCTCCGAAGAGGCTGTTGCCGCCGTCCACGTACAGCACCGGCTGGCCGCCCTTGCGCGCCTCCTGAACCTGGAACGCCGCCCGGCCAATGCCGCCGCGCATGTTCTCACTGCACCCGCAGGGGCCCAGGTAGCCGCGCGTGTCGGCGGAGATGAAGAGGACGGCGCCCGGCGGGGATGCGGCCGGGGTGGGGGAGGTGGCTTGCGGCGTCGGGGAGGCGCCCTCCTGGGGGCGCGACTCCTGTCGCCTGCAACCGGAGAGGAGCGCGCCCACGAGCACCGCGAGGACGAACGCGCGCATCACCATCACCTCACCAGAGGATGCTCTGCACCAACTCGTCGATCTTCTCGCCCATCGCTTCCAGGCCGTTCACCTTGGAGAGCGAGCCATCCGCGCCCACCTGCTCCGCCAGCTTCGACAGCTCGTCGTCCGGCAGGCTGGAGAACAGCACGATGGGGATGTCCTGCGTGCCGTACTCGTTCTTCAGCGTGCGGCAGATGTCCGTGCCCTTCGCTTCCGGCATGTGGATGTCGGTGAGGATGAGGTCCGGTCGCCAGATCTGGAGCGTTTTCTCAAACTCCATGAGCGTGGAGGTGGCCACGACCTCATAGCCGCGCGCCTCCAGCACGGCCTTCTCCATGGCGAGGGTGATCTCGCTGTCGTCAATCAGGAGGATTCTTCGCTTCTGCTCGGACACGGCGACCTTCCTTGGGGGTCGGTTCTAGCCCACCACCTCCCGGTGCACCAATGCTTTCCCGTCGCGGACCCGGACCCGGGTTTTCCGTCTTCCGCCGAGGGCGTTCCCGCCCGCCCGGCCGCCTCCGGAGCAAGCCCGTCTTTCACGGGCAACCGGGTCGAAAAGAGGTAAGGAGGCACCCATGAAGCACCGCGCCCCAAGGGCCCTGGCGGCCCTCCTTCTCCTCTGGACCGCCCTGGTTGGCCTCCCCGCCGCCGCGCTCAACCCAGGCCTGGGGCAGGTCCCCCAGGACCTCGACCGGCAGTCGCCCCGCGCCACCGCGCAGGGGTTCCTGGACGCGGTGCATCGCGGGGACTACCCCCGGGCCGCCCACTACCTCTACCTGGACTTCCTGCCAGCCACCGACCAGGCCACGAAGGGGCCCCAACTGGCGCGCCGGCTGAAGTTCGTCCTGGACCGGGAGCTGTCCATCGACGTGTCCGCGCTGTCCAAGACGGCGGAGGCGGACGCCGCCAACCCGCGCTTCGACTCGCTGGGCGCCATCGCGCTCAAGGGCGCGAGCGTGCCCATCCGCCTTCAGCGCGTGACGGTGGACGGCGTGCCCACCTGGGTGTTCGCGGAGGCCACCGTGAAGATGGTGGACCCGCTCTTCGACGAGTACGGCCCGCTGCTGACGGAGACGCTGCCGTCCTTCTTCTTCGACCGCACGTTCCTGGGCCTGGAGCCGTGGCAGTGGCTGGGCCTGGCGGTGACGCTGCTGGGCGCGTGGATCCTCTCGTACCTCCTGGAGAAGCTGCTGCTGGCCACGGGGATGCGCGTGGCGCGCTGGACGAACATCAGTTGGGACGACCAACTGGTCGGCGCGGGCCGCGGCCCCCTGCGGCTGCCGTTCTTCTCCGGCCTGCTGGCGCTGGGCACGTCGTTCCTGCTGCTGCCCCCGAAGCTGCGGATCCTGAGCGAACGGGTGAGCTACTCGCTCGTCATCATCGCGGTGGCGTGGTTCATCCTGCGCTTCCTCCGGGTGTCGGAGGCGTTCGTCCAGAGCCGCGTCACCTCCGAGACGGGCAACAAGCCCCGCGCCCGCTCGCTGCGCACGCAACTGGCCGTGCTGCGCGCGGTGTTCGAGGTGGCCACCTACGTCATCGCCGCCGCGCTGCTGCTCATGCAGTTCGAGGTGGTGCGCAACGTCGGCGTGTCGCTGCTCGCCTCCGCCGGTATCGCCGGTCTGGTCATCGGTCTTGCCGCGCAGAAGTCCATCTCCACGCTGCTTGCTGGCATCCAGTTGTCCATCACCCAGCCGGTGAGCATTGGCGACCAGGTGCTGGTGGAGAACGAGTTCGGCACCGTGGAGGAGATCACCCTCACGTACGTGGTGCTGCGCATCTGGGATCAGCGCCGGATGGTGATTCCCATCACCCAGTTCCTGGACAAGCCGTTCCAGAACTGGAGCAAGGGCTCCCCGGAGATGATGGGCACCGTCATCCTCCAGGTGGACTACATGGCGGACATCGATGCGCTGCGCGCGGAGCTGGACCGCATCCTGGCCGAGGAAGGCAAGCACCTGTGGGATGGCCGGGTGAAGACGCTGGTCGTCTTCGACGTGATGGACAAGACCCTCACGGTGCGCGCGCTGGTGAGCGCGGCCAGCTCCGACAAGCTGGGCGACCTGCGCTTCCTCGTCCGGGAGCGGATGGTCCTCTTCCTGCGCGCCCGGCCCCAGTGGCTGCCCACGGTGCGCAGTGAATCCCGTCCTGCCCTGGCTCTGGCCTCCAAGGACACGGAGACGGCGACGGCGGGCGCACCGGAGCCTCGGGCCTGAACGCAGGGCGCCTGGAAGAACAGGTGCTTGCACGGATGTTCGCCGCGCGATGAATATGTCGCCCGGCGCGACGTACTTCGCGCAAGAGCAGTCGCACCCACGCTTGGGGAGTCCAACAGATGAAGCGTCCTGTCACGTTGTGCGGAGCCCTGGCGCTCCTGGCCGTCGCCACGCCGCTGTCCGCGGGCGCCCAGGAGCGTGACGGTCGCACCGACGGGCCCGAGGAGTCGGAGTACGGCAAGGGCGGCTACGGCGACAACCGCCGGGGCGTGTCGCTCCAGTTCGACTGGGGCGCGGCCATCAACTCCCAGCCGAACCCCGCGGGCGCGCCGGATGGCCCGCCGCTGTTCGTGGGCGCCACCGTCTCCCTCTGGGGCGATGACTGGTACCGCCTGGACGCCAGCGGCGCCTACGTCTTCGACGGGGGCCGCTTCATCGGCAACGTGGGCCCCACCTTCCGCACCTGGGGCTGGCCGGTGTCCTTCACCTTCGGCATCAAGGCGGGCGCCATCGTCATCCCGGAGGGCGAGGGCCTGCGCTTCGCCCTGTCGCCGCAGATTGGCGCGGAGATGCTCCTGGGCCGCCGCGACCGCGTGCTCATGGGCCTGCACTACTCGCCGGACATCCCCATCGGGGGAGGAGGAGTGACGAACCGGTTGTTCATGAACATCGGATACCGGTTCTGACCGCCATGATCGCCCAACTGCTCGCCGCCGCCGTCGCGCTGACCGCCGCCCAGGCGCCCCGCGTCGCCCCGCCCACCGTCTCCCTGCCGTTCCCGACCGGGGATGTGCAGACCTACAACATCATCAACTGGGATCCGAACCAGCTACCGCGCATCTACGAGCGGTCGGACCAACTGCCCCTCACCGACGACGAACTCACGAAGCTGTCCCAGGCCGGCTTCGAACCCGCGCAGCTCGTGAAGATGATCGAAGAGCGCCGCTGCGCGTGTGACGCGAGCGCGGACGGCCTCATCCGCCTGAAGAAGGCGGGCGTGGACAAGACGGTCATCGCCGCGGTGTCGCGCCAGGGGCTCGCGCCCAACCGCGAGCTGAACCTGCTGGTGACGCTGGACTTCACCGGGGAGAGCCGCACCGCGCGCGAGGCGTTCCTCTACTTCTTCGTGGACGACGGGGACATCACCCGGGTGTTCTCCGCGAACCTCCCGGAGCTGCTCCAGCGCCGCAACACCCACGAGACGATGGTGGACCGCAGCGACATCGTGATTGCCCGCACGGTGCGCCGCATCCAACTGGCCGGCCGCGTGCCGCTCAAGACCTACGGCGCGCACCGCGTGCTCGTCGCCGCCAGCGCCAGCCCCACGCTCACGCACCCCTCGCAGCTCACCGCGCAGGAGCGTTCGAAGGCGCAGACGTACAGCTTCGACTATCCGCGCAGCTCGCTGCAGAGCCTCTGCCGGCTCACGGCCGGCTACCGCCGCGACGCGGTGCTTGCCTACAAGTGGAATTTCGAAGGCAGCCGCTTCGAATGCGAATGGAACTAGGAGTCAACCCGACCATGAACACCCGCCGCCTGTTGCTGTCCGCCCTCGTCGCCATCACGCTCGTCGGCTGCAGTGGTCCGCGCGCCTACACGCGTGGCACCTACGCGGACCCCAACGAAATCGAGATGCTGGGGGACCGCTTCAACGAGAACGACCTGCAACTCATCGCCAAGAAGATGGCCGAGTCGCTGGCGAACTCCCCGCGCTTCGCCCAGCCCGCGCCCCAGGGCTCGCCCCTGCCCATCGTCCTCGTGGGCAAGCTGCGCAACAGCACCAGTGAGCACATCGACATGCGCTCGCTGGGGGACAAGATCCAGACGGCGCTCGCGCAGACGGGCCGCTTCGCGCTGGTGGACCAGCAGGCGCGCCAGGACATCGCGGAGGAGTACGAGTACCAGCAGTCCGGCTACGTGAGCCCGGACGCCGCCAAGGCTCCCGGCCAGCAGGCGTCGGTGGACTTCCTGATGACGGGCGACCTCTCCTCCATCATCCAGGAGGTCGGCCGCGACAAGTCCGTCTATTACAAGATGACGGCGAAGCTGAACGACGTGCGCACGGGCACCATCGCCTGGACGGACGAGAAGCAGATCCGCAAGAAGTTCGAAAAGCAGGGCGTGAGCTGGTAGTCGCCTCCGTGTCCAACGTGTCCGACATCGCTTCGCGGGCCCCACGCCTTTCCGTCCGTCCGACGGGATTGCGCTGGGGCCTGTTGTTCATCACGGCCCTGGGGCTGCTGAGCGGTTGCGCCAGCGACTACGTGGCGCGCACCGCGTCCGCGCGCTCGGCGTACCAGTCCTCCGACTATCCACGCGCCCTCCGGGAGCTGGATGGCGAAGAGAAGGGCGCCCCAGAGCGCGACCAGCTCCTGCTGCTGCTCGACAAGGGCATGGTGCTGCACGCCGCCAGCCAGTGGGAGGAGAGCACCAAGGTCCTGGCGGAGGCGGACCGGCTCAGCGGAGAGCTGGACATCACCTCCGTGAGCGAGGAGGCCGGGGTGCTGCTCAGCAATGAGCGCCGGCGTGCCTACCGGGGGGAGGACTTCGAGAAGCTGATGATCTCCGTCCTCCAGGCGCTCAACTACGCGGAGCTGGGCCGGGACGAGGACGCGCTCGTGGAGGTCCGCCGCGTCAACGAGCGCATCGAGAAGATGATCACCGAGGAGAAGAAGCCGTACGAACAGCTCGCCATCGCCCGCTACCTGGGCGGGGTGCTGTACGAGGACCAGCGGGAGTGGGACTCGGCCTTCATCGACTACATGAAGGCGTACGAACTGGAGCCCCGGCTGGACGGGCTGGTGGAGCCCCTGCTGCGGCTGGCGAAGAAGACGGGCCGCGACGACGCGTACGCCATGCTGTCCCAGAAGTTCCCGGACGTGGCGCACGCGCCGCTGAATCCGGGGGACGGGCAGCTCGTGGTGGTGGTGGAGGCGGGCCTGTCGCCGGAGAAGATGTCCACGTCGCGCGACTACAACGACTCCGGGGAGCTCATCTCCGTGCCCGTGTACCGCGACCGGGGAGGCACACCGCCGGTGCGCGTGGCGGTGGAGAACCAGTCGGAGCGGGCGGTGACGGTGACGTCGCTGGCGCGGGTGGCCCAGGTGCACCTGAACGACCGCATCGGCCGCATGCTGGCGAAGCAGCTCGCGGGCGCCGTGGCCAAGGCGGGCGTGGCCGCGGGCGTGGGCGCGCTGGCGAAGAGCAAGGAATTGGGGGTGCTCACCTTCCTGCTGCTCAACGCCGGCAACCAGCCCGACCTGCGCTCCTGGCTTTCACTGCCGGCGGAGTTCCAGGTGGTGCGCTTCCGGCTTCCTCCGGGAAAACACACCGTCCAGGTGGATGCGCCGGGCCGTCCGACGACCCACTTCGTGGAGGTGAAGCCGGGCCGGGTGTCGGTGCTGGTGGTGCGAAGCTATTGAACGCCGCGATTTGGGGTTAGGGTGCGCGCCCCATGTCGTCGGTCGTGGCCGAAGTCCTTCTCTATTCCTGCATCGTCGTGGTGAGCGCGCTGGCCGGCGCGGCGGTGGTCGTCTTCAACGAGCGCTCCACGCGGCTGGTGACATTCCTCGCCTTCGCGGCGGGGGTGATGTTCGGCGCGGCGTTCTTCCACATGCTCCCGGAAGCGTACGAGGGCGGCGGGTGGTGGGCCTTCGCGCTCGTGCCGCTGGGCTTCCTCTTCGTGCTGGTGCTGGAGCGCTACCTCGTCGCGCACACCTGTGAAGAGCCGCCGGACTGCGCTGAACACGTGCACGGCCATGCGCTGGGGTTGAGCGCGTTCCTGGGCCTGTCCACGCACACGCTCTTCGACGGCATCGCGCTGGGCTCCTCCGTGAAGGAGGGCGTGGGCGCCATGGCGCTCCTGGCCATCACCGCGCACAAGATTCCCTCGTCCCTGTCGCTGGCGTCCATCCTCCAGGCGGAGGGCAAGAAGCGCCGCACCATCCTCGCGTACACGGCGCTGTACGGCCTGATGGTGCCGGTGGGCGCGCTCATCTACTTTGGCTTCGACGCGGTGCTGCGCTTCGAATCGCTGGCCCCCAAGGCGCTGGCCTTCTCCGCGGGCACCTTCCTCTACATCGCCGTGTCGGACCTGCTGCCGCACGTGAACAAGCACGGGCGGGACAAGCCCGGACGCAACCTGGTGGCATTGGCAGCCGGGTTGCTGGTGATGTTCGTGCTGGCGCGCCTCTTCGGGCACACGGAGCACTGACGCACCATGGAACGACGCAAGGAGTGGTACGACCATCCGGAGTACTACGAGGCCATCTTCGGCACGGACACCGTGCGCGAGGCGGACTTCCTCCAGGCGCTGAGCCAGCGCTACGGCACCGGCGGCAAGCAGTGGCTGGAGCCCGCGTGTGGCGCGGGCCGACTGGTGGAAGAAGCCGCGCGCCGGGGCCTGCGCGTCGCGGGCTATGACTTGTCGGAGGCCATGCTCGCGCACGCGCGCAAGCGCCTCACCCCCGCCGAGCGCCGCCGCGTGAAGCTGTCGCAGGCGCGCATGGAGGACTTCTTCGACCCCGCGCTGGAAGGCCGCGTGGACCTGGCCCACACGCTGGTCTCCACCTTCCGCTACCTGGACAGCGAGAAGGCCACGGTGGAGCACCTGGTGGGCACCCGGCGGCTGCTCAAGCCGGACGGCATCTACGTGCTGGGCTTCCACCTCACCGACTACACGCGCTCGGCGCCGGAGCACGAGCGCTGGGTGGGGCAGGTGGGCCCGGACAAGGTCGTGTGCAACACGCACGAGGGCCTGCCGCAGAAGCGCCTGCGCCGCTCGCCCATGCGCAACCGGCTGCGCGTCACCGGTCCCGACAAGGACTGGCTCATCGAGACGACGTGGTTCTTCCGCACGCACGACGAGGCCCAGGTGAAGCGCATGTTCCGCAAGGCGGGCCTGCGCGTCGCCGCCACGTTCACGTTCGACTACGACCTGGAAGCGCCGGTGGAGCGCGGCAGCAACCGGTTGGATCGCGTCTTCGTCCTCAAGCCGGACGCATCCTCCACTGCCTGACACCGGGCCTGCCTTGAAGGGCAGGGCAGGGTGTCCTTCGGTGGATGGACGCCCGGGCCCGTGGCGCGGGGCGCGGGAAGCCGGGTGCTAGCGTCACCGGCATGGAGGCCTCGCCGGGGCAGGAGACGGTGGCGCGCGTGGACGGCCGCGAGGTGCGACTGCTCCTGGGCTTCGACTTCGCCGGCACCTTCGTCTTCGCGGTGGAGGGCGCCATCGCCGCCATCGCGGGTGGGTTGGATCCGCTAGGCATCATGGTCCTGTCGTTCACCACGGCGCTGGGGGGTGGCATCCTCCGCGACCTGCTCATCGGTGCCATTCCGCCCAATGCCATCCGCGATCAGCGCTATGCCCTGGTGGCCTTCGCGGGCGGCGCGACGGTGCTCTTGCTCCACCGCTTCGTGACGTCCGTCCCCGCCGCGCTCCTCGTCACGCTGGACGCGGCGGGCCTGTCCCTGTTCGCCATCGCCGGGGCGCGCAAGGCGCTGGACTTCGGCCTGCGTCCGCTGATGGCCATCCTCATGGCCGCCATCACCGGCGCGGGCGGCGGCACCTTGCGCGACCTCTTCCTGGCCCACGTCCCCACGGTGCTGCGCGCGGACATCTACGCGCTGGCGGCGCTCACCGGGGCGCTCGTCATGGTGGTGGGACAGCGTCTGGGCCTTCCTTCCCGCGCCATGGCCTTCGTCGGAGGCGCTGCCTGCTTTGCCTTGCGCGTCATCAGCGTGTGGCGCGGTTGGAACCTGCCGCACCTCATGGCGGTGGGCATGGAATGACCTCGCTTCTTCGTTTGTAGAGCAAGGAGCCGACGCGTCCATGGCAGGGACTGACGCGTCTGCGTTCCGTTTGGACGCGTCCGCGTTCTGTCAGGACGCATCCAGGGCCGAGCCCTGTCGGGAAGCCCGCGAAATCACAGGGACTCTCTGGCTGGCACGACATCCGCAAGAGGATGGCCGCATACGCTGGCAACGGCGTATACGCATCCGGATGCACCCGGAGCGCGGAAGGAGGGGCCGCTCCTTCCGCGCTCTCCATCCTTCATCTCCGATAGAGTCCGCGCCTGTTTTCAGGACGGCTTCGCCGGTCTGCGGTGGCGCGGCATCCGCACGGAGGCGAAGGGGATGCGAGACGAGTTGGCGCAGCTCATGGCTGCGCTCAGGGATTCCAGGGACTTCGAGTCGGCTGCGGCGGCGACGCTGCGCCGGATGCTGGCTGCGGCGGAAGCCGCGGTGGCGTCCAGCCGCTACGCGGGTCGGGCCCGGGTCCTGCGCGGCATCGTCCACCTGCGTCCCGGAGAAGCGTACCGCCGTCTGGCGGCGCTGGACGTGGGGGCCAAGGAGACGACGGACGCGGGTGTCGGGACGCCCTTCTTCACCTCCGCCACGGCGTGGCGCGCGGTGGTCGAGCACCGCTGCGCGGTGTCCATCGACGTGAACATCGGCACGGTGCAGCCGCACGCGCCGGACGCGCCCGTGACGGGGGACCCGGGGCTCGCGGGCTTCCACAGCAACGAAAGCAAGCAACGCTTCCTCGGCCGTCATGCGACGCACGTGTGCGTGCTGCCCCTGCGCACGCCCGCGGGCATGGAGGGCATGATTTCGCTGGAGGCCGAGTGTCTGGCCGCGATGGGGCAGGAGTTCGTCTGGCGTGACGCCGGGGACGTGCTCCAGCTCTTCACGGACGTCGCCGCGCCGTACCTCACCGCGCTGCCGCAGCGGCCGGTGGCCACGCCGGAGGTGGACGAATTCCTGCCCGTGGTGGGGCGCTCCATGGCGGAGCTGTTGCCCATCCTCAGGGTGTTCGCGCTGCAGGATGAGACCATCCTCGTCAGCGGCGCCACGGGCGCGGGCAAGTCGCGGCTGGCGCGCTGGTGCCATGAGCGCTCCAACCGCCGGGGCAAGCCCTTCGAGACGCTGGACCTGGTGACGGTGCCGGAGGACCTCCAGATGGCGGAGCTCTTCGGCTGGAAGAAGGGCGCCTTCACCGGGGCGACGCGCGACGCGCCGGGCGTGGTGGCGCGCTCGGATGGCGGCACGCTGTTCATCGACGAAATCGACAAGCTGTCGCTCAAGGCGCAGGCGGGCCTGCTGCACCTGCTGGAGTCGCGCAGCTACCGGCCGTTGGGCGAGGGCACCGGCGAGAAGCTCGCGGACGTGCGCTTCATCATCGGCACCAACGCGGACCTGCACGCGCAGGTGCGGGCCGGCCGCTTCCGCGAGGACCTGTACTACCGCGTGAACGTGCTGCCGGTGCGCATGCCGCCCCTGCAGGACCGCAACGACGAGATTCCCCTCTGGGGGCGGTACATGGTGAACCGCCGCCACCGCGAACGGCTGCCGGAGGGCTCCGCGCGCCTGGCGCCGGAGGCGGAGCACCTGCTGGTCACCAGCTCCTGGCCGGGCAACCTGCGGCAGCTCGACAACATCGTGCGGCGCGCCTACACGCTGGCGATGGTGGAGCACGCCGGGGCCGCGGGCGACCTCGTGTTGCAGGAGAAGCACGTGGCGCGGGCGCTGGACTACGAGCAGGCGCCGGGCGGACGTCCGCTGCCGGAGGCCCTGCGCGCCGCCGCGCAGGCGTTCGTGGGCGAAGCGCGCCGAAGGGGCGGGCCGCTGGACCTGGACCTCGCGGATGGTTTCCGCGGACTGGTGCTGGGGCTGGCCATCCGTCAGGTGGGCCGCGACGAGGCCTTCCGCCTGCTGGGCCGCGAAAGCCTGGTGAAGAACCGCAACCACCACAAGGCGCTCAAGCGCGAACTGGAGAAGGTGGACGCGCTCTACAAGGCGCTGGGCGAGGACGGCTCGCCGTTCTCCGACCTGCTCGAAGGCGAAGAGGCCGCGTGAGTCACGCTGAGCCCCGGATGCACCGGGGCTCGGTGGTCGCGTGATTCCCGCCGCCGTGCCTTGGACGCATCGGGGCGCGGTGCCCGAGCCTTACTGCACGGCCTTGCCCAGCGGCTGATAGGCCTCGTCGCGCAGTCCCACGAGCACGCTGGTGCCGCTGTCCGTCACGCGCAGCTCTCCGTAGCGCGCCTTGGCGTAGCGGTCCGCGTGTCCCTCCTGGAAGAAGAAGGACTCCGCGCCCAGGCGCATGCGCGAGTTCCGGATGCGGAAGCGCAGGCGCAGCTCATCCGGAGCGAGCTCGGTACCCGGCGTTTCGTAGCGCACGAACTGGCCCACGCCGTGCTCGTCCAGGCGCAGCACCACGGTGCCGTCCTCCTGGGGCACCTCGCGGCCCACGCCGTTCTCGTCCAGGAGCCGCACCTCGGTGCCGTCCTCCTGGGGCGCCACGCGGCCCTCGCGCCACGTCTGGCTGATGGCGTAGTCGAGCACCATGTAATCGCCCTGGATGAGCGAGCGCGGATCCACCGGCGCCAGTCGCAGCAACACCGGCCGGCCCCGGGCCAGCACGGTTTCCTTCTGCACGACGAGGGCGACCATGGCGACGAGCACCAGCGCGAGCCCTCCGAAAATGACGGCGCCGCGTTTCATCGGGCCTCCGCGAGCACGGCGGACGACCGCCGCTGGAAGAACTGCCGCACGCCCAGCAGCACCAGCCCGCTGCCCACGAGCGCGAGCGCCTTGGCGAGCAGGGTGAGCCGCAGGTCGTAGTAGTAGAACGAGCCGAACGTCAGCAGGAACGCCACCGCCAGCCCCAGCATCACGCGGCTGCGGCGGTGGAAGCCGAGCGTCAACATCAGCCCCGCGACGAGCAGGCCCGGCGTGCTCAGCGTCATCCCCGTGAGCAGCACCAGCGCGCCCGCCGCCGGAAGCCAGACGCCCCGGTCCTTGTCCAGGCCCTGCTCGCGCAGCACCTGCCATCCCGTCCACAGGGCGATGACGGCCAGCGGCACGGTCAGCGCCACGGGCGGCAGGAAGTCCCCCCGGAACAGGTAGTGGAAGCCGTCCTGCATGCCGACGAGGTTGCGGAACAGCAGCCAGCCGGGCACCGCGCACGCGAGCGCGAAGGCCATGGGCCCTACGCGGTCACCCAGCGGGCCCTTGCGCAGCCAGGGCTCATGGATGAGCAGGCCACAGAGGGCCGCCGAGCCCAGCACCACGCACAGGTCCACGCCCATGCCGCTCATCGCCTTCTCGGTCAGGAAGCCCAGGGCCAGGCAGATGCCCAGCATGGCCAGGAAGTAGAGGATGACGTCGGGGAAGTACGCGAGCAGCACGACACCCAGCCCCACCGCCGTGAGCGCGACGGTGACGTCGCTGTTCGTCCACTCCGCCACGGCGGACAGGATGGAGCCCACGCCCGCGAGGCACGTGGACAGCGCGAGCTGCTCCATGAAGGGCCCCTCCAGCTCTCGCCGCAGGTAGACGGACGCTCCGCACAGCACCACGCCGAGCGCGAAGAGGGCGCCTTCCTCCTTCCACAGGCCGACACACGCGAAGAAGCTCATCAGGAAGCCGGCGGACATCCACGCGCCCAGGCCGGACAGCGCCTTCACGAACCAGGGCGAGGCGCTCATCGTCCGTTGCCGGACCTCCAGCGCCGTGCGGGCGCGGGCCTCCACCTCCGCGTCCACCTGTCCTTCGGCCACCAGTCCCCGGAGGACTTCCCGCATCGAGGGTCGCAGGGCCATGTCAGGTCTCCTCCGTGACGCCGGTGGCGTGGGACTCGTGGCGCAGCCACGTCACGGCGAGCGCCATCTCACCGATGATGAGCGGGGTCATCACCAGCAGGACGAGCTCCTCGGGCATGGAGGCCTCGATCATGAAGTAGCCCACCGCCGTGGTGACGAGCGTCATCGCGCACAGCGCGCCCACGGTGAGCAGGAACAGTTCGCCCCGCAGGTGCCGGTGCAGGGCGTACATGGCGCCCAGCGCGGCGAGCAGCAGCAGCAGCGACAGGCCGGATTCGATGGAGCGGTCGGAATTGCTGACGATGAACAGGATGGCCATGCCCAGCAGCGGCGTCACCGTCATGAGGGACAGGACGCGGGGCAGCCACCGCCCCTGGAGCCAGGGCACCTTGAGGTTGGCGAAGTGTTCATACGTGGCCCACGCGAAGCCGTTGAGCGCGCCGAGCAGCAGCGCCAGCAGGCCCTCCCGGGACCCGAGCCCATCCATGCGCTGGCCCCAGAAGAGGATGACGCCCGTGTTGACGAGCACGAGTTGGAGCAGCCACAGCGGCGTGAAGCGCGCCAGCGCCACCCACGGCAGGATGAGCGCGCCCCAGCCGATGAACAGCTCATACGGATCCGCGCCCGTCTGGTACGTCTGTCCGTACACGGCGAGCAGCGGGCCCACGAGCACCGCGGCCGCGAGCAGCGCGAACTGGCCCGCGGGCCGGTCCCCCAGCCGCCACGCGCCCACCGCCGTCCCGGTGATGCCCAGGGCGATGAGGCCCAGCTTGGCGAAGCGTCCCAGCTCCGCCCAGTTGTAGGCGAAGAAGTACACCACGCCCGCGAGCACCAGCAGCGAGCCCAGGGCCATCAGGGTCATGGACACGAACGCGTGCCACGCGGAGCGTGACGGGGAGGCGACGGCCAGGTTCAGCGCGCGCCCGTACGCGTCCGGGCTCAGGATTCGGGCGTCCGCCAGTGCGTGCAAGCGCTCCGGCGTCGCCTCCAGGTCTAGGAAGTCTTTCGTCACGGCGCGGGACTGTAGCCTGTTTGACGCAAGGGCCGGTGCAATGGCACCGGGCCTCTCCAGACAGTCCGTGCTACGGCGTGACGTCGGTGATTTCGTAGCGGTGGCTCAGTGGATAGACCCAACTCCTGGCGCCGTCGCTGAAGCTGCGCTCGAGCGCGAGGAAATACCGGCCGCTCGTGGGGGCCGTGAACCGGGCCCCCTCCCCGTCGGTGATCTGCTTCGGGCCCTGCTGCATGCCCTGGGCATCCGTCACCGTGGTTCCACAATAGACGGTGGGTCTGGCGCTGCCGGCGGTGGCGTCCTTCAGGCGATACACGTGGCCCGCGACCAGCTCCACGGCCAACACGTCCACGTCATTCCTGGAGCCGAAGACGACGTCCACCTGCGCGGGCACCGTCACGACAGTGGCCCGTGCCGCGACGTCCCCATGGTCATCCGGACCCGCATCGCTGACCTGGCACTCATACCGGGAGGCGTAGGTCGAGGAATCCCGCTGGTCGGCCTGGACGCGCAGGATGAGGTCCCCCCCTCCCACGTTCTTGACGGCGATGTAGGGCAGGGCGTCCTCAAAGGGGTAGGCGCTGAAGTTGTACGTCCCGAGTGACGTCCCATCCGGACGGAGGAGCTCCAGGTTCGGGTGGCTGCCGGCCTCCGTCGACTGGCAGACGGCTCGCAAGATGCGCTCCGCAGGCACGGAGAACCGCCAGGCATCCACGTCGGTGGAGGACTCCAGGAAGCCCTCGAACGTTGTTTCGGTCTCCGAGACCGGCTGGTTGACGGCTTCGTCCGTGGAGCCGCCCGCGTCATCCGTGGCCTCCGTGAACAGGTACGTGAAATGTCCTGTGTGACCCTCCTCTACGCTCAGGTTCGACTGGAGCTCCATCACGACCCGCCCGTTCGCGGAAGCCGTCCAGAAGAGGGTGATCCCCCACGAATGCCGGGTGTTGGTGGCCCGGGCCTCACCCAGGGGCTCCAGCGACTTCGCATCTCGCAATTGAAGCTGACACCCTGTCAGGGTGGTGGGTTCGCAGACGAAGCGGTAGCGCTGGCCTGCCTTGACGGAGAGGTCCAGGCGGACGGCCCCGGGCGCCGTGAAATCCACTGCCCCCTGCGCCCCTGGCTGCAACCCCGGGTCCTCGACTGCGTCCTTGCCGCAGGCCCCCAGGGTCAGCGCCACGCCCAACAGGACGCCGAGCGCCCAACCGCCTCGGGACTTCAATTCCAAGCTCGTATGCATTCCCGTGATTCCCTCAACGCGGCCCGACCAGCCCCGAGCCGCCTGCGTCTGAGTATACCGTGTCTGGCTTTGCGGAAGTCAGGCACTGGCGGTGCTCTGGACGGCGACTGTCATTCATTGTCCAGGAAGCGCTTCAGCTCCGGGAGCACGAGCTCCGGCCGTTCCAGGTGCGGGCTGTGTCCGCAGTCCACGCGCAGCACGCGGGCCTGGGGCAGCCTCCGCGCGGCCTCGTCCGCCAGGGCGATGGGCAGCGTCTCCTCGCGCTCACCCCAGACGAGCAGCACGGGTTGCTTCACCTCGCCCAGCCGCTCCAGGCGGTGGAACACCGGGCCCGTCAGGGGCACCAGCGCGTTGAAGGCCTGCGCCGCCTCCGGCCGTCCGCCCCGCACCTCCAGGAGCTCGTAGCCCAGCGCGCCCAGTCGTTGTCCCAGCGGCGTCGGCGGGGGCGGCAGCATCCGCGCCATCGCCCAGGGGCCCAGGTTCCGGGCCAGTCGCTCCGGCCCCGCGCGAAAGAAGAGGCGGGAGGCTCGCGTCATCTCTGGCCCCAGCCCCATCGCGTCCACCAGCACCAGCCGCTCCACCTTCACCGTCCCGCGCAGCGCCAGCTCCAGCGCCACCAGCCCGCCCAGGGAGTGGCCGACCACCGCCACCGGCCCCGGCTCCAGCATCCCGAGCGCCTCCTCCACGGGGTCGGTGAAGAAGCGCACCGCGTCCTCCGCCGACCGCACGCGCAGCTCCGGGGCGGTGGACTGGCCGAAGCCGGGCAGGTCCAGGGCCAGGACCCGGTGATGGCGGGCCAGGGCGGTCAGATAGGGGAACCAGTGCGTCGCGGACTGGCCCCGCCCGTGCAACCACACCACCGTCGAACGAGGCGCCTCCGGGGCGTCCGCCGGGGGGCCCCCTTCGAGGATCCGCACCGCGCCGCCCCCGGGCAGCCAGTGGACCTGGGGCACCACGGCGGGGGCCAATTGGGCCAGGAGGGCGGTTTCCACCGGGCCCACGG
>NZ_RAVZ01000126.1 GCF_003611635.1 Corallococcus terminator | reverse complement strand
GGGAGGGGAGGCTTGCTTCGGGGTGACGGCTTCGAGCGCTTCCGTGAGGCCATGGCTTCCTCCCCTGGCACCGCGCCAGCGCGATGACAGGGGAGGGTAGGGCTTCCGGGTGGTGGGTGCAGGCCGCGCGCCGGGAATGTGCGGCAGTCACACCGGAGGCTGTCCCCAGGGGCGATCCGCTGTGTCAGCTTCGCGTCAGCCGCCGAGGACCCCGTGGCGCACCGCTACAGCCCGGTGCTCTTCAGGAGCAGGCGCGCGGGGCCGGGGAAGAACCCCGGGGTGTAGATGTTCGCGTCGGTGACGAACGCCGTGTTGCCGCTGACGACCAGCTTGGGCCCGGTGGTGGGGCGGATGAAGAGGGGCAGGGTGAGCTGCGTCTCCGGCCAGCGCACCACGCCGCCGGTTCCGAACGCCGTGTCCAGATCACCATTGGTCAGGAAGCGGAACAGCGCGGGCTTCGCGCGCACGTTGGCGTAGACGAGGATCTTCCCGTCGGCCTGGATGGCAAGGCCGCTGACGTCCACCACGTCGAGCACGTCCTCGGGGGCGGTGTACTCGCGCACGCCTTCGGGGCCGAAGGTGACGTCAGGCTTGCCCTCGGCCGTGTAGGCCACGAGCTTCATCACCCCGTAGCCGGTGCCGCCCACCTTCACGTCCTGCCGCTCGCCCGCGAGCAGGAAGCCGCCGCTCGGACGGGCCACCATGGCGTGGGCCCGGCCGCCCACGCTCTTCGCGAGCCCCGACGTACCGAACGTCATGTCCTGGTTTCCGGCCGGCCGGATGCGCACCGCCGCGAAGTCGTCACCACCGCCGATGACGAGGCTCGTGCCCTGGAGCACGATGCCCTGGACGGATTCAGCGTTCGTGTACGCGCCGCCAATCCAGCTTCCCGCGGGGCTCCCCGCGGACGTGAAGGACGTGTCGAGCGAGCCGTCCGCCTTGTAGCGGATCAGCGCGAAGTCCTCGTCCAGTCCGTCGGACTTCGTGAGGAAGCCGCCGACGTAGAAGAGTCCGTTCGCCATGGGCAGGACGCTGTGCACCGCGCCCCGGAACTCGACACTGCCCTCCGCGCCGAAGTGCAGCCGGGAGCGGCCCGTCTTGTTGAAGCTGGTGTCCAACTGCCCGTTGGCGGTGAGCTTCACCACGGCGAAGTCGCGCGAGTCGGACTTCACGCCGCCCTGGGCGAAGCCCGCGACCAGCAGGCTGCCGTCCGGGAACACCGCCACGGTGTCCGCGCGGTCGTCCTGTTCGCGCTGTCCGGAGATGGCGCCCGTCGCCGGTCCCTCGAAGTCAACGACCACCGAGCCCTGCGTGCCGAACGTCGTGTCCAGGGTTCCGGAAGCCGTATAGCGGCGGACCAGGAGGTCCACGCCGGTGGCGGTCGGGTTCTGCTCCGTGGAGCCCACCACGATAAGGTTTCCGTTGGAGGTCGTGAGCGCACGGCCTTCCTCGATGGGCTGCGCGGCGCCGGCATCCGCCTGGGTGCCAGCGTCCGTCGGCCCAGGGCCCGGATCCGGATCGCCGTCATCGCCGCCGCAGGCCCCGCTGCTCGCGACGATGGCGCCCGTCGCCACCGCCCACACGAGATTCCAACCGCTCCACACGTTGCGTTTCATTCGAGATGTCCCTTCTGGGGTGATGGGGACTCATCTGGGCACTCCCCGCACGCGGGGTGCAAGGGGGCCCGGGAACTGGGCCCCCGGGCCTGCACGCTCCATTGACGGGGCAACCCCAGCCGTGGGGGAGCGCTGCCGACTGGGAGTCAAAGATTCTTACTCCTCATCATGGACCGCGTTGTTTTTGGCGACGTGGCCCCTTCCCACCCAGGTAAGCAGAAGGTTCGGGTCGCGCCTTGCTTGTGCGAGGCATCAAACCCTCAGGGGGGAAGCACACATGTTCATGATCAAGGCAGGGGACTCAGCCAGGTGGAGTGTCCACGCGGTGCTGCTGCTGTTCCTTCTGGGCGCGAGCCCGGCATTCGCGGCGCGCACGTTGCTTGGGGCGTGGGACCTGAATGGAGATGGTGTTCCCGAGTCGGTCTACAAGAACCTGAGCGCCATCGACATCCAGGAGGCGAGTGGCTTCACGCGCACCTACGCCATCTCGTCGGGCAGTTGGTCGTTGCTCGCCGTAGCGGACCTGGATGGCATGGCCGGCGAAGAGCTGGCCGTCAACGTCGGGAGCTTCATCCGGGTGATCACCTACCGGATCCCCGCGACGCGGGACTACGCCATCTCCACGGGCTCCTGGTCCCTGATTGGCATCAGCAACATGGATGGTGTCGCGGGTGCGGAACTGGCCATCAACGTCAGCTCCTTCATCCGGGTCATCACCCATCGGCTCCCGGCGACGCGGGACTTCGCCATCTCCACGAGTCCCTGGGCTCCACTGGGCTTCCATGACCTGAACGGTGATGGCGCGAACGAGCTGGTCGTCAAACTGGGCTCCGCGGTGAGGGTTATCGAGCAGAAGGTTCCCGCGACCCGCGACTACGTCATCTCCGCCAGCCCCTGGACGCTTCTGGGCGTCCGCGACACGAACGGAAAGCCGGGCACCGAATTGATCACCAACAGCGGCACGGCGGTGAAGATCATCCGTGATGCCAACCGCACCACGGTGAACTACGCCATCGTCGGGTACCAGGGCTTGAACAGGATTGCCAACATCGACGGCGTGGCCGGCGACGAAGTCGTGGTCAATACGGGTTCTTCCACCAAGACCATCTACGACGCGACCGGGGTTGTCCGCTGAGTCAAGCCCCGGTGGATTCGAGTGCCTTGCTGACGAGGGGCCGGGCCTGCTCACGGATGTGCGCGGACAGACCCTCCTCTCCGGCCGGGTCCAATGCCTGACACGCTGAAGGGAAGGTCAGTTCGAGGTCGACCCGGACATCCAGCTCCACCTCGCCCACCACCAGGTCCGCGTCGCTCCTTCCGCACTTCGAGATTGCACTGGCGATCCGCGCCGGGTTCACCAGTCGCGAAGCCCAGTCCTT
The DNA here is from genome assembly GCF_003611635.1 of Corallococcus terminator. Classification (GTDB taxonomy): domain Bacteria; phylum Myxococcota; class Myxococcia; order Myxococcales; family Myxococcaceae; genus Corallococcus; species Corallococcus terminator. The sequence continues at coordinate 22,152 of NZ_RAVZ01000126.1, read as the reverse complement.
CAGCTCCGACAGGGACAACCGCTGCTGGGGATCCCACGGGGCGCTCTCATCGAAGCGGGCCTCGTTGAACTCCTCGATCTTCCGCTTCACGGCGGCGCGTTGGCTGGGCGACGAGCGCTGTTCGCTCTTGATGACCAGGCCCTCGGCCCAGTTGTCAGGGATGGGCGGAAGGCCCAGCAGTACTGGGAGACGGGACAGGGAGCGCGTGGGCACGGCCTCCATCTCCGAACGCGTTCCCCGGCGCACGACCGGTGGCGTCAGCACTCCTGCCGTGCGGGCCACCTCTTCCACGTCCCGGTGGGGCAGGAACTCCCCCTCATCCTCGTCGGAGCGGGCGACCAGGATGTCGAAGAGGATCCACTGGAGATCGGGCGCATACCAGATGCCCGTCTGCACGGGGGCCATGCCGGGCACGGCAGGCACTTCCGGGTGGGGATAGCGACCGCCCACCAGTTCTCCGTAGAGGTAGAGCCGCTCGCCCCGCGCACAGACCGTATGCGCAAGCTTCCGCGCCGCGCTGCTCAATGGGAGGCGTAGCAACTGCCATCCGAAGAAGGGGTCTTCTTCGGTGAGCCAGGCCTTGCGCTTGCCGAAGTGGACCTGCTCATCCTGGGCCCCCAGAACGAGCTGGGCCCCATGGAGCTTTTCCAGGGCCACCCAGCTTCCCGAAGCCCCCGTCTGGCCCCGGTTGTGACCCACCGCGGCCATCTTCAAATAGGGACGAAAGAGCATGGGCTCCACTACCGCCCATCAGGTCTCTTGGATTCAAGCCCGGAGGGAAGGGCGGGAGCGGATCGCGACCCTGCTGGTTTTCCTCCGGCCCCACACGCACCCGGGGTGCACGTGGGGGCGCCAGGGTCGTATCGTGCTCGGCCGCATCCAGCGCGAGCATCCCTGCCTGCGTCCAGGAACCGAGGTCCCCCGCCATGAAGTGGAGTGTCCTGCTCTGTCCCGCCGTCCTTGTCCTGAGCGCCTGCTCGGAAACGCCCGACCCCGTGCCTGTCGAGCGGCGTCCGCTGAAGGCAGTGCTGTTCCCCTACATCCCGGATTCGGCGGGGGACCAGTTCGCGAGCCTCAAGCAGCGGCTCGAGGCCGACTTCGAGCGGGCCCACGAGGACATCGACCTGGAGGTGGTGTTCGACGCGAACCTGGATGTCTATGACCTGGACGAGGGGGGCACGTTGAACCAGCTCCTGGGCACGGGGACGGGGGCCGCGCAGTTGGTGGAGGTGGACACGCTGGTGTTGGGCTCGCTCGTGTCGAAGGGGTGGATCCAGCCCGTCACGCAGGAGGCGGGCGTCGTGCATCCCGCGGCCGAGGAGGCCGTCCGCGTGTCCGGTGCGAGCTATGGCGCGCCCACGTACCTGTGCACCTACGTCGTGTATTCGCGGAGCACGAACATCCGGTCCGCCACCGACAGCGCCTCGCTGGTGCGGATCCTCCGGGAGGTCTCCGCCGGCAAGCGCCCGCTGGCGGCGAACTTCGATGGAAGCTGGACGCTGCCATCCTCGTACATCGACGCCTGGGCGGACACCCATCCTGGGGATGCGCTCGCCAGCGCCCTCACCCTGCCGCTGGACGCGAAGGCGGTGGGGGCCTTCGATGAGGTCGTCGACAGTTGCGCGAGCGAGACGGGCGCCAATCCGTGCCTGGATGGCACCTACGCGGACAACACGGTGGCGGAAGTGTCCTTCGCCCAGGAGCAGGCCAACGGCTTCATGGGCTACACCGAGCGCCTGTTCTACATCCTCCAGGCCCAGCCCAGCATGCCGCTGCCGGAGGTCATCTCGGTGCCGCTCGGCACGGGCTCGGCCCCGGCGGTGTTCGTGGACGCGCTGGTGCTGAATGCGAACTGCACCGGGACGTGCGCGGAGGACGCACGGGCCGTCACCCGGTTCATGCAGGCCCCGGAGACGCGCAGCCTCATCGCCTTCAGCAAGGATGGCCCCGAAGGCACCCGGCCTCGCTACCTGCTCCAGGCCAACCGCGCCTTCTACCAGCAGGAGCCCGCGCGCTCCGACCCGATGTACCAGAAGTACGAGCCCCTCCTGGCGGGCGCACGGTCCTATCCCAACCAGCACTTCCCGGAAAACCGCAAGGCGCTCCAGACCGCGCTGCTCGAAGATCTGCGGTGACACACCGGAGGCTGACCGGCACCCGGTGCTACCGTTCCCGACCCTGATGAAGATCCTCTACCTCAACTTCGCATCGCCCACCGACAACGCCACCAACAACTCGATTCCGAGGATCCTCGCGAAGTACCAGAAGCAGGATGAGGCCTCCCGGATGAACCGTTTCTCCGCGTGGTGGTGGGGCGCGTCCGTGGTGGAGCGGGTGGATTGCTTCGCCAGCGTGGCGGAGCATCAACGGTATCTGGAAACGCCGCTGGGGCGGGATCCCGGCCCCCTCGCCGCCTACGAGCAGGCGAGGGCGCAGGTGCGCGGCTTCTTCCTGAAGCATCCGCAGTGCAGCAAGATCATGGTGGGCATGCACGGCCTGTACGACGACACCACGTACGGCTACTCGCTGCCCCAGCACGACGCGCCCAAGGTGTCGTACGACAAGGCTGCGGACATCGTGCTCTCGTTCCTGAGGGATCATGTCGGCAGCCGTCCCATCAGCCTGTCCCTGGTGATGTGCTACGGCGCGCGGTCGGCGCAGTTCGACGTGTCCCATGATCCGGACCGGCTGGGAGGGGTCGCGGGGCCGGACCTGTCCAGCGCGTTCGCGTTCAAGTTCTACGCGGGCCTGTGCAAGTACCTGAACGTGAAGATGAGCGCGCGGACGGGGGCCGCCTCGTTCGATGACACGACGGGCGCGTCCCGCGTGGAGTCCGAGCTGACGCTGCGCCACCGCATCCAGATGGTGCGCAACCCGTTCACCCAACTGGAGCAGGAGCAACTCGACGCGCAGAGCCAGCTCGAACTGGACATGTTCATGCAGGACCTCCAGCCGCAGGCCGACAACCCCTTCAATCAGGAGCAGGTCAAGGCCGCGGACCGGGCGGGTGATGCGTTCGCCCAGGAGCAACTCGTGTCCCTGGAGGGCGCGGATCCGTTGACCCGGGCGAAGCGGGAGGCCGCATGGTCGCGGTTCTCGCAGCTCCCCCAGTCGAAGCCGAAGAAGTCCGGCAAACTGACGTACGAGTACGAACCGGGTACGCACCAGGTCGTCATCAAGAGCAAGTACCCGGAGCCGCGCGTCGTGCAGCGGGTGGGGATCTGACGGGGGAAGGCATCCCCAGTCGCGGATGCCTGTGGGGGAGGAGTGCTAACATCCCGAATCAGGGACTCAGCAGGGGGGCAGCATGGCGCCAAAACATTATCAGACGCAGGCAGAACTCAAGCGGGAGCACGAAAAGAAGCCCAAGGAGAGCGGCTGTCTCTGGAAGCACTACATCCCCAAGGGGGATTGGCGATCGCATCCCTGCCACTACCAGAACAACAGTTTCAAGATAGCGAAGGGCGCACGCGCGGCGAAGTACAAGCCGGACCCGGCCAGGGTTGAAAAGGTCCGAGGCAATCAGGATGCGCTCAAGCAGCAGTATGACGAAGCCATCAAGGCCCAGCAGCAGGCGGCCGAGAAGAAACTGAGCGATCTGTCCCAGCAGCGCTCGACAGCCAAGGCCAACGGAGAGACGCTCCCCAGCCGCGTCCACCATCGCTGGTATGTGACCTTGAAGCAGGTGCAGGCCATGCGGAAGACGGGCCCGAGCGCGCTCCTGGGCAAGTACTTTGGCGCGTTCGCGGATGCCTTCAAGCGGCTCGCCGTGAACGAGAAGGCCTGGGATGTCGGGTACACGCTCGAGCCACGCTTCATCAATGTCCACTATCTGGGAATGGCGGGGAACCTGAAGGCCGAGTCGCTGGGATTGGCGCCCATTGGCTTCGCGCCGAACCACGAACCTGCGCGGCTGGGGGCGTGGTACCCGTACGACCACGAGCACCACCACATCATCCCGGACACGACGCTGCGCAACGGAGTTCTGCGCCTGCCCGACGCGCAGACCTCCTTCCAGCAGCGCATTTCGGCCTTGATGGAGGCGAAGTGGAACGTCCACAACGAAGGGAACGTCATCCTGCTGCCGGATGACGTCACCATCGCCGACATCCTGGGGCTGCCGCCGCACTGTCCCTGGGGGGCGACCGGGCATGATGCGTATTCCGACCAGGTCGAGATCAAGGTCCAACGGATCGCGGAAGAGCTGGACCAGGAACTCGCGGCCAGCAAGGACGACGCGCACGAAGCGGAGAAGAAGGCCGGGGCTCGTTTGAAGCAACGGTTGGATGAGTTGTCGCGGACGATGTACCAACAGATCATCGACAGGAAAGTGTCTCTCTGATGGCCCAGACCGGATTTTCATACTTCACGCTGCCGCATTTTCCGGGTGCCGAGAACGCCGCGACCGAGCCGTTCTCCGCGCGTCACCTCCCCGAGCCCATCCGGGTCCGTCGGGGAGTGCCCATCGGCCTGGATTTTCCGCCGACCACGGAGGTGGCCCTCTCCTCGAAATCCGGTCCCCGCTTCACGGACTTCCTCTACACGACGTCTCGTCTCCTCCTCGCCACGGAGCGGGTCTGCGACCTCTTGAAGGCCGAGGGCGTCACGCGTGAGCAGGCCGAGTACCTGCCGTTCGTTCTCAAGGACAAGAAGGGCAAGGTCCGGCCGGAGAAGTATCTCCTCATCAACCCGCTGCTGAAGGTTGCCTGCTTCGACTTCGACCGCGCCGAGTACAGCCTGTTCACGGGAGAAGCCGTGAGCACGCCAGGGGTGAAGGAGATCTCCAGCATCCATAAGATTCAGGTCCGGGAGGAGCAGATTCCCACGGACGCGAAGCTGTTCCGGTTGGCCGAAGAACCGGATGTGAAGCTCATCCGCTCCGACCTGCTGGACGCGCTCAAGGCCCAAGGGATGGATGGCGGGCTGGTGGCACTCCCGTTGGGCGAGTTCATGACATGAGCATCAAAGGGCTCGAACTCACCCTCCGCAACCTGAGCACCCTGCTGGTGCGACACCTGGGCCAGCTCGCGGACGCAGAAGCGGCGGAGCCCTCGCGGCTGCTGGAACTCTGCCAGCTCTACCGGCGCATCGGCTGTGGCCACCTGCTGGCCCACCACGACGTGCAAGAGTTCACCGAGAACCTCTTCAGCAGCGCGGAGATGTACCTGCTGCTGCGCACGCGGCAGCCAGACGCGAAGGCGGAGCGCTCATTGCTGGCCCGAAGCCGGGGCGCCCCTCTGCTGGACGCGCTCTGCATCGGCGCCTGGGATCTGGCTCGGGAGATCAGCAGGGTCATGCCAGCGACGTGGTGGTCAGACGTGGAGGAAGAAGAGGATTTCCTCTTCTTCAAACTCCTCACCTCGCTCATGGACGGGCAGGTGGATCCAACAGACGCGCGGCGGCTGAAGGAACTGCTGGAGGAGGTGGGGACGGCCAGGCTGAGCGCCCTCGATGCCGTGCTCCGCGTGGATGCACGAGCATTCGAGGAGGCACTGCGGACGCTGACGGATGACTGGCGTGTCGCCATCGAGCACGCGCGGGAGACCCGTCCCGTGGACCCCTACCATGACCGCACAGAAGCCCACGTCTTCATCGAGGGCGCCGCGCTCGTCAAGGTGGCCCGACTCCGGGAAGTGAAGACCGAGGGTCGCTACGATTTCATCCCCGCGGCCATCCTGCGGGACCTCACGCGAATTCTGCCTTCACCCGTCATGGGCTGAGCGGCGAACGGGAAGCGCTCATGCGTCTGGCCATCACCGGCCTGGGAATGCTCAGCACCCTGGGCGAAGACGTCATCTCCGCTTGCGCGGCGCTTCGCTGCGGGATGGCGCGGCCCGCGCCGCTGCGCTTCGAGGTCTACTCGGAGGATGACGAAGAGGGGGTGGAGCGCGTCGTGGGACATCCACTCCAGGGCATCACGAACGGGTTCGAGGGCCTCGGGCTCTACACGCTCATGGCCGCGCATGCCTTGAACGATCTCGTTTGCTATGCAGGACTGGACCGGCGGGACAAGGGGTTCTGGGCATCAACAGCACTCTTCTCCTGTCTGTCGCGTCCACGGATGGAGGACCTGGGGGCCACCTTCGAGGAACTGCTCGAAGAGCGCCTCGTTGCCTCGGTGCTGGCGGAGACGCAACTGCCCGCCGTCGCTGGGCGCGGTCGCCGGTTCATGTCGGGTCATGCGTCGGTGTTGGAGGCCATCCATGAGGCCCGGCAGGAGCTTCAGTCCGGTCGGGTGCGTCGCGTCATCGTCCTGGCCGTGGACAGCCTCGTAGGCGATGACGACGTCATGTGGTTGGCGCAGCGGGGGATGCTCAAAACGACTCAACGTCCCGTGGGAATGATGCCGGGGCAGGCCGCCGTGGCCCTCCTGTTGGAAGGCGAGAGCGAGGCGCGTCGCCGTGGCGCACGGGTGGAGGCCTTCATCGAGGCCGTCCACGTGGGAAGGGAGCCCGACAGTCGGGAGCGCCAGCAGCCCGGGACAGGGCAGGCCCTCGCGGGTGTCCTGGCTCGCTCCCTGGAGGGGCGCCCGGGTATCGCGGATGCCTACGGAGATCTGAACGGGCAGGAAACCCGGGCGCGCGAGTGGGGAAACGCGCTCGTGCGTCTGTCAGGCACCCACGACCTGCCGGTCGCGCCTCGCTGCCCTGCGACCTCTCTTGGCGACACGGGCTCGGCCAGCGGTGCCATCGCAATCGCTGCCGCCACGCGCTCCTTGCTTCGCGGGTACGCGAGGGGAACCGAGGTACTCGTCTGGTCCAGCTCGGACTCGGGAGAAGTGGCTTCGGCGCTGGTGGTCCAGAACGGCTCCCCCGGACACAAGGGACGACGGGGAGCCTGAGCGCTCAACTTCCGGCCCACTGGCGGAGAGTGATTGACCAACGGGCGCTTCAGCCCCCGCCCATCAAATCCCCCAGGTTCAATCCATACGGATCCGTCGTGGTGCGCCGGGGGGAAGGCGGCTCCACGGCCCCGTCCGCCAGGGGCGCCACGCGGATCAGCCCCGCCTCCATCAGCCGGTACACCGACCGCGACGCGGCCAGCTCTCCCATCGCCGCCGTGCGCAGCGCCTGCCGGATGCTTCGGCTGCCTCGAAGCTTGGAATACAGATACAGGTCATCCGCCGTCAGATCCGCTGGGGCAGGGCGGGGGATGGGTTCGAACACCAGCCTCCCATCCAGCGCGAACAGCTCATCGCTCAACGCCAGCGTCAGCCCCACCTCCGCCTCGCGGTACAGCGCGTGCGCCTCCGGCACCGGCCCCCGCTCCAACACCTGCGCCGCCAGCGCCACCGCGTGGTCGTACTTGCGCGACGACAGGAACGCCCGCACCAGCGCCAGCAGCTCCGTGAACTCCGTGGACTCGCCCACCTGCGGACCCTTCGCCCGGTGCGGCGCCAGCGCGCCCCGCCGGTACAGGTGCAGCACCCATCGCGCGGCGAACAGCGGGGCTTCCCGGGCGCTCGCCAGCAGTTCACCCAGCGTGGCCCCTCCGGCCGCAAGGTCCAGCAGCACGTCCTCCTCCTCGGAGAAGGTCTCCACCGCGAACTCGCGGAACACGCGGAACGTTGTGTCCAGGCGGGGGAAGATCTCCCGGAACACCGCCCACTCGCGCAAGCGCGCCACCGCGTCCCGGTGCAGCGTCCCCATGGGCAGCCGCAGCCCTACCGCCCGAGCGGACAGCGGCAGCCCCGGCGTGAACTCCACCTCGCCCGACTCCCAGGCGTAGCAGTCGAACAACGCCTCGCGCGCCTTGTGCTCCATCGCCTCGATGAGCTGCGACAGCTCCACGAAGCAGCGCTGCACCAGGAAGGTGCCGTAGGGCAGGTTCGCCCCCTCCGCCGCCTCGAACGCCGCCGCCGCCCGGGGTGCGTCCAGGATGCGCAGGTTCACCAGCACCTGCGCCAGATGCTCTCTTGGCTCCGTGGAGGCCACCCCCACCAGGTGCCCGTCCCGCAGGTAGAACTCCCGGCGCACCGCGCCTCGCTCCACCCGCAGCGTCCCCTCCAACCCAGGCGCCGTGTAGAGCGGCGGCAACACCAACTGGAGCCGGTAGCTGGCCAGGTTTCCTGTGAACGCTTCCATCCGTGGGCGCCCTCCAAGGCGGGCTGATGCATCCGTCACCCACAGGGTAGCGACAGACCCGAACCCTCTCAACCCCCCGGAACTGCTCGCATTTTCCTGGCCGGCCGCATTATTCCAGTGAAGGACCCGGCTCGGATGTCGGGCGTTCGCCACAGGGCGCCGTCCTCAACGGAAGGTTGCAGGGGCGCGGCGGGTATGCGAACGAGCCGTGTCCTCCACCCGTCAAAGGAATCGCGATTCCCATGCGCATTCTCTCAGGTGTCCAGTCGTCCGGAAGGCTGCACATTGGCAACTATTACGGGGCCATGCGGCAGTTCGTGCAGCTCCAGGATCAGGGCGAGGCCTACTACTTCATCGCCAACTACCACGCGCTCAACACCGTGCGGGAGCCGAAGCTCGCGCAGGAGCTGACGCGCGAAGCGGCGCTCACGTACCTGTCGCTGGGCCTGGATCCGAAGAAGGCCGTCCTCTTCCGCCAGAGCGACGTGAAGGAAGTGGCGGAGCTCTACTGGATCCTCGGCACCGTGGTGCCGCAGTCGAACCTGGAGCGCGCCACCAGCTACAAGGACAAGGTCGCGCAGGGCATCAGCCCGGACTTCGGCCTCTTCGCCTATCCCGTGCTGATGGCCGCGGACATCCTGCTCTACAGCGCGGACGCCGTGCCGGTGGGCAAGGATCAGATCCAGCACATCGAGTTCGCGCGCGACTGGGCCGTGAAGTTCAACACCCAGTACGTCCCCGGCTACGACCCGGCGGATCCGGAAGGCAAGGAGCGCGGCCACTCGCCCGGCCTCCTCAAGCTGCCCGCCGCCCACATCCAGGAGTCCGCCGCGACGGTGCCCGGCATCGACGGGCGCAAGATGTCCAAGTCCTACGGCAACACGCTGGAGCTCTTCGGGGAGGAGAAGGACCTCAAGAAGCGCATCATGTCGATCAAGACGGACTCCACCCCGGTGGAGGCGCCCAAGCCCACCACGGACGCGCCCCTCTACGACCTGCTCAAGCTGATGCTCCCGGCGTCGGAGTTCGCGGAGGTGGACGCGACCTGGAGGGCCGGCGGCAAGGGCTACGGCGACTACAAGAAGAAGCTGCTGGAGGCCTTCCACACCACCTTCGGCCCCGCCCGCCAGCGCCGCTCGGAGCTGCTCGCGGACCCGGGGGAGCTGGAGCGCTTCCTCCAGGACGCCACGCTCTTCACCCGCGCCTACACGCCCGTGGCCCAGACGGAGCCCGCGTGGCGCTCGCTGCTCACCGCGCGCTGGCCGTACCGCACCGGCGTGCGCTACCCGCTGACGTCCGATGCGCGCGTGGTGCTCGCGCCCACCTTCGCGGATCGGTACTCGGAGGCAGGGTGGCGCACGGTGTTCGCCACCGACTGCTCGCGCTTCCACTTCGAGGGCCCGGCCTCCGGCTTCACCCGGCGCTGGCAGCCTCCGCGCGGCGCGCTCAACTTCGCGCTGGAGAAGCTGCGCTACCGGGCGCTGGGCCTCTTCGCCGACAACGCCGTGGGCGCCGCCTGGGTGCCCGAGTTCATCGACAACCGAGCGCTGGCCGGCATCCATGATCCGATGGGCTACGCCGAGCGCCTGTCGCAAGGACTCGTGTCGGAGGCGTCGCAGGGCCCGCTGCTCTTCGCCTTCCACGCGACGGCGGCGCACTTCCCGGGCGACCCGGTGTACCCGTTCTACCGCCGCTACGTGCCTCCCACCGAACCGCTGGACCGCCGACTGCGCATGCACTTCGCCCCGGTGACTCCGGGCGCGAAGGGCGCCTGGAACCGCGAGGGCTCCGAGGGGCTCTACGACGAGCTGCTCGCGCAGGCGGACGCGCAGGTGGGCACGCTGCTCGACGCGCTTCGAAGCTCCGGTCACTACGACGATGCCCTCATCGTGCTGCTGTCGGATCACGGTGAGAGCTTCCACGCGGACCGGCCGGACCTGGCGGGCGCGACGTCCGTGCACGGGGCCCGCCTGGGCGAAGAGGAGAACCGCATCCTGCTCGCGGTGAAGCCGCCCGGAGGCCGGGGCCTGGCGCCCGCGCAGGTGGATGAACTCGCGCGGCTGGTGGACGTGGGCCCCACGCTGCTGGAGCTGTCCGGCCTGCCCGCGCTGCCGGAAGCCGACGGGCTGTCGCTCACGCCGCTGCTGCGCGGAGAGGCGCGTCCGTACGCGCCGCTGTACGCGGAGACGGGCTACACGCACGTGAGCCCGGAGGTCTTCGACCCCGGCCACTGGCCTGGCGTGCCGCGCACCTTCGATGCGTACCGCCTGCGCCCGGATGGCGTGGTGGAGATGGGCGAAGCGGCGGATGCCGCGGTGCTGCGCGAGAAGGACGCGGGCGCCTTCGACGGCGAGCGCTGGTGGGTGGACCGCCCGCAGGCGGATGGCACCCTGCGGCGGACCTGTTCGGGCGAGTGTGAAGGGCCGGACGCGGAGGCCCTGGCGGCGTGGCTGGACGACGTGCGCGAGCGCACCGCCGAGTCGGCTTCACGTAGAGTCGCCGGCCATGTCGACGACCGAAACCCCCGGCCTCCAGGAAACGTACGCCCCCCACAACGCCTGCTTCGGGTGTGGCCCGGCCAACCCGAAGGGGCTGCGCATCCGCAGCCGCGTGGAGGGTGAGCTCGTCGTCGCGGACTGGACGCCGGAGGAGCACCACCAGGCGTTCCCCGGCGTGCTCAGTGGCGGCATCATCGGCGCGCTGCTGGACTGTCACAGCAACTGGACGGCCGCCTACCTCCTGATGAAGGCGCAGGGCGCGGACTCCCCGCCGTGCACCGTCACCGCCGACTACGCCATCGTCCTCAAGCGGCCCACGCCCATGGCGGGGCCAGTGCACCTGTCCGCGAAGCCCGTGGAGGTGAAGGGCGACCGCGCCATCATCGAAGCCACGCTCACCGCGGGCGGCAAGGTGACGGCCACCTGCAAGGGCACCTTCGTCGCCGTGAAGGAAGGCCACCCCGCGTACCACCGCTGGTAGCCCCTGGAACGCCGAGGGCCCCGACACCGGCCTCTGGGAAGAGGCGGCGCGGGGCCCGTTCGGACAACCGGGAGAAGCGAGCGGCTACTTGCCGCTGGAGAGCATGCGGGCGTGGTTCGCCGCCGTCTCGTTGGGCTGACCGGTGTCGCGCAGGCGGTGCACCTGGTTGCCGATCTTCTCCTGCAGCAGCATCAGACCGTCCAGCACCTGCTCCGGGCGCGGGGGGCAGCCGGGGATGTAGACGTCCACCGGGATGATGCGGTCGATGCCCTGGAGCACCGCGTAGTTGTCGTAGAAGCCGCCCGAGGACGCGCACACGCCGAAGGACACGACCCACTTGGGCTCGGTCATCTGCTCGTAGACGCGCTTGAGGATGGGGGCCTGCTTCAGGTTGATGGTGCCCACCACCATCAGCAGGTCCGCCTGACGCGGCGAGAAGCGCGGGAACTCCGCGCCGAAGCGCGAGATGTCGTGCCGGCTGGCGGCCACGGACATGTACTCCATGCCGCAGCAGGCGGTGGCGTACGGGTACGTGAAGAGGGAGTACTTGCGGGCCCAACCCAGGCCCTTGGACACCAGCTTCTGGAAGAAGCCCGTGGCCTCGTCCCGGCGGGTGGCGATGATCGGAGCAATATCGGTGTCAGCCATGATGTCTCAGCTCTCCCAGTCCAGGGCGCCCTTCTTCCAGACGTAGATAAGGCCCACGACCAGGGTCGAAGCGAAAACCAGCATCTCCGTGTAGCCGAACCAGCCGAGCGCCTGGAAGTTCACCGCCCAGGGGTACAGGAACACCGCTTCCACGTCGAACACGATGAACAACAGCGCGATCACGTAGAACTTCACGGCGAAGCGCTGACGGGCCGGACCGCTCGACTCGGAGCCTGCTTCGAAGGGGGCCGACTTGGTCGTGCTCGGGCGCTTGGGGCCCAGGCGGCTGGTGACCTGCGGGATGATCATCGCGAGGACGCCGGCCAGCAGGAGCACCACCAGCAGCGGCAGGTACGGTGCGAGGGGTGTAGTCATCGGGCGCGGAACCTAATGACACCGCTGGCGCCGTGTCAAAGGGAAACGCCCCCACCCCCAAAGCGCCAACCCCTTGAGAAGACGGCCGAAATGCCGCGCCCATCAGGCCCGCTCATCCGCCTGCCGCCTCGATCCGGACGCGGGCCCCGGCCCTGGGGACGCCAGAGTCCGGGCGGCGTTTGACGCTGGGGGAGGCGACGCCTAGCGTCAACGGCTTCCGATCATCGCCTGGGAGCACCCGACATGTGGGGCCGTCTGAGTTTACGGATGCAGGTGGCGATCGCGGTGCTGCTTCCGTGCCTCGCGGTGGTGTTCTTCAGCAGCGTGTACTTCCCGGCCCGGCAGCGCGCCGCCGCCCTGGAGGTGCTGTCCCTGCGCGCCCGGACGGTGGGGACGCTGGTGTCCCGCCACCCGGCGATGGCGCTCACGGACACCTCCCCGGAGGCCCGCGCGCGGCGCGATGAGGTCTTCTCCCAGGTGGAGTCCGGCGGCTTCACGCTCCGGTTCCAGGAGCTGGCCCGCGAGGATGGCACGGTCATCGAGTCCCGTGGTGTCGTCCCGTCCAGCCCGGCCCATCCGGTGGCCTCCCCGGCGGGTGGCTGCTCGGTGACGCAGCCCCCCGAGTCCGTGGTGGTGCGCTGCGAGCATGGCGGCCTCGTGTACCGCGCGGGCTTCGGCACCCAGGAGGTGCAGGCCGCGATGTCCGCGACGGAGGGCTATTCCCTGCTGGGCTACCTGGGCGCCGCGGTGCTGGGCCTGGGGCTGGCGGTGATCATCAGCCGCGCCATCGCGGATCCCGTGTCGCGTGTCACGCAGGTGGCTCGGGAGGTGGCCCGGGGTGATGTGTCCCGGGGGGAGCTGGATGTGTCCGCCGCTGGCGAGGTGCGGCTGATGGCGACCTCCTTCAACGAGATGCTGGGCACGTTGCGCTCCACGGTGATGGAGCTGGTGTCGCGCACGGAGCAGCTTTCCAGCGCGTCGCGCGGACTGATGGGCGCCTCCGCGGATCAGGAGCACGTCATCAGCCAGCAGGCCGCGTACGCGCAGCAGATCGCCGCGACGTTCGAGGAACTGAGCCGCACCGCCGAGCAGATCTCCTCCTCCACGGAGGTGGTGGAGACGAGCGCCCGGCGCACCCATGACGCGGTGGCGGAGGCGATGGCGGTGGTGGCCCAGGTGGTGGGGGGCATCAACGACATCCGCATCGAGTCCAAGGGCGTGGCGGACGCCATCGTCGGGTTGAACAAGGACCTTCAGCAGGTCTCCAAGATTGCCCAGGTCATCAACCAGGTGGCGGAGAGAAGCGACCTGTTGGCGCTCAACGCGGCGCTGGAGGGCACCAAGGCGGGCGACGTGGGCCGGGGCTTCTCACTGGTGGCCGCGGAGATGCGGAAGCTGGCGGAGAACGTGTCCGCGTCCGCGCGCGACATCGCCCGCATCGTGGAGAAGGTGCAGGACTCCGGCGAGGAGGCCGCGTCCAAGGCCCGCGTGGGCATGGCGACGAGCGACCGGGGCGTGGAGGTGGCCGAGCAGGCGTCGGCCGTCTTCCTGCGCATCGTGGACCTGGCGCGCGGCACCAGCGAGGCGGCGCGGCAGATCACCATCGCCACACGGCAGCAGCGTCAGTCCAGCGAGCAGGCCGTGCAGGGGGCCCGCAACGTGGCGGACCTCGTGAAGCAGGGCGTGGACGCCACCGGCCGCACCACCCGCATCGCCCAGGACCTCCAGGCCGTCGCGGAAGGGCTTACGGCCGTGACGAGCCGGTTCAAGACCCAGCCGCCGCGCGCCTGAGCGCGGCGGGTGCGTCAGGCCGAGGCGGACGGCGCGCGGGCGCGCAGCTTCTGGAACAGCTCCGGAGGCATGGCCGCGACGCCCAGGCGGTGGTCGGGAGACACCTCCTCGCCGTGGAAGTCGCTGCCGAAGGTGGGCACCAGGTCGAACTCCGCCGCCAGCGCCAGGTACTTCTGCCGCAGGCCCGGGTTGTGGTCCACGCTCAGCACCTCCAGGCCGGACAGGCCTGCCTGTGCCAGCGCCTTGATCTCCACGCGCTCCATCTTCGAGGAGCCGGGGTGGGCGAGCGTCGCGGTGCCGCCCGCGTTGCGGATGAGGCGGATGGCCTCCGCGCCCTCCAGCTTGAAGCGCTCCACCCACGCCGCGCGGCCGGTGCCCAGGAAGCGGTCGAAGGCGGCCTTCATGTCGATGCACCAACCCTGGTTCACCAGCACCCGCGCCAGGTGCGGTCGCCCCAACTGCGCGTCCCCGGCCACCTTCAGCACCTGCTCCATGCGCACCGGGAAGCCCAGCTCGCGCAGACGCGCGACCATCGCCTCCATGCGCTGGGTGCGCTCGTCGCGCAGCCGGTCCGCGAAGCGCGCCAGCTCCGCGTCCTCCGGGCGCAGGAAGTGGCCCAGGATGTGCGCCTCCTTGCCATGGACGAAGGCGGACAGCTCGATGCCGGGCACCAGCTCCACGCCATGCGCGCGGGCGGCCTCCCGGGCCTCGGCGAGCCCGGCCACCGTGTCATGGTCGGTCACCGCCAGGACCGTCACCCCGGCGGCGGCGGCGCGCGCCACCAGCGTCGCGGGCGGGTACTGGCCGTCACTGGCGGTGGTGTGCGAATGCAGGTCGATCATGGCGGGCCCCCTCCAGGGGACCGTGCGGGGAGGCAGGCACTCTTATGCCATGTCCATGCGACCGGGGGCCGGAAGAGCAGGCCCTGTGTGAATCAGCACGGCCGGCGGTTTGTTCCTGTCCGGTGCCTGCCTTTCGGGGAGGGGCGGGGTTGAAGCCGGGCCTCCCCTTGTCCGGCTGGCGGTGTTAGATCGCCGCGCCATGGCCAAGACCCCGACCCCGAAGAAGTCCACCCTTCGCGCCGCCTACGCGAACGCGCGCAAGGCTGACCCTCGCCCCATCACCGGCAAGGAGAAGCCGGCGGAGCTGCTCGCGCACGCGTTCAGCGCCTACGTGGGCCGGCAGGAGCGCACCGCGTTCGAACTGATGCAGCAGTCCGTGCAGCAGGACGCGTCCATCTTCCTGACGCTGTCGGGCGCGATGACGCCCGCGGGCCTCCACCAGTCCTGTCTCATCCCGCTGGTGGAGAAGGGCATCATCTCCGCCATCACCACCACCGGCGCGAACCTCTACCACGACGCCCACCGCATCATCGGCCACGGCATCCGCGAGGTGAACCCCAACGCGGGCGACCTCCAGTACCGCCTGGCGCGCATCATCCGCATCTACGACCTGGGCTTCTGGGAGGAGGCGCTGCTCGACACCGACCGCCTCTTCTCCGCCATCCTCCGGCAGCCCGAGTTCCAGAAGAAGATGACCACGCCGGAGTTCCACTACCTGCTGGGCAAGGCCATCCACGGCATCGAGAAGGAGCTGGGCGTCAAGCAGCCGTCGCTCCTGTCCACCTGCTACAAGCACGGCGTCCCCATCTGGGTGGGCGCGGTGCAGGACGGCTCCATCTTCCTCAACGTCGTGAAGCTCAAGCGCCTGCTGGGCGACGAATTCAAGTTCGAGCTCGACATCAACGAGGACGTCTTCTCCATGGCCGCGATGCAGCACTACTGCCGTCACAACGGCAGCGGGAAGCTGGCCATCTGGATTTTGGGCGGCGGCGTGCCGAAGAACTACACGCTCCAGGGCGAGCCCCTGCTCGATCAAATCCTCAACGTCCCCACGTCGGGCTTCGACATCGACGTGCAGTTCTGCGTGGACCCGGTGGACAACGGCGCGCTGTCGAGCTGCCCGGCCGGTGAGGGCCACACTTGGGGCAAGGTGTCCGTGGAGGCCGTGGAGACGGGCTCCATGTACGTGCACTGCGACGTGACGGCGGTGTTCCCGTGGCTCACGCACGCGCTCTTCAGCGAGCCGAAGAACAAGCGCAAGCCCATGCGGCTGATGGACAAGATGGACGCGGCCGTGAAGTTCCTGGACGCGGACGTCAAGAAGCGCAGCAAGTCGCTGATGAAGACGCTGGACTGGAGCGTCGAGGAGGCTGAGCCCTCCACGAAGAAGGACGCGAAGGCCCACGCCGCCTACGTCCGTTAGAGAAGGTCCCTTCCTCGCAGTCCGCACAGTCCCAAGGAGCCGGTGATGAGTCAGCAGACCGTGGTGCCCGCGACGGGCGTGGTGATGTCCCTGGTGAGCGCTCCCCAGTTCAAGACCCAGGTGACGCACGGCCCGTCGGGCGCGACGTTGCCCACGGAGGCGCCGAAGGACAACGGCGGCACCGGGGGCAGCTTCTCCCCCACGGACCTCGTGGCCACGGCGCTCGCGTCGTGTGTCGTGACGACCATGCACCTGGCCGCCACGCGCGAGGGCTTCACCCTGGGCGAGGTGCGCGCGACGGTGGAGAAGCGGATGACCCCGCCGCCGCGCCGCATTGGCGAACTGGTGCTGTCCATCCTGCTGCCCTCGGGGCTCGCTCCGCCCCAGCGCGCGCTGCTGGAGAAGATCGCCCATGAGTGTCCGGTGGCGCGCAGCCTCCACCCGGACACCCAGATCACCGCGTCGTTCACCTACGCGGACTGAAGCGGCCTGACGGGGGCTCGGATGGCTGCTTGCCATCCAGCCCCTGGATGCGACGTGCGGCCACGGGCCCGCGTGCCCACCCTGGGCTGTAGCTTTTCGACACCCCGGGGAGGGAGCGCCGCATGAACCTGAAGCGACTGGGCATCTACCTGAACGACCACCTGCTGGGCTCCACGGTGGGGGTGGATCTCGCGCGCCGCACGGAGCACGAGAACCGCAGCAACCCGGTGGGTGCCTACCTGTCCACGCTGATTCCCCTGCTGGAGCAGGACCGCGCCACGCTCCTGTCGGTGATGTCCACGCTGGGGATGAAGCCGGATCCGCTGAAGGTGGGCGGCGCGTGGGTGGTGGAGAAGCTGTCGCGGCTGAAGCTCAATGGCTCCTGGCTGCGCTACTCCCCGCTGAGCCGGCTGGTGGAACTGGAGGGCCTCTGCGTGGGCTCCCATGGTCGGGTGTCCATGTGGAAGAGCCTGGAGAAGGTGGCCGCGAAGGAGCCGCGCCTGGCGCGGTTCGACTTCGCCTTCCTGGCCGAGCGCGCGGACGGACAGCTCCTCACGCTCCAGAACCTGCGCCTGCGCGCGACGGAGGCCGCGTTCATGGACACGTCCGTCGAGACCGGCGAGGCGTTGCCGGTCCCGACGGAGGCCTGAAGCCTTCAGGGCATCAGGTGCCCGACGGCGACACCGGAGGACGGATTCCGCCGTTCTCCGGCCCGGGCAGCAGGCGCAGTTGGCTGGCGGAGGTGAACGTCGCGTCCACTTCCCGCTCCAGGTACGTGTAGCCCGACAGGCCGTCCTCGTAGACGCGCAAGAGGTTGCGCGACTCGTCCAGGGTGATGCGACCCTGGCGCAGCGCCAGCTCCGTGAACTTGCGCAGCTTCGCGACGAGGTCGTCCTTGTTGTAGCTGACGTAGTTGAGCACCTCGGTGACCGTGTCGCCCGCGACGACGTGGTCGATGAGGTAGCCGCCGCCCGGCGCCAGCGACACCTGCACCGTGTGCGTGTCCCCGAAGAGGTTGTGCAGGTCGCCCAGGATCTCCTGGTACGCGCCCACCAGGAAGATGCCCAGGTAGTAGTCGTCGCTGTTGAGCGCGTGCAGCTCCAGCGCGTCCTTCACTTCGCGCTTGTCGATGAAGTGCTCGATCTTCCCGTCCGAGTCGCAGGTGATGTCCGCAAGCGTCGCGCGGCGGGTCGGCTTCTCCGCGAGGCGGTGGATGGGCATCATCGGGAAGAGCTGATCAATGGCCCACGAGTCCGGCAGCGACTGGAACACGGAGAAGTTGCAGAAGTAGGTGTCGCTGAGCTGCTTCTCCAGCGCCTCCAGCTCCTCCGGAATCTCCCCGGACTCGCGCGCCACGCGCAGGATCTTGTGGCAGATGGCCCAGTAGAGGTTCTCCGCCGCCACGCGCTGCTCCAGCGACAGGTGGCCCAGGCTGAAGAGCTGGAGGCTCTCCTCCTTGGCGTCCTGCGCGTCGTGGAAGGCCTCGATGACGTTCTTGTTCGTCACCTCGCGGAAGGTGGACCAGAGGTTGCGCACCACGGAGGGCGCCTTCTCATCCACCTTCTCGGGCGTCTGCGTCGGGTCGAACTCGCTCGTGCCCAGCACGTCCACCACCAGCACGGCGTGGTGCGCGACGACGGCGCGGCCGGATTCAGAGACGAGCGTGGGGTGCGGCACGCCCGCGCGGTCGCACGCCTCCATCACGCCGAAGACGACGTCGTTGGCGTACTCCTCCGTCGTGTAATTCATGGAGGAGGCGAAGTTCGTCTGGGAGCCGTCGTAGTCCACGCCCAGGCCGCCGCCCACGTCCAGGTACTTCAGCGGGGCGCCCTGGCGGGCCACCTCCACGTAGAAGCAGCCCACCTCGCGCAGCGCGTTCTTCACGTTGCGGATGTTGGAGATCTGGCTGCCCAGGTGGAAGTGCAAGAGCTCGAAGGAGGCCAGGAGGCCCGCGTCCTTCATGAAGCCGATGCAGGACATCAGCTCCGACGAGGACAGGCCGAACTTGGAGCGATCGCCTCCGCTCGCCTCCCACTTGCCGGCGCCGCGCGTGGACAGCTTCACGCGCATGCCCAGCCGGGGCGCGATGCCGGTGCGGCGCGCGACCTCCGCGATGAGGGGCAGCTCGCTGGGCTTCTCCACCACGAGGATGACGTTGCGGCCCAGGCGCGAATAGAAGAGCGCCGTCTCGATGTACTCCTCGTCCTTGTAGCCGTTGCAGATGACGAGCGCGTCCTCGTTGTCCAGCAGCGCCATCACCGCGAGCAGCTCCGGCTTGCTGCCGGCCTCCAGCCCGTAGGTGAACTCCTTGCCCGCCTCGATGATGGTCTCCACCACGTAGCGGTGCTGGTTCACCTTGATGGGGTACACGCCCCGGTACAGGCCCTTGTAGCCCTGGTCCGCGATGGCCTTCTTGAACGCGTTGTTCAGGTGGACGACGCGGTGGCGCAGCACGTCCGTGAAGCGCAGGAGCAGCGGCAGGCCGATGCCCCGGCGGCGGACCTCATCCACCAGCTCCTTGAGGTCCATGCTCGGAGCGGTGGGCCCGTCCGGATGGACGCACACGTGACCCTTTTCGTTGATGCCGAAGTAGGGCGAGCCCCAGTTCCGGATTCCGTAGAGCTCGTGGGCATCGGCCAGGGTCCAGCGGTGCTGAGGGGCGGTAGCGGGCATCGTTGTTTCGTTGCCTCCGGGTAGGACGTGCGGCGGATGGAAACTCCCATGAACAAGGGAGGGGGGCCGGACTATCGGAAACGTCCCGGGCATTCAATAGCCGCCTGTTCGAGGAGCAAGCAGGCAGGCAGGGGCCCCAGACAGGGTGCTGGCCCTGCTGGGCTGGTGAGCATCCAATTCCTACCCTTCCACCTGGGAAGCCCAGGGAGGCCGAGTGGAGAGAAGGGGAGGGTACATGGAGTCGTCCGCACGCAGGGAAGAAGCACCTTTGACCCCGCGGGAGATCTTCGAGCGGTTGGACCGCTTCGTCATCGGACAGGAAGCCGCGAAGCGTGCGGTGGCCATCGCCGCGCACAACCACCTCAAGCGCATCCAGGCTCGCCGGATGCGACGTCAGTCCCTCATCAAGAAGTCCAACATCCTGCTCATCGGCCCCACGGGCAGCGGCAAGACGCACATCGCGCGCAACCTGGCGGACATCCTCAACGTGCCCTTCACCACCGTGGACGCCACCGAGTACACGGAGGCCGGCTACTACGGGAAGGACGTGGAGGTGATGGTGTCCGACCTGCTCTTCAAGTCGAACCACTCGGTGGAGGACACCCAGCGGGGCATCATCTTCATCGACGAGGTGGATAAAATCGCCCGCCGCACGCAAGGGGCCCGCAACGGCGCCGGCAGCCGCGACATCGGTGGCGAAGGTGTCCAGCAGTCGCTCTTGAAGCTCCTGGAAGGGCGCGAGGTGCACGTGCCCATGAACGTCACCCAGGCGTGGAACAAGAGCGACTTCGTGCAGGTGGACACGCGCGACATCCTCTTCATCTGCGCGGGCACGTTCAGCGACCTGCACGACTTCGGCGATGAGGGCGGCCGGGCCATGGGCTTCGGCGCGGACGCGTTGGGCGCGAAGAAGAAGGAGAAGCGCATCTCCACGAAGCAGTTGGTGGACTTCGGGATGATGGCGGAGTTCCTGGGCCGCATGCCGGTGATGGTGCAGTTGGAGCGGCTGGGCGAGCCGGAGCTGCTGCGCGTCCTCACCGAACCGCCTGATGCCATCACCCGGGAGTTCAAGGAGCTGCTGTCCCTGGACGACATCGAGCTGGACTTCCCGGAGGCCGGGTTGCGCGAAGTGGTGCGCTACTCCGTGGCCCGGGGGCTGGGAGCGCGAGGCCTGCGCTCCATCCTGGAGCACGTGATGTCGGACATCATGTTCGAGGCGCCCGAGCGGCGGCACCGTCAGGTGGCGGTGGACGCGGAGTTCGTGAAGGCGCGCCTGTCCAGCCTGGACGACGTCGAGCTCAACGCTTGACGGGAGGCTTGTCCGCGGCCCGAGCGGCGGCGCCCAACCGCGCCGCCGTCTGCGGGTCCTGGATGAGCTGGAGGATGGCGTCGTTGCGCAGCAGGGCCTGGGAGTCTCCGCGCTGGAGGGCGCCCTTGAGGTCCTGCTGCTTGAGGGCCGCCTGGAAGCGCGGATCCTTGAGCAGGGCCTTGAAGGCCGGGTCGTCCTGGAGCTTGCGTGCGCGCTCCGGGTCCTGGCTGGCCTGGGCCACGCGCACCAGGTCCTTCAGGGGCGCGAACTGGGTGAGTTCGAAGAGGTTGTAGCGGCGGGCCATCTCGAAGGAGACGGAGCCCATGGGTGACACGCCCACGCGCTTGCCAGCGACGACGACGTGCTGTTCCAGGAACGTGAGCGCGCTCAGGCTGACCCAGAAGATGGCGGCCATCTTCCCACCGCCCAGGATGAAGCCCAGGGTGCGATCCAGTCCGCGCTCGTCCGGGTTGCGTCCGGAGAGGAAGCGCATGAGCAGCGCGCTCAGGGCGTAGCGCACGGTGAGCCACGTCACGACGAAGAGGAGCACCGTTCCGGCCAGGGTGCCCACGAGCAGCGGGGCGCCCATGGCGACGGCGAGCTTGGGGCCCACGATGGGCGCGAGCTTGCGTGAGACGAAGTAGCCCACCGCGAGGCCCGCGGTGTTGGCCACCTGCCGGGACGCACCGGAGAGGGCGCCCAGGATGCCGAAGAAGAGCACCAGGCCCAGGAGGATGAGGTCGATGGCCATGGAAGGGACTCCCGGTGCCGCGCGCGCTCAGCGGATCTTGAACGACGAATCGCCCTTGGACTTCTCCGCGGTCTGCTTCTGCGCTTCCGCGAGGGTTTCCTTGTAACGGGCGTTGGAGGGCTCGTAGGTGAGCGCCATCTTCAGGTTGCGTTCGGCGGCGGAAGGGTTGCCGGCGTCCAGGTCCTTCTGGGCCTGCGTGTAGAACTGACGGCCCTTGGGGTGGGTGCCGATCTGCTCTTCCTGTTCCTTCTTCACCGCGGCCTTGGTCTCCGCTTCGGAGGCGTCGGTGAAGCGCAGCTTCTGCGCGCGGTCCGGGCTGGCGATGTCCACGAGGTACTTCTTGCGCTTGGTGTCGTCGCGCAGGACGTAATAGGCCTCGGTGATGCGCTTGTAGAGCTCGTGCACCTGCTCCTTGAGCGCCTTGGACTCCAGTTGGAAGAAGCGGTCCGGGTGGTAGACGCGGCTCTCCCGGTAGAAGGCCTTCTTGATGTCGGAGGGCATGGCGGAGCGCTCCAACGCGAGCAGCTCGAAGTAGTCCGTCTGGTCCAGCTTCGCGCAGCGGGACTCCAGCTCCGCG
Organism: Corallococcus terminator; assembly: GCF_003611635.1. Lineage (GTDB taxonomy): Bacteria > Myxococcota > Myxococcia > Myxococcales > Myxococcaceae > Corallococcus > Corallococcus terminator. Next base: position 217 of record NZ_RAVZ01000126.1, on the reverse strand, counting down.
AGCTGCTCCAGGCTGAGCGCCGGGCCTCCCGCCGCGGCGGGCGGAGGCGGCGGGGTAAGCGCGGAGACCGACGGTGCGAGGCCCGGCACGGGCGGCGGCGTGGGCGGACGCGCGGAACCTGCGGGCGCGATGGCGGGCAGTGACACCGTGGGCCGGTTGCCGGGGCGGGGCACCAGAGGGCCGGCCGGGGCGATGGGTGGCACGACCAGCCCGAGCG
>NZ_RAVZ01000125.1 GCF_003611635.1 Corallococcus terminator | reverse complement strand
AGATGGACAGGCCCAGGCCGGTGCCACCGTACTTGCGGTGGGTGCTGCCGTCGGCCTGACGGAACGCCTCGAAGATGACGCCCTGAAGCTCCGCGGGGATGCCGATGCCGGAGTCGCGCACCCTGCTGGTGGTGGAGGACGACGCGCTCTTCGCCGCCGTGCTGCGCGACCAGGCGCGGGAGCTGGGCTTCCAGTGCCTGCTGGCCCACACCGGCGCGGACGGCCTGGAGGCGGCCTTTGGCTACCAGCCCAGCGCCATCCTCCTGGACATCCAGTTGCCGGACCAGTCCGGCCTCACGGTGTTGGATCAGCTCAAGCGCGACGCGCGCACGCGCCACATCCCGGTGCACATGCTGTCCGCGTTGGATCAGACCCGCGAGGCGCTGGAGCTGGGCGCGGTGGGCTACGCGCTCAAGCCCGTGCAGCGCGAACAGCTCCTGGATGTCTTCCACAAGCTGGAGACGAAGTTCACGCCGGGCGTGCGCCGCGTGCTGGTGCTGGAGGACGACACCCGCCAGCGCGAGAGCATCCAGAAGCTGCTGGAGAACGAGGAGGTGCGGATCCACGGCGTGGCCACCGCGCACGAAGCGCTCCAGCAGCTTCGCGAACACACCTTCGAGTGCATGGTGATGGACCTGCACCTGCCGGACCTGAGCGGCTTCGAGCTGCTGGAGCAGATGGCCGCCCACGAGGACGTCGCCTTCCCGCCCGTCATCGTCTACACCGGGCACACGCTCAGCCGGGACGAGGAGCAGCGCCTGCGCCGCTTCTCGCGCGCCATCATCATCAAGGGCGTGCGCTCGCCGGAGCGGCTCCTGGATGAGGTGACGTTGTTCCTGCACCAGGTGGAGTCGCGCCTGCCCCCGGAGCGCCAGCGCATGCTCCAGACGGCGCGCGACCGCGAGTCCACGCTGGAGGGCCGCCGCATCCTGGTGGTGGAGGACGACGTGCGGAACATCTTCGCCCTCTCCAGCGTGCTGGAGCCCCGGGGCGCGAAGGTGGAGATCGCCCGCAACGGCAAGGAGGCCCTGGCCCTGTTGAGCAAGAGCCTGGCCCAGCCCCAGCTCGCGGTGGACCTGGTGCTGATGGACATCATGATGCCGGAGATGGACGGCCTCACCGCCACGCGCGAAATCCGCAAGCGTTCGGAATGGCAGAAGCTGCCCATCATCGCCCTCACCGCGAAGGCCATGCGCGACGACCAGGAGAAGTGCCTCCAGGCGGGCGCCAATGACTACATCGCCAAGCCGCTCGACGTGGAGAAGCTGCTGTCGCTCCTGCGGGTCTGGATGCCCAAGGGATGAGGCCGCGCATGCTCGACGTGGCGTCGAAGGACTTCGACATCGAGGTGCGGCTGCTGCTCGACGCCCTCTTCCTCAAGTACCACTACGACTTCCGCGGCTACGCGGCGTCGTCGCTCAAGCGCCGGCTGGCCCAGGCCGCGGAGCACTTCGACTGCGCCACCCTGTCCCAGCTCCAGGACCGGGTGCTGCACGAGCCCGCCCTCTTTCCTGGCCTGCTCGACTACCTCACGGTGCAGGTGAGCGAGCTGTTCCGGGACCCGTCCTACTTCCGCTCCCTGCGAGAGCACGTGGTGCCGGTGCTGCGCACGTATCCGTCGCTCAAGGTGTGGATCGCCGGGTGCAGCACCGGAGAGGAAGCCTGGTCGCTCGCCATCCTGCTGCGCGAGGAGGGCCTGCTCGAACGCACGCTGCTCTACGCCACCGACATCAACCCCACCGCGCTCCAGCGCGCGGAGGCGGGCCTGTACGCGGTGGACCGCATCGCGACGTTCACCCAGAACCACCGGCTGTCCGGCGCGCGCACGTCGCTGTCGGACTACTACACGGCCGCGTATGGCAGCGCGGTGTTCGACCGTTCGCTCAAGTCCCACATCGTCTTCTCGGACCACAGCCTGGCCACCGACAGCGTCTTCGCGGAGGTGCAGCTCCTGTCGTGCCGCAATGTGCTCATCTACTTCAACCGCGAGCTGCAGGAGCGCGCGCTGGGCCTGTTCCGCGACTCGCTCTGTCACAAGGGCTTCCTGGGCCTGGGGGCCCGTGAGTCCCTGCGCTTCTCCACGCATGAGGCGACGTTCGCCCCGGTCGTCGCCGAGGATCGGCTGTACCAGAAGCGATAGAGGAACCGCCGGCCCATGACCGACCCGCGCCACCCCCGAGCGCCGTCCCCCGTCCGAGTCGACGCCATCGTCGTCGGTGCGTCCGCGGGGGGCGTGGATGCGCTGTCCCTCCTGCTGCCCGCGCTGCCCCGGGACTTCCAGCCCGCGCTGCTCATCGTCCTGCACCTGCCCCGCGACCGCCCCAGCCTGCTGGTGGAGGTGTTCTCCGCGCGGTGCGACCTGCCGGTGCACGAGGCCTGCGACAAGGAGCCCATCCAGCCGGGCTGCGTCTACTTCGCGCCCCCGGACTACCACCTGCTCGTGGACGCTGGCGTCGGCGGACACCACGGCCCCTGCCTGGCGCTGTCGCAGGACGCGCCGGTGCACTTCTCCCGCCCCGCCATCGACGTGCTCTTCGAATCCGCCGCGGCCGTCTACGGCGAGCGCCTGGGCGGCGTCATCCTGTCGGGCGCGAACGCGGATGGCGCGTCGGGGCTGGGGGCGGTGCGAAGCAGGGGCGGCGTCACGCTGGTGCAGACGCCGGCCACCGCGCTCGTGGCCACCATGCCCGCGGCGGCGCTCGCGCGGGGGCCGGTGGACTTCATGCTGCCTCTTGAACAGATGCCCGCCGTCTTGAGGGCATGGGGAGGCGCCGGTGCGGTCTGATGCGAGCCTCCCCAGAAAGGAGTCCCAGGGCGTGTCTTCCTCCCGGGTGAAGTGCCTGCTCGTCGATGACCTGGAGGAGAACCTCCTGGCGCTGTCCGCCGTGCTGCGTCGCGACGACGTGGAGGTGTACTGCGCTCCGTCCGGCGCGCACGCGCTGGAGCTGCTCCTCCAGCACGAATTCGCGCTCGCGCTGTTGGACGTGCAGATGCCGGACATGGACGGCTTCGAATTGGCGGAGCTGATGCGCGGCTCCGAGCGCACGCGCGACGTGCCCATCATCTTCGTCACCGCGGGCGCGGGCGACCCCCGCCGCATGTTCAAGGGCTACGACGCGGGCGCGGTGGACTTCCTCTACAAGCCGCTGGACGCGTACGTGCTGCGCAGCAAGGCGGGCGTCTTCTTTCAGATCCACCGCCAGAAGCAGCAGTTGGCCGAACAGTTGGACACGCTGGCGGAGACCCTGCGCCTCAACGAGATGTTCACCGCCGTGCTGGGCCACGACCTGCGCAATCCCCTCTCCGCCATCCTCACCGCGGCGGACCTGCTCCAGCGCCGTTCGGAGGACGAGGCCGTGCGCAAGACGGCCCACCGCATGCTCACCGCCGGCAAGCGCATGGGCCGGATGATTGAAGACGTGCTGGACCTGGCGCGCGCGCGGCTCGCGGGCGGCATCCCGCTGCGCCGGGGGGAGACGGACTTCGGGCAACTGGTGCTGCGCATGGTGCAGGAGCACCAGACGGCGTGGCCCCAGCACACCATCGAGGTGCACCAGGACGGCGACCTCGTGGGGGACTGGGACGCGGACCGGCTGGCGCAGGTGGCCTCCAACCTGATTGGCAACGCGCTCCAGCACGGCGACACCGCGGAGCCCGTGCGCATCCGCGTGGACGGCACGAAGGACGACGCCCTGCGCTTCACCATCACCAACGTGGGCGTCATCCCGGACCGCCTGCTGCCCTTCCTCTTCGACCCGTTCCGGGGCGGCCAGCAGAACCGGGGCCGGGGCGAGGGCCTGGGCCTGGGCCTCTACATCGTCCAGCAGATCATCCAGGCCCATCAGGGCGGCGTGGAGGTGCTCTCCGGCACCGGCCCCTACACGGAGTTCCGTGTGGAGCTGCCGCGCCGGGGCATGGACGTCGTCAAGCTGTAGCGTTGTCGTTGCGCGGCGCGCTGCCCGGCCCGTCGCCATTGTCGGCGTCCACCAGCGGCGGCAGCGTGTGCAGCCCCCAGCGCTGCCCCACCTGCCACGCGACGGCGCCGCTGACGCCCCAGCCGGCGCGCTGGGCCTCGCGGCCCTCGAACTCCAGCCAGAAGACGGCGGTGTCCGGCTTCGCCGCCTGATCCAGGCACGCCACGCGCGACTGCGTGCGCCCCTGCGCCTCCAGCGACACAGCGAAGGGCTTGTGCGAATGGCCGCAGAGCACCCAGCGCGGATGCAGCGCATCCACCAGCTTGCGCGTCACCGGGTTGCCAATCCACGGCGAGGGAAGCGGCCGTTCGGGGGCCAGCCGCTCCTCGCGGGCCTTCTGCACGATGCCCCGGGGCCACTCGTGCACGAGCAGCAGGTCCACGTCCTGGAGCGCGGCCACCTGCTCCACCTCCGCGGTGCGGAAGTAGCCCGCCTGCTTCGCCGTATCCAGCGTCGTGGGCCGCTTCAGCGGCTGGTCGATGAAGCGGGGCGCGTGGATGCCGGACAGGTACGCCACGCGCAGGCCGCGCACCTCCCGCAGGCCGGCGCGGCCCAGGTAGTGGACGTCCGGGGCCAGCTCGCCGCCTTCGGGCAGGTCGTGCAGCGCTTCGAAGTCCTCGTTGTTGCCGCCAATGAAGTACAGCGGCCGCTTCACCCGCTTGAGGCCGTCCGCGTACTCGGCGAACTCCGCGGGCATGGCCCGCTTGGCGGCCTTGCGCTTGTGGTCGTCCGCGCGGCGGAAGGCCTCCACGTCCCCCACCGCCAGCACCAGGTCCACGCGGCGGCCCCGCGCCTCTTCCAGCGCGTCCAGCCAGGCCTCCACCCGGTGGAAGCGTCCATGGATGTCACCCAGCGCGGCGACGAGGAGGGAGTCCTGCGGCATGACCCAACTCAAAGCCTCCCGTCCCGCGCTGTCGAGTCACCCGCCCCCACGTCTGCCCGATGAAGGACGAATGGCTGGTCTCCGAGCCTACGGGCAGCCCAGCGGATAGGTGATCTCCACCAGGGCTCCCGGCGGAGGGGCGCGCTGGCGGTCGAAGATGACCGCATTGGTGCGGCCGTCATACGTCCACCCGCCCACCACCGGGGTGCCCTCCACCCGGACGGTGATGGCCCCGGTGTCCGCGGGCTTCTCCGACAGGGGGAAGTTGCGGTTGGGACCGAAGGCGCTCTCCGACAGCTTCTCCAGCGACGTGGCCCAGTTGGGCGTGCAGATGCTGTCCACCACGCCCCCCAGCTTCTGGGCCAGCTCCATGTAGCGGCTGCCGGAGCTGCTGGCACTGGGGCAGGTCGTCAGGTCCGCCGGGCCCACCACCGCGTTGAAGCTCACCTTCGCGGGGTCGTTGCCCTTGAGGGCCAGGAAGTACGTCTCGTAGAAGGCCACCGGCTGCGAGCTGAAGTCCTCCTCGTCCGACAGCGCGATGATGGCCAGCTTCGCGTCCTGGCGCAGGAAGCCCCCGTTGCCGTCCGCCGCTTGCGGCGTGCGCGGGTCGTCCAGGTTGTAGAGCAGCGGATCCGACAGCGCGCGCCACGCCGCGTCCAGGCCCTGCTCGTTCCAGTGGCACACGCCCACGTTCGTGTTGAAGGCGAAGACGCTGGCCGCGTTGGGCGTCTGGGGCGTGATGATGCGCGGGCTGGAGCCGTCCACCGGGAACAGGCGCCCGTTCTCACCGCCGAGCGCGCCGCCGGGGCACTCCGACCAGCCGCCCGGAGACGGGTCCAGGCCGGTGGTCGTCACGCCGATGCGGTAGTCCACCTGCGCGGCGGTGGCGGCGGAGAGGAAGGCGGCGAAGTTCTCCCCCAGGCTCTGCTGCTCCTCCATCATGGAGCCCGAGTTGTCGACGACGAAGAGCACGTCCACCTTCGCCTCCGCCTCCTGGAAGAAGCGGTCGGTCTGCTCCGTCTTCGACACGGCCTGCCCCAGCAGGCCCGCGTTGTAGACAGCGCCATCCGCCAGCGTGAAGCGCACCGTCGCCGCGTCGGCGCCCGCTTCCACGGGCGTGTACTTCGCGGTGAGCTTCACCCGGGCCCCCGGCTGGAGCGTGCCCGGCAGCGCCCCCGACACCGCGAACTCCTGGCCCGGCTGCTCCAGCTTCATGCCGGCCACCTTCACCGCCGCCGGACAGTCGTTGTAGGCCATGAATTCGCGTGTGCGGGCACCGCACGACAGCCGGCTCACGCCGAAGTCCACCGTGGTGGGCTGCACGGAGAAGCACCCCCGCACGCCCTGGCCGGACAGGGACACCATCGGATGGCCCAGCGTCGGATGGCTCACCCAGCCTTCCGCGAGCCCCTGGAAGGGCCCTTCCGTGTCCGGCTGGAAGCGCACGATGAGCGTCGCCTTCTTGCCGGGCGCGAGTACGCCGTTGCCCACCGGATCCGCCTGGAAGACCTCGTCCGAGCCCGACGCGAGCTGCAACGCCGACAGGTAGCAGGCCTGCGTGCCGGTGTTGCGCAACGTCACGCCCAATGCCACGCGCGAGCCCACCGGCACCCGGCCAAAGTCCAGCGTCCGCGGAAGGGAATAGAAACAGGGTGGGAACTCCCTGCCCTCACCGGAGAGCGAGACGCCGTCCGTGGCGATGGAGCCGTCATGCGACGTGGTGACGTTGAGAGAACCGTCGCTCACGCCCGTGATGCCCTCGCGGGGGCTGAAGGTCAGCCCCACCGTCACACGGCCCCCGGGCGCCACGGGCAGGCTCGCCGGCGGCTGGGCCAGGGTGAAGTAGCCGCCCGTCTTCGTCGTGAGCACAAGCCCGGTGACGGCCGCCTCGTCGCGGCAGTGGTTGTGCACGGTGACCTCGCGCGAGGCCGTCATGCCGAAGGCCACCGCGCCGAAGTCCAGCCGCGCGGGCGTCACCTCCACGCACGACGTGCCGCCCTCGCCCGCGAGCGACACCTTGGGCCCCGGCGACATGGTGCCCATCTTGCGCACGGCCACCTCCACGCGGCCGTCCTTCACCTTGCCGGAGGCCACGGGCGTGAAGGCCACGCGCACCTCCACCACCGCGCCCGGCGGCAGCAGGTCATTGGACAGCACCGGCGCGCTCACCACCTTGAACACGCCGGAAGGGTCCTCCAGGAGCGCCGCGCCCTTGTAGCTGAGCGGTTCGTTGCCCTGGTTGCGCACGGTGATGCGCGCCTCGGCGGTGGCGCCCACGGCCACCCGGCCGAAGTTCACGCGCAGCGGCGTCACCTCCAGCATGCTCGCGACGCCCGTACCGGTGAGCGTCACCACCGCGGGCTCGCAGCCTTCGCACACCGTGACGTGCAGGGCCGCCTCGGAGGTGCCCAGCCGCACCGGGCTGAAGGCCACCGGCACCTTGCGCGTCTCATGCGGCGCGAGCACCGACGGCAGCCCCGCCCCGGCGGAGAATTGATCCGCGTCCGTGCCCTGCACCGACAGCACCAGCGGGCTCTCCACGTCGGAGGGATTGCGCACCGTCACCTCGCGCATCTCCACCAGCCCCAGGTTCACGTTGCCGAAGTCGAGCGCCGTCTCCGTCACATCCACCAGCGCCTTCACGCCGCGCCCGGTGACGGGCACCTGCGCCACCGCCTCCCCCGACGCGTCGGTGAGCACCTCCAGTTGTCCCTGGATGTCGCCCTCCACGTCGGGTGTGAAGCGCACTTCGATCTCCTGCTCCGCGCCGGCCGACAGCGTGAAGGGGTCGAAGGACGGAACGCTGACGTTGGGCAGCGTGGAGCGGGCCCCCTCCACCCGGTAGGACGCGCGACCCTGGTTCGCCAGCCGCAGCTTCATCGTCTTGGTGCGCCCCAGCGCGGACGCACCGAACTCCAGCAGCTCCGGTCTCGCGGCGAACCCCGTGCGTGCCTGGTGTGACTCCGGCCGCTCACAGGCCGTCCACACCACCGTCGCCAAGGCCACCACCACCGTCGCCCATCGAGATCCACCCATACAGAGTCCCGTCCTTCCCACACCTGGCACCGGTGTCCCCCCGAACTGCCCTGCACGTGGATCCGGTTGGCGTAGAAAGATGCAATGCGGGTGCCTGCCTTCCGCACGAGGCCCCGTCGCACCGCTGACAGGGCAAACCAGCGCCACCACAAGGGCAGGCAGTCAGAGCAGCAAAACTTGGAATTCGACGTTTCGTGGAAGCGATAGCAAAAGCTTCCAAAACGGTTGCTTCCTCACCGACCTCTCGTCCCGAGGGGCAGTCGGCCTTTTCGCGGGGCGGGTGATGGCTGGGAGACGGCCGTGCGGCGCCCGGCCGGCCCGGGGGATGCGGGAGGCGGCGCGGGGCGTTCCAACAGAATCCCTCCGGTAGGGCGGCTTTGCGTTCACCGGAACACCCTTTCAGTGATAAAGCGCGCCCCCATGTCCGAGCCCGACGTCATCTCCATCCGTGGTGCCAGGGAGCACAACCTCAAGACCGTCTCCCTGGACATCCCGAAGAAGAAGCTCGTGGTGTTCACCGGCGTGTCGGGCTCCGGCAAGAGTTCGCTCGCGTTCGACACGCTCTACGCGGAGGGCCAGCGCCGCTACGTGGAGAGCCTGTCCTCCTATGCGCGGCAGTTCCTGGGGCAGATGGAGAAGCCCCGCTACGACACGCTGCGCGGCCTGTCGCCCACCATCTCCATCGAGCAGAAGGCGGCCAGCAACAACCCGCGCTCCACGGTGGGCACCGTCACGGAGGTGCACGACTACCTGCGCGTGCTCTACGCCTCCATCGGCGTGCAGCACTGCCCCCAGTGCGGGCGCAAGGTGGGCAAGCAGAGCGCGCAGCAGATCGTGGATGAGATCATGAAGCTGCCCGCGGGCACCAAGCTCCAGGTGCTGGCGCCCATCGTCACCAACCGCAAGGGCGAACACAAAGACCTGCTCACGGAGGCGCAGAAGCGCGGCTTCTCCCGCGCGCGCGTGGACGGGAAGCTGCGGGAGTTGGAGGAGCGCATCGAGCTGGACAAGAAGTCCAAGCACGACATCTCGCTCGTCATCGACCGTCTGGTGTTGAAGCCGGACCTGCGCACGCGCCTCACCGACTCCGTGGAGACGGCGCTGCGCGAGGGCAAGGGCACGCTCATCATCACGGATGAGAAGGGCACGCCCGCGTCCGACCGCGTGATGAGCGAACTGAACGCGTGCCCCGCGTGCGGTCTGTCCTTTGGCGACCTGACGCCCGCGTCGTTCTCCTTCAACAACCCGCTGGGCATGTGCACGGACTGCAACGGCCTGGGCACGCGGCCGGAGATGGACGCGGACCTGCTGGTGCCGGACCAGACGCGCAGCATCCGCGACGGCGCCATCGAGCCGTGGGCCAGCGGCATGAACCGCGGCGAGGGCTGGACGGCGGACTTCGTGGAGAGCCTGGCGGCGGCGTTCAAGATCGACCTGGACGTGCCGTACGCGAAGCTGACGAAGCGGGAGAAGGACGCCCTGATGAACGGCGTCAAGGGCAAGTCCTTCACCGTGGAGTGGGGCGACAACGGCCAGTACCAGATGGAGTGGGAAGGCCTGCTCGCGCGCACGATGCGCAACTTCAAGACGACGACGTCGGAGGCGCGCAAGGCGGAGCTCCAGAAGTACTTCAGCGACAAGCCCTGCCCGTCCTGCAAGGGCGAGCGCCTGCGCCCGGAGAGCCGCGCGGTGAAGGTGCACGAGCGCACGCTGGTGAACCTGAGCCAGTTGACCATCACCGACACGCGCGCGTTCCTGACGAAGTTGGATCTCTCCAGCCAGGAGGAGAAGATCGCCCAGGAGCTGCTCAAGGAGATCCGCAGCCGCCTGTCCTTCCTGGTGGACGTGGGCCTGGGCTACCTCACGTTGGATCGCACCGCGTCCACGCTGTCCGGCGGTGAAAGCCAGCGCATCCGGCTGGCGTCGCAGATGGGCAGTGAGCTGACGGGCGTCATCTACATCCTGGATGAGCCCTCCATCGGCCTGCACCAGCGCGACAACGGCAAGCTGCTGGCCACGCTCAAGCGGCTGCGCGATCTGGGCAACTCCGTCATCGTCGTGGAGCACGACGAGGAGACGATGGAGGAGTCCGACTACCTGGTGGACTTCGGACCGGGCGCGGGCGAGCTGGGCGGACAGGTGGTGTCGCAGGGCACGCCCAAGCAGGTGATGGCGGACGAGAACAGCCTCACCGGCGCGTACCTGTCCGGGCGCAAGGAGATTGAGATTCCGGAGTCGCGCCGGCCGCCCAATCCCAAGCATCAGATCTCCATCGTGGGGGCGACGGAGAACAACCTGAAGAACGTGGACGCGGACATCCCGCTGGGCATCTTCACCGCGGTGACGGGTGTGTCCGGCGCGGGCAAGTCCACGTTGATCAACGAAATCCTCTACCCGGCGCTGGCGCGGGCCCTCTACGAGAGCCGCGAGCGGATGGGCAAGCACAAGTCCATCAAGGGCCTGGAGCACCTGGACAAGGTCATCGACATCGACCAGCGGCCCATTGGCCGCACGCCGCGCAGCAACCCGGCCACGTACACCAAGGTGTTCGACGCCATCCGCGAGGTGTTCGCGATGACGCCGGAGGCGCGCACGTTCGGCTACGGCCCGGGCCGCTTCAGCTTCAACATCAAGGGCGGACGCTGCGAGGCGTGCGAAGGCGACGGCGTGAAGCTGGTGGAGATGCACTTCCTGGCGGACGTGTACGTGCCGTGCGAGGTGTGCAACGGCAAGCGCTTCAACGAAGCGACGCTGCGCGTGCGCTACAAGGGCAAGAACATCGCGGAGACGCTGGACATGAGCGTGCGCGAGGGCGTGGAGCACTTCGGCGCGCACAAGGACATCCTGCGCGTGCTCCAGACGCTCACGGACGTGGGCCTGGGCTACCTGCGGCTGGGCCAGCCCTCCCCCACCCTGTCCGGCGGCGAAGCCCAGCGCATCAAGCTGGCGCGAGAGCTGGCGCGCGTGGCCACCGGCCGCACGCTCTACATCCTGGACGAGCCCACCACGGGCCTGCACTTCGAGGACATCCGCAAGCTCTTGTCCGTGCTCAACCGGTTGGTGGAGGCGGGCAACTCCGTGCTCGTCATCGAGCACAACCTGGATGTCATCAAGAGCGCGGACTGGCTCATCGACCTGGGGCCTGAAGGCGGCGCGGGCGGCGGACAGATCCTCGCCGTGGGTACGCCGGAGGAGGTCGCTCGCGTGGAGGCCAGTCACACGGGCCGCTACCTGAAGCACGTGCTGGGCAAGGCGCGACGGGCCCGCGTGGGCAAGCGTGTGGACGCGGCCTGATGCTCCCATGGGGCGTCACCCTCTAGTAGGGTGGCGCCCCATGGCCGAAACCACGACCGCCCCGTCCAACCGCTTCCCGCCGCAGATCCCGTACATCATCGGGAACGAGGCCTGCGAACGCTTCAGCTTCTACGGGATGCGGAACATCCTGACGGTGTTCTTCATCGACTACCTGCTGCGCACGCACGTGCCGGAAGCGGGGGCGCGCGAGGCGCAGGCGAAGGGCCTGTTCCACCTGTTCATGGCGGGGGTGTATTTCTTCCCGCTCATCGGTGGGTACCTGGCGGATCGCTTCTTCGGGAAGTTCCAGACCATCTTCGCGCTGAGCCTCGTGTACTGCGCGGGGCACGCGTGCCTGGCGCTCTTCGAGGACAACGCCACGGGCTTCTACACGGGCCTGACGCTCATCGCGGTGGGCAGCGGCGGCATCAAGCCGTGCGTGTCCGCGATGGTGGGGGACCAGTTCACGCAGAGCAACAGCCACCTGGTGAAGAAGGTCTTCGCCATCTTCTACTGGACCATCAACTTCGGGTCGTTCTTCGCGTCGCTGTTCGTGCCGCTCTTGATGACGAAGTTCGGGCCGGCGGTGGCGTTCGGCGTGCCGGGCATCCTGATGTTCGTGGCGACGGTCATCTTCTGGGCCGGCCGCAAGCACTACATCCTGGTGCCGCCCACGGGCCCCAACCCGCACTCGTTCCTCAAGGTGGTGTTCAGCGCGTTCAAGGCGGACGCCCCCAAGGGCAGCCACTGGTTGGATCGCGCGAAGGCGGACCACCCCAAGGAGGCGGTGGAAGGTGTGAAGGCGGTGTTCCGGGTGGCCGGGCTGATGCTGCCCTTCATCCCCTTCTTCTGGATGTTGTTCGACCAGAAGGCGTCCACCTGGGTGGTGCAGGCGCGCGCGATGGATCCGCACGTGGGCAGCGTGGTGTTCCAGCCCAGCCAGATGCAGTTCATCAACCCGCTGCTGGTGATGATGCTGATTCCGTTCCTCACCGCCATCGTCTACCCGGCCTTCCAGCGCCTGGGGTGGGAGCTGACGCCGCTTCGGCGCATGCCCATGGGGCTGGTGTTCGGCGCGGTGTCGTTCGTCATCGCCGGCTTCTTCCAGGTGGTGATGAATGGCGGGACGACGCTGAACATCGCGTGGCAGTTGTTGCCGTACATCGTGCTGACGGTGGGAGAAATCCTGGTGTCCACCACGGGCCTGGAGTTCGCGTACACGCAGGCGCCCCGGGAGATGAAGGGCACCGTGCAGAGCGTGTGGCTGGTGACGAACACGCTGGCGAACGTGGCGGTGGCCATCGCCGCGGCGCTCAACGTCTTCACCGGCGCGGGGCAGTTCTTCTTCTACGCGGGCATGGCGCTGGTGGCCGCGGTGGGCATGGCGCTGGTGGCCCGCCGCTTCGTCGTGCACGACTACTTCCAGACGGACGCCAAGGCCCCGCTGGATGGCCGCACGCCCGGGGTGGAGGCGAAGCCGGCGTAGCGCTCCAAAGCCTCCCTCCAAGGCGATGACCCAACGCGGGCGCAGGGCGGATGTTTCCGCTGTGCTGCTTCTGCTCCTTTTCACCCTCCAGGGCCTCCTGTTCCCCCAAGTCAGCGAGGCCGTCGGTGAGACTGGAATCGAAGGTGCGAAGGGGGTCGAGAATGGCCGCGTTGCTCCTGCTCCTCGCCGGAGGATGCCGGAGCCCATCCCTGCTCACCGACGGACGAACCCATGAAGCCCTCCCCAGACAGGAGGCCTCGCCCGCCCGGCCCATGGGCGAGGGGCCCTGGCTTCTTCAGGTCCGCAAGCAGGACCTGTGGGTCCGCACCCCTGCTGGTGGGGACAGCGAGTACGCACTGACACGAACCGGGCGGGTGGTGGCCACCCGCCCCTACGGAAACGGGCTGGGATGGAGCGGCGTCGCCATCTCTCCCGATGGGCGCCAAGTGGCCTATGTCGAACGCCCGGAAGCGCAGGAGCACGAATCCCCGGGCCGATGGGCCCTCCTGTGGATCGTCAATTCGGATGGCTCGGGTCGACGCATGCTGCTGGACCTTCGCAAGCACGCGCTGACTCCGGGGCCGTTCCGCGCGGGCGCCATCCTCTGGTCCTCGGATGGCGCCCGGATCGCATTCTCCCTGGAGTCCTTCACGCGAACCGGCCCGGAGTCGCGGCCCTGCCCGCTCGCGGAGGTCCACACGGTGGAGGTGGGTTCGGGCAAGGTGGAGCGGCTCTTCGAGAGTCCAGCGCGCGGGATGCTCACCCCCCGAGGGTGGAGCGCACAGGGAACCGTCTCCTTCTCGCTGTTCTCCTGTGAGGCAACCGCCGAGGTCGGGAAGGAAGGCCGCCTCTTCGAATTCGAGCCAGGAAGAGGCATACGAGACACGCACGCGCGCGGTGCGGTTTCCTCCGACGGGGTGCATACGCTCCTGCTGCCACCGACACCGGAAGCCGGGGTCCCCACCGCGTTGCTGGATGGAAGGAAGGTGGATGCCCCTTCCGAGGTCGACACCCGACTCCTGCGCCACGTGGCCTGGATGCAGCACCAACCCGTGGCTTATCTCACGACCTACTCCGGACAGCCTCGCTCCTGCGCCTTCGACCGAGTGCCTGCGCCAGCGCTCTTCCAGGCGAACTTCGACGTGTCACGGCCGAGCATCGAGCCGAGAACGGGACTGGGTGGACTCATGGTCCTCGCGTTCTCACCCGACGACGCACACGTACTCGCCGCGACGGTCCTGCTGCGCTCCCAGGCAAGCGAGGTGTGCCGGCCGGACACCTTCGATTCGCTCCTGGTGATGGAACGCGTCCAGTTGGAGAACAGCCCCACCCTGACCGCGCTCTCCGCTTCCAGCATCCGGCTCGACGTGCCGGCATCGCAGATGGGACCAGAGCTTCAGGGCTTCGTGGGCTGGGTGCGGTAGCACTCAAATCCACGAAGAACGCCGGAGCGCTGTGACAGCGCCCCGGCGTCGGTCTTCACTCACTCCAGGCCAGGGGCCCGGAAGGCCTCAGGTGGCGGCTTGCGCCGCGCCGCCCTGCTGCGGGCTGGCCGGAACGGGCGTCACTTCATCCGTGCCGTGCATCATCCGCTTCAGCGTGGGGGCGAGGAACAGCAGGATGACACCCGCCAGGCCCGCGCCGACGACGATGGTGAGGAACACGCTGAACTCACCCATCTTCTCCGAGTAGCCACCCAGCACGCCGGACAGCTTGTTCGCCGCGGCGTTGGCCAGGAACCACACGCCCATCATCGCGGAGACGACACGCGTGGGCGCCACCTTGCTCACCATGGACAGGCCCACCGGCGACAGGCACAGCTCGCCCATGGTGTGGAAGAGGTACGCCATGATGACCCACCACGCCGCCGCCTTGCCGTCCGCCGCGCTCTCCTTGGAGGCGCCCAGCATGAAGGCGAAGCCCACCGACAGGAAGATGAGGCCCAGGCTCATCTTCACCGGGATGCTCAGGTCCTTGCCGCGCGCCGCCAGGGAGCTCCACAGCATCGCGAACACCGGCGCCAGCGCGACGATGAAGACGGAGTTGAAGTTCTGGAACCACGTCGTGGGCACCACCCAGCCGAACATGGAGCGGTCCACCTTCTGGTCCGTGTAGAGGTTCATCAGGCCGCCGGCCTGTTCGAAGCCCGTCCAGAAGGCCACCACGAACAGCGCGATGATGAAGATGACGATGATGCGGTCCCACTCCTCGCGGGAGAAGCCAGACTTCTGGCCCTCCGCCGACGCCGTCACCGACGCGGCGGGACGCGGCGCGGGCGCGAGGCCCACCTGGCCCAGCATCCGGTTCTGGAGGGCCAGGAAGATGATGACGCCCAGGGTCATGCCCACGCCGGCCGAGCCGAAGCCCCAGTGCCAGCCCACGCGCTCACCCAGCGTGCCGCAGATGAAGTTGCCCAGCACCGCGCCCAGGTTGATGCCCATGTAGAAGATGGTGAAGGCACCGTCGCGCCGGCCGTCGCCCGCCGGGTACAGCCCGCCCACCATGGTGGAGATGTTCGGCTTGAAGAAGCCGTTGCCCACGATGAGGAAGCCCAGGCCCGTGTAGAAGATGCTTGTGCCCGGTAGCGCCAGCAACAGGTGCCCGATGATCATCAGCACACCGCCCAGCAACACCGCCTTGCGCTGGCCGATGTAGCGGTCCGCGATGTAGCCGCCCACGATGGGCGTCAGGTACACGAGGCCCGTGTACGTGCCGTAGAGGCTCAGCGCATCCGCCGTGGACCAGCCGAAGCCGCCCCGCACCTTGTCGGTGAGGAAGAGCACCAACAGGCCGCGCATGCCGTAATACGACATGCGCTCCCACATCTCGGTGGCGAACAACAGGTAGAGGCCCGGGGGATGCCCCTTGCGGGCCTCGCCCGCGGCGACGGTGCTTTGCATGCCGTGAGTTCCTCGTACTGACTTTGAAGGGGGTGAAATGAAAGACGCGCGACTCTACCAGAGTCACGCGGGAGTCACGCTTTCAGGGAACAACCCCTTCGGTCAGCCGAGCCGCCGCGTCCACCGCCCCCGACCCGTACCGCCAGTCGGGGTGGACGTCAGGGGCTCCGACATCAGCGGGCGCATGGGCAGCCGCACTTCCACCCGCGTGCCCTGCCCCACCTGGCTGGTGATGTGGATGCGTCCGCCGTGCTGCAACACGATGCGGCGGCTCAGCGCCAGCCCTAGGCCGGTGCCCTCGCCCGCCGCGCGCGTGGAGAAGAAGGGCTGGAAGAGGCGCTCCAGGTCCTCCGGGCGGATGCCCACGCCGCTGTCGACGATGGTGACCACCGCGTCGTCGTTCTCCTGGGTCGTCGCCACCCTCACGCGGCCGGTCTCGCCCACCGCGCGCAGGGCGTTGTCGAGCAGGTTGAGCCACACCTGGTTGAGCGTGCCGGGGTCGCCCCAGATGGGGTCCGTGGCGTGGTACGCGCGCTCCACCACGACGCCCGGCGGGATGCGCCAGCCCAGCACGTTGAGCGTGGAGTCGAGCGCCTGATCCAACCGCACCGACACGGGCTTGTCCGCCGTGCGCACGAAGGACAGGAGCGATTCGGCCAGGTGGCGGATCCGCTGGCCGCACTCCTCCATCACCTCCAGCATGGCGGGGCCCAGGTCCGGGTCGCCGCTCGTGTCCTTGCCCAGGAGCACGTCCTTGAGCGGCATCAGCGCGTTCATCAGCCCGTTGAGCGGGTTGCGCACCTCATGCGCGAAGCCGGACGTGAGCAGGCCGATGGCCGCCAGCCGCTCGTTCTCCGCCGCGCGCACCGCCGCTTCGCGCAGCCGCAGTTGCGTCTCCACGCGCGCCAGCAATTCGCGCGGGCTGAAGGGCTTGCCCAGGTAGTCGTTGGCGCCCGCGCCCAGGGCCTCCACCTTGGCGGACACCTCCTGGCGCGCGGTGAGCAGGATGACGGGCAGGTCCACCGTCTGCGCATGGGCGCGAAGCTGCACCAACAGATTGAGGCCGGAGAGCACCGGCATCATCACGTCCGACACCACCAGGTCCGGCCGGTCCTCCATCGCCCGGCGCACGCCCTCCTCGCCGTTGGCCGCCTCCAGCACCTGGTAGCTGGGTGCGAGGATGTCCGCGATGAAGGCGCGGATCTCCGCGTCGTCCTCCACGACCAGGATGCGGGGCGCCTTCGCATCCGCGCGCGAATGGTCCTGCGGCTCCGTGGGGCGCTGGGCCCCGGAGACGGTCGCGGCCAGCACGGTGGCGAAGCGCCCGGAGCTGCGCCGCTCGCGGCGGTTGGAGGGCTCCAGCACCCGGCGCTCGCGCACGTCCTCGCGCACGACGGTGTTGGACTTGGGCAGGCGCACGCGGAAGCTGGAGCCCTGGCCCGGCGTGCTCGACACCTCGATGCCGCCCGAGTGCAGCTCCAGCGTCTCCTTCACCAGCGCCAGGCCGATGCCGCTGCCCCCGAAGCGCCGCGTGCCGGACGTGTCCGCCTGGGCGAAGCGGTCGAAGATGACGGCCAGGTCCGCGGGCGCCATGCCCTGCCCGGTGTCCACCACCTCCACGTGCACGTCCGTCGCATCCTCGCGCAGGCGCACGGCGATGCTGCCGCCCGCCGGGGTGAACTTGAGCGCGTTGGAGACGAGGTTGTGGAACACGCCTTCGATGCGCTCCACGTCCACGGACACCGGCGTCAGCGGCCCGCCCTCCAGTGTGAGCGTCAGGCCCTGCTTCTCCGCCACGGTGCGGAAGGGCAAGAGCTGCGATGTGAGGAAGGTGTGCAGCTCCAGCGACTGGTAGCGCAGGCGCACCTTGCCCGCCTCCAGTTGCGCCAGGTTGAGCAGGTTGTCGATGAGCCGCAAGAGCCGTTGCGTGCTGCGGTCCAGCGTCGTCAGGTGCTGGCGCACCACCGTGGGCAGCGACTCCGGTTCCTTCTGGAGCGCGTCCAGCGACAGCAGGATGAGCGTGAGCGGCGTTCTGAGCTCATGGCTCACGTTGTCGAAGAACTCCGTCTTCAGCCGGTCCTGCTCGCGCTGTTTGATCAGCGCCGCCTCCAGCTTCTCGTTGGCCTCCGACAATTCGCGCGTGCGCGCCGCGACGCGATCCTCCAGCGCCACGTTGCTGCCGAACACCTCGTCGTAGCGCTGCTGCAATTCGCGCAGCGAGCCCAGGTTCGCCTGCGCCTGGGCGGAGAGCAGCTCGTCCTTGCGCTGCAGCTCCCGCCGCCGGTCCAACCAGCCGCCCAGCGCGAAGCCGCCCACGCCCAGCGACGTGACGGAGAAGAGCGCGTCGCCCCAGCCCAGATGCGTGGCCAGCAGGCCCGTCACCATGCCCAAGAGCAGGCCCAGGTAGTGGCCCCACATCGTGGGCGGATCCGTCCACGTCAGGTGGTAGCGGCACGCCTCGCCGCCCAGCACCTGGCACTCCGTCTCCTTCACGTCCGCGGGCGTCAGGCCCCAGATGGTGGGAAAGGACGCGAACTGGCCCATGCGCAGCTCGCAGATGTTGCGGTTCTGCTCCGGGATGCTGCTGCGGTACGACAGCTTGAGCCGCTTGTGCTCCAGCAGGTCCACCGTGAACGCACCCACCCGGTTGTAGCTGGGGGAGAAGTCGATGGTCTGCTTGTAGCAGGCGCGCGGAGAGCCGAACGCGCGCAGCATGTAGAAGACGAAGCCCAGCGCCTGCGGGGACGCGGTGAACAGGCCCGCCTCGCGCATGAACTTCGAATCGCCGGAGGCCTCGCGCAGCGCCACCGCCACGCGCTCCAGGAAGCGCAGCGAGACGTAGTTCGTCGGCGTGCGCATGTAGTCCAGCCCCAGGCTGAACCCATGGTCGCGCCACAGCTTCGCCAGGCGTTCGGCGCCGTAGCGGTGCTCGAAGTAGAGCAGCAGCGTGGACGTGGCGCGGACGCTCACCTCCGGGGCGTTGTCCGGCGACACATCCTGCACCTTCACCGCCGGCAGCCGACCACTCACGTCTTGATTCCTTCGGTCACCAGCGTGACCGCATATTTGAGTCCCTCCGGGTCCGCCAACATCGTGAGGAACTCCTCACAGTGCGCCCGGTAGGCTGCGGGGCCCCCGAAGGCGGGGACCGCCACGGGCGCCAGCGCTTCGAAGCGCGTCTCCCAGTCTCGCAGAAGCCGGGCCTCCGCCGCGCCCGGGGCCATGTAGAAAGGCACCAGGTGCACGCGCACGTCGGCGAGGCCCGCGCGGCGGAAGTCGGAGAACATCTTGCGGCCCACGTACAGGTCGAACCCGCGCGCCTCCAGCGCCTCCACGATGCGCTGGGTGCCCTGACGCAGGTGTTCCGGGAAAGGCCAGTTCTGGAAGCCCAGGCCGTCGATGTCGGACACCACCACCCGTCCCCCCGGCCGCGTCACGCGGATGAGTTCCGCGAGCGCCACCTGCCGGTCCGGAAGGTACTCGAAGACGTACTGGCTCCATACGTAGTCGAAGGTGTCCGCCGGCAGGCCGGTCGCGCGCACATCCACCTGGAGGAAGGTCAACTGGGGGCGGTGCCGGTTGCGCGCCTGGGCCTCGGCGATGCGGCCCTCGTGCACGTCCACGCCGGTGACGTGGCCGCGCTCCCCCACCCGCTCCGCCATCAGCTCCGTGATGCCCCCCGGGCCGCACCCCGCGTCCAGCGCCCGGTCCCCGTCCTTGAGGCCGGTGAGACGCAGCACGGCGCGCGTGTCCTGGGACTGCTCCTGCTCCAGCAGGCGCCGCGCTTCCCCCGCGGATTCCATCAGGTACATCACCGCGCCTCCTGGTCCTGGGCCGGGGAGATGGCGGCGCGCGCCTCCGCCCGGGCCTCGCGGGCCGCCCGGCGGGTGGGGGCCTGCCGCTCGAAGAGCGAGCGCCAGGCTTCGCACCAGCGGCGCACCATGGAGCGGTGGAAGGTCCATTCGGAGAAGCGGCCCTGGTCCACGAAGCCCGCCTCCAGCAGCACCGGCACGTCCGCCGAGTCCACCAGGCCCAGCGCCGAGGGCCGGCCGCGCTCATTGGCGTGCTGACGGCACCGCGCCGCGAGCGCCGCCACCGCCTGACGCGCGTCCGGGTGCGCCCGGTCCGGCACCACCAGGTTGAAGCTGTTGGAGACCTCGATGAGGCTCAGGCCCGGGGTCGCCTCCTCCTGGAGCGCCATCGCCAGCGGCCGCGTCTCCCCGTCCACCACGAACATGCGCCGCTCCCGGTGCAGCCCCACCGCCCGGAACCGCTCGCCCAGCTCCTGTTCGGCCCCCAGGTCCGCCAGCAGGTCCTCGCTCAGAAGACGCACCATGTCGCCCTGGGCCCGCAGGTACATCTCCAGCCACTTGCGGTCCGCGGGGCCCGCCTCGCGCACGACGGGCAGCGCTCCCGGCGCGATGATGGAGGGGGCGTCCCGGTCCGCGCGCAGGTAGTGGAACTGGCGCAGGTGGCACAGCCCCTGGCCCTCCAACACGCGCGCCAGCCACGTCCCCAGCCGGTGGGGCCAGCGGTTGTCGGTGCGCCACATGTAGCGGATGAACTCCACGTCCTCCATCGCCTCGCCGACCTCCACCGCGAGCGACGTCAGCTCGCTGGAGACCTGCTCGCTGCGCCGGAAGCCGGGCAGCACGGCCAGATGCTGCACCAGCCACGTGCCGGAGTGCATCCGCAGCCCGTTCACGTGGCCCAGGGGCCGGTGCCCGTCGGTGTAGACGAGCGAGCGCCCCAGGTCGCGCGCGCGGCCCAGGCGTTCATGCAGGTCTTCCAGGGCGGGCAGGACGCGGGGCTCCTCCCCGAAGGGGTGGTCCGGGTGGAAGGTGTAGCGGGCGTCCTGCATCATCCGCCAGAGGTCCGGGAAGCGGAACACCGTCCCGTCCTTCACCTGGGGCGAACGGGCGGACACGAACGCGTCCACCACGGCGTCGCGCACCGTGGCCGGCATGTCCAGGATGCGCACCCCGCAGCGGTAGGGGCGCAGGCGCTGATCATGCCGGGCCTCGAACGGGACGACATCCACCGAGCGCACCTCCACCCGGCACGCCACCTCCGAACCGTCTGGCAGCAGCAGCGCCGCGTCCAGGTGGGAGCCCGCGGGCAGCACCTCGCACGACGCGTCGATGGGGAAGGCGAACCCGTGGCCCCCTAGATCCAACACCGCGCGGGTGACGCGCTGGCCGCCGAAGGGCGAGGTGAAGCGCACGAGGAAGCGGTGATCCACCGCGGGCCGGAAGCGCTGCTGGCCGCGCCGGTTCTCCACCGACAGCGAGCGGGGCAGGCCCAGCGACACGCTGTCCTGCGCGACGTGGAGCATGCTGGTGACGCCCGAATAGTGCTGGCCACCCATCTCGAAGCAGAGGTGGACCACCTCGCCCACGCTGGCCGGCAGTCCCGGGGCCACGACGCCGCGAAGGATGCCGCGCTCGTCCACCGGATCCACCGTGGCGGACTCCATCCGGAAGTGCGCCGCCTGGCTGTCCGGCGGGTGCAGCCATAGGGGTAGCTCCCGCCGGAGCGCCTTGCGCAGCGCGGCCAGCACCGTCACCGGGTCGCGCAGCGTGCGGGGCGGCGCCGCGCAGGATTCGTCCGGCATGGGCCGCCAGGAGATGCCCACGCGCAGGAACGACCGCCCGTCCTGGTGCACGGGCGTGGCGTGGCGCACGTAGGCGCGGCCCACGTGCAGCACCGGCTGGCCGTCGCGCACCATGGACAGCGCGTCCAGCACCGTGCCCGGGAGGAAGGCCGCCATCGACGCATCCATGGGAATGCGGAGGGCCGCGCCGAAGTTGCCCAGGTCCTGGCACTCCGCGACGAAGGGCTGGTCGCGCAGCAGGAAGTCCACCCGCATGCCCGCGTCCAGCGCCACGCGCGTGGAGGCGCGCAGTTGGAGGATGTCGCGCAGGCGCAGGCCCAGCTCCCCTTCCGACAGCGCGTCGTCCACCGTGCTGAAGACGTGCCCTTCCGCGGCGGTCTCCACCAGTTCCTCCAGCCCGAGCTGATCCGACCGGGAACAGACGAACACGCAGACAGCCTCCGGGGCGGCCCGGTCCACGTGGCGCAGGAAGCGCCGGGCGTTGTCCGCGGGGGCGATGATCAGCGTGGGCACCGAGGATTCCATGCGCCGGGTGGCCTCCACCTGCGAGCCCACCGCCGCCACCCGGTGAGCCCCCAGGGCCGCCACCAGCGCGCTGCGACGGGCTTCGTTGGGGTGGACGATGAGGACTTCGTGAGTGGGCACGCTCATGGATTTTTCCCGACGCGCAAGGGCCACACCGGCGCCCGCGCAAGGCGCCATTCCTGTAGACGCGAGGCCTGGATTGAGCCCCGTTCCCGCCAGTCGCATGTCTTGAGTGTCCGAGCCTGGTGGATGTCCGCTGCCAGCGAGCCCGCGCTGTGACGCCTTCCCGGTGAGCCGCCAGCAAACCGCTGCGTACTTTACCTGCTCCTATGGATTAGGTGATGTACGCGAGGGTAAGAGACTTTTCGGAATAGGTTAAAGTGCGAAGTCACCACAGACCCCCTGTTGGGTAGGAAGCGCGCAGGGGGCGGCGTGGAGCGTGCTGGCCGCGGAGGCTGGAGGCGGTTACAGAAGCCCCGGCGAGGTGAACCACGATGGGCGTGACGGTGGACTACGAGGCCGAGATCCGGGCGCTGAAGCGCTCCATGAACGCGGTCATCCTGGCGCACTACTACCAGGAGAGCGAGGTGCAGGACGTGGCCGACTTCGTCGGCGACAGCCTGGCGCTCGCGCAGGCGGCGGAGAAGACGGACGCCGACGTCATCGTCTTCTGCGGCGTGCACTTCATGGCGGAGACCGCGAAGATTTTGAATCCCACCCGACAGGTGCTCCTGCCGGACCTGAAGGCCGGCTGTTCACTGTCGGACCGGTGCCCGCCCGCGGCCTTCAAGGCGTTCAAGGAGAAGCACCCGGGCGCCTTCGTGGTGTCGTACGTGAACAGCTCCGCCGCGGTGAAGGCGATGAGCGACGTCATCTGCACGTCGTCCAACGCGGTGCGCATCGTCAACCAGATTCCCAAGGACCGCCCCATCCTCTTCGCGCCGGACCAGCACCTGGGCCGCCACGTGATGAAGGAGACGGGGCGCGACATGGTGCTCTGGCCGGGCAGTTGCATCGTCCATGAGATCTTCAGCGAGAAGAAGCTCGTGGGCCTGAAGGTGGAGCACCCGGACGCGGAGGTGGTGGCCCATCCGGAGTGCGAGCAGCAGGTGCTGCGTCACGCGGACTTCATCGGCTCCACGAAGGCCATCCTCGACTACGTGGTGAAGAGCCCGAAGTCGAAGTTCATCGTGGTGACGGAGGCCGGCATCCTCCACCAGATGAAGAAGAGCGCGCCGCACAAGACGTACATCCCGGCGCCACCGGACAACGGGTGCGCGTGCAACGAGTGCCCGTACATGCGACTCAACACGCTGGAGAAGCTCTACCGGTGCATGAGGGACCGCACGCCGGAGCTGGTGCTGCCCGCCGACCTCCAGGGCGCGGCGCTGGCGCCCCTCAAGCGGATGCTGGAGTGGTCTGCCTGAAGTCTTGAAGAGGGACTGTCGTCCGCGTTCCAGGTTTGGAAACTCGCGTCTTGCGGACGGCGGGCCCAAGTGCCATGGAAGGAACGTGGCCTTCCGATTTCTCGCAATCCCCGCCCACCGGCTCGTGGACTTCCCCAACACCCTGCCGGACGACGAGCGCCTGGAGCCGGAGCTGCCGCCGGTCCACGAGGCCGTGGAGCGCGCCCTCGCAGGCGCCGAGTTCCGCGACCTGCGCGCCCGCGACCGCATGCGTGCCCTGCTCCAGGGAGACCAGCCTCCGGCGCTGGGTTCGCCAGGCAAGGGCTTTGGCCCCAGCGCCGTCTTCGCCAAGCCGCCCCAGGATCTGCCGGCGCTCCTGCGCCTGGCGGACGAGCTGGAGGACATGGCGCGGCGCGAAGCCGGTGAGCGCGCCCTGGTGTGGAAGTGCGGGCAGTGCAACGCCCGCTACGCGGTGCCCGTCGCGCTGGTGCGTCAGGTGTCCATCCGCTGCGAGCGCTGCGGCACCCCGGTGGAGCTGAGCTCCCAGCAGAGCCTGGGCGAGGAAGCCCTCATCGACCCCTTCCAGGGCGCGGTGAACACCAGCCGGCACGAGCTGGCCACGTTCTTCCGCGAGGCGATGGCGCGCGGCTGGCCCGTGCTCGTGTCCGAGGGCGGGGCTCCCGCGCCGCGCACGCGCGCCTCCACCCCGGCCGCCTGACGGACCGCGGGCGAGCCTTTCGGCCGGCGCCCGCGGAAAGCTCAACCCCTCAGATGAAGACGCCGGCGGAGGCGTCGTAGCGCGCCTCCTGCAGCTCCTGCGTCGCGGGACGGCCGCGCAGCGCGTCCATCACCTGACCGGGGGCGTGGCGTCCCGAGCACTTGGAGCACTCGCACTTGCCGCGCTTGCAGGTGCAGTCCGCCTTGCTGCCGCAGGAGCACTTCGCGGTCAGCATCCTGTCCAGCTCCTCCAGGGGCCGCGGAGCCACCTCCGGCTTCGCCTCGGAGGACGGGGGAGGAGCGGGCGTCTGGGCCTTGGAGGCCGTCTTCGCCTTCGCGTGGGCCTCGCAGGCATGGGCGGGCGCCGGCACCAGCCACAGGCCGCCCAGCACCAATCCGGCGGTCATCCACGTCGCGCTGCGTGCCATGTCGCTCTCCTCGGGAGGGGCACGGCTGGCCCCTGGAGTCCGGCCTATAGCGCAGGGCATTCCCCCTGCCAAGACATGCGCACGTACCTTTGCCTACCCGCCAACGAAGCCCACGGTGCGCTCGCCCGGCGCGGGGGCGCGCGCGTACAGTCCGCGCCCTCCTGCCCGTGACGAACCGAACCGCCCGCATCGCCTTCGCCGCCGCGCTCGTGCTGGGCGCGCTGCCCCTCTGGGTGTCGCGCGTCCTGCCCATGGTGGACCTGCCGCAGCACCTGTACCTCATCTCCGTGCTGCACCGGCTGGAGGACCCGACGA
Organism: Corallococcus terminator; assembly: GCF_003611635.1. Classification (GTDB taxonomy): domain Bacteria; phylum Myxococcota; class Myxococcia; order Myxococcales; family Myxococcaceae; genus Corallococcus; species Corallococcus terminator. Next base: position 752 of record NZ_RAVZ01000125.1, on the reverse strand, counting down.
CGCTGTATCCGGCGCTGTTCGCCGCGCGGCACGAACTGACGCCGTACCTCGGGTACTACTACCTGGTCAGCGCGCTCAACTGGCTGTTGCCGCTGGAGGTCGCCAACCGCGTCTTCCTCACCGCGTACGTGGTGGGGCTGCCGCTGGGGCTGGCCTTCCTGCTGCGCAGCCTGGGCCGGCCCTCCTGGCCCGCGCTGCTCACGCTGCCCCTGGCGTACGGGGACAGCTTCGGCTGGGGCTTCATCAACTACCTGGCGGCGCTGCCGCTGACGCTGCTGTGCTGCGGCCTGTTCGTGCGGGCGCTGACGGACGTGCCCCACCGCGTCCGCTGGGCCGTGGGGCTGGGCGCGTGCCTGGTGGCGGTGCTGCTCTTCCACGTGCAGGCCTTCGGGTTCCTGGCGTTCGGGCTGCCGTGGCTGCTCTTCACCACGCCGGTGCCCGAGGACGCGGCGGCGAAAGGCTTCCTGGCCCGGCTGCGGCCACGCGGGGCGGCGCTCGCGGGCGTGGTGCCCGGCGTGACGCTGTTCCTCTCGTGGGTGGTGCTGCGGTTCGGCAACCCGCCGGACATCCAGCCCGGGGCGCCCTGGAAGGCCTGGGGGCCCACGTTCTCGCCGCAGAACCTGGCGTGGAAGGGCTTCGCGCAGAACCGCGCGGAGTTCTTCCAGGTCCTCGCCAACACGTTCCACGACGGTTCGGACCGCTGGCCGCTGTACGCCGTGGGCGCCGTCGCGCTGGTGGGCTGGGGGCTGGGG
>NZ_RAVZ01000124.1 GCF_003611635.1 Corallococcus terminator | reverse complement strand
GGGTACAAGGGGCGCAGGGGTTGACGGGCCCGCAAGGGGCTACTGGGCCGCAGGGCCCGCAGGGGTTGACGGGTCCCCAGGGTACGCCGGGGCCAGGTGCGAGGATTATCACAACCACTTTCGGTACTCTCACCAACTACCATCCAGGCTGCACGGCCGCCAGCAAGGAAGGCCTAGTTTGCCATTCAGCAGCACATCGCTACTGTGGGGCGGTGGGCTATGCGACCAGCGTAGGGATTGTGGAGTACTCAGGCGCTACGGCTGTTGTTGGCTGTTTGAAGTAAGGCGCTGAACCAGAAGGTCGCACAGGAAGCCCTGTGCGACCGCCTGGTCTTGGTTTTTCCGCCCAAGGAATTACGGCGCCGCCTGGGTCTTCTTCTTCAGCTCTTCGAGCGCCCGGGTGAACGCCTGCGGATTGCACGCACGCGCCCCAGCGGCAGGCTTCTCACGGGCGGCTTCCGCCACGCGCGTGAGCGTAGGAATCGCAGCCGGATTGCCCAACGCCGCCAACCGGGTGGCCGCCTTCGTGCGCACGCCGCAGTCCGTGGAGTCGAGCGACGACGTGTAGAGCGCCACCAGATCCAGGCCCGCCGTGTCCTGCACCGACTCCAGATAGCGCAACCCGCCCCACTGCTTCATCGACGGCTCACCGCGCGCCAGGGCTTCGAAGTGAGAACGCACCGTGGCCTTCGGCAGGGTCTCCAGCACCCTGCGCACGGAGCGGTCCTGCTCGCCGTTTCCGAAGTCCTCCGCCAGCCCGTCCAGCAGCCCCATCTCCAGGCCGGCCCGGCCTTCCTTGTCCAGGCCCAGCAACAGGGTGTGCTCCTTGTCGTGCGTCCCCTGTGCATGGTTCGCCGCCGCGCGCAGCCGCGTCGTCACGGCCCCCTTCGGCACGTCCGGGCCCTCCAGGACCTGGAGCGCATCCGCCGGCTGGCCGTCCTTCATCAACCCGCGCGCTCGCACCAGGGGATCGCTCGCGTGCACCGACCACGCGACGCCTGCTCCCATCAGCACCAGTGCCGCCACCCCTGCACCCAGCACGCGCGGGCGCTGGCGCAGCATCACCACCCCATCGCGCACCTTCGTGCCCAGGCCGCTCAGCGCTTCCAGCGGTGAGCGCTTCGGGCCGGCGCCCTTGCCGCCCAGTGCCTCTCCGAACGGTGAACCCTCCGCCGCGCGGGTGAGTCGGTAGAGCTGGATCTTCTCTTGTCGGCCGGGCAGGGGAATGGTGCCGCAGGGTTCGGCGGCTGCTTCGGCGCGGTTGCGCACCATGTTCACGGCTTCGGTGAAGGTCACCTCTCCGGCGGCGGCCACATGCTCCACCGCCTTCACGACCTCCATCGGCTCGCCGAGCACCGCGTCGTTCGTCACCAGCACTTCGCCCACGTGCAGGCACACACGGACGTGGAGCTGCTCTTCGGGTTGCACCGTCTGGTTGTGACGCCAGAGCGCCTGCTGCATCGCCATGCCGCAACGGATGGACGAGGAGGGCGCCCGGAACACCGCCAGCAACGCGTCGCCGCGCTTCTGCACCAGCTTCCCGTCGTGCTCGCGCACGATGGGCAACAGCAGCCGGTCATGCGTGTCCAGCATCCGCGCGTTCTCTTCGTGCGTCTGCCGGCTCATGCGTTCGGTGAAGCCCTGGATGTCGGTGAGCAGCACCGTCACGTTCTGGGCCTTCACCACCGCCGCGCCGCCCGTCGTCGCTCCCAGCCCGCCCGTCACCCGGGGCGCCGTCCCGAACGCCGCCGTTCCCGTGCGAGGCACCGCCGGGGGCGCCGTCACCGACGGGGACACCACCTCCGCCTCCGTCACCCCGAACGCCGACGTGCCCGACCCGGGACCGGCCGGCTCCGCGCTCACGCCGAAGGCCGACGTGCCAGAGGGCTCGTTGCGCACCCCGGCCACGCCCAGAGGTGCCGTGCCATGGGAGGGCGTCATGCCCGCGTGGACGATGGGGGTGCCCTGGCTCGGCGTGAACGCCACCAACGCCGCATGGGCCACGCCCAGCGCGTCCGCCAGCTCGTTCGCCGTCTGGAGCCGCTTCGCCGGGTCCTTGTCCAACAGCCGCATCACCAGCGCCAGCAACCCCACGTAGCGCGACAACTGCGGCGCCGCACGGTCCAGGGGCAGCGGCGCGCCCGAGGCATGCTGCGACAGGAAGTGGCGCGGCGACGGCCCGTCGAACGGCAGGCGCCCGGACAACACGCGGTAGGCCAGCACGCCGAAGGAGTACAGGTCGCTGCGCGTGTCCACCTTCGCGCCCACGGCCTGCTCCGGCGACAGGTACTCCGGCGTGCCCAGCACCACGCCCACCTGGCTGAGCGCGCTGTTGGCATCCGGCTCCACCAGCCGCGCGATGCCGAAGTCCAGCAGGCGCGCCTGTTCGCCGCGCACGCTGGGGGAGATGAGGACGTTCTCCGGCTTCAGGTCGCGGTGGATGATCCCCTTGTCGTGGATCGCCGCGAGCCCTTCCGCCAACTGGTGGAGCAGCCCCAGCGCCCGGGGCGCCAGCAGCGGGCCCTGCTGGAGCGCGTCGTGCAGGCTCTGGCCCTCCACGAACTCCATCACCAGGCAGGCGGCGTCCCCGGACTGACCGAAGTCCACGATGCGCACCACGGAGGGGTGCTCCACGGCGGAGAGCAGGCGGGCTTCGCGCTTGAAGCGCTCGGCCATGCCGGGCTGGGCGTGCAGATCGTGGTGCAGGACCTTGATGGCGACCTTGCGGCCCAGGGACACCTGCTCGCCCAGGTACACCTCACCCATGCCCCCGGAACCCAGGGGTCCGAGGACCCGGAAACGACCATCGAGGACCAGGGCGTCGGGGACCAGCACGGCGCGGCATCTTGCACGGCTTCCCCCTGGAGCGCATGACGTTCCTCGCCAGCAGAATCTCCAGGGGAAACGCCTGGGTATCCGTTGCCCCTCCGCCTGCCGAACGAGCGGGGGTTTGTCCAAAATTTCGAGGGCTTAGGGGTCATGGTAGCCTCTCCCCCCTCCGAAGATGGCCACCGATAGCGAGTCCCCCAAGTCCGCCGCCCCCCAGTCGGGCGCCGCCCCCGAGCTTCGCCTGTTGGATCGGCGCGCGTTCGTGGGCTTTCCGGCATTGGAGGTGCAGCCCGGCCTGCGCATCTCCGACTTCGCGCTCCAGATTCCGGACGTCAGCTTCCCGTTCAACGTCAGCGCGGGCGCCACGCGCTACCAGCGCAAGAAGCTGCTCTTCGGCTTCCTGGAGCTGTCCGTCGACGCGGACCTCATCACGCGCAAGGTGGCGGAGCTGGCCGGACGGCTGGCCGGCGTCGAGGACCTCCGCCTGCACTTCCGTCCCGGCTACCTGGAGGGCCAGGGTCGGCTGCCCGCGCCGGAGCGCACGCCGTTCACGTTCAAGGTCGCCTTCGATGCGGATGGGGACCGGCTCGCCGTCTACATCTACGACGTGCGCCTGTATGGCTTCTCCGCCACGCCGTCGGTGCAACTGCCGGGGCTGTTGTCCACGGCGGTAGGCGCGCTGGGGCTCCTGCCGGACGTGGAGGTGCGCGGCGCCACCGGCTTCTCCACCCGCGTGCTGCCCGCCCTGTGCGAGCGCGCCGCGATGAGCCGGGGCTACAAGGTCCCCACGCTCGACACCGCGCGCCTGTCCGCCGCGGAGGTCTCCAGCACCGGCCTGCGGCTGCGCTTCGCCGCCGGTGGACTGCCTCCGCCCGCCGCGCCGGATGAAGAGCTGATGCTGGCGCTCGAAGGGGCTCGGGCCTTCGCGGACGCGGAAGGACTCGTCGCGCAGGGGCGGCTCGCTGAGGCCCGGCAGGCGTACCTCCAGGCCGGGGACGCGCAGGACGCGCATCCTTTCGCGGCGGAGCGATTGCTGGCGTTGCTGGTGGCGGATCCGCAGGCGCACGATCTGGCGCTGGACGTGGCGGCCACGCTGTCGCGCCGTCGCGACCGCAGCCCCGCGGCGCTGTGGGGCGAGGCCGTGGTGCGCGAGCGTCGGGGCGAGGGTGCCCGCGCGGCGGAGCGCTACCTGGCGCTGTGCGCGCTGGCCCGTCGCACGTCGGAAGAGGCCGCCGCGTTCTTCGCCGCCGAGGCCGCGGCCCGTTCGTCCCGCGACACCGCGCCCCAGGTGGCGGTGAAGGCACTGCACGAACTGCTGGGCCTCAAGCCGGACCACCTGCCATCGCTGAAGGCCCTGGCGCGCGCGTCGGATCAGGCTCGGGACCGGGCGGGCGCGGTGCGGGCGTACCGGCGGCTCGCGGCCCTGGCGCGCGACCCGCTGGAGGCGGCGGACGCGCACGTGCATCTGGCGCGGCTGTGCGCGCAGACGGAGGACGATATCGCGGGGGCCCGGCTGCACTGCGAGGCCGCGCTGCGCCTGTCGCCCGACCAGCCGGATGCGCTGCTGCTGTTGGGCGAGCTGTGCCATCGCGGCGGCGAACACCTGCGCGCGTTGAAGGCGCTGGACCGGCTGCGTGAAGTGTCGATGGCGCGCCATGAGCTGGACCGCGTGGGGCAGGCGGATCTGCTCGCGGGCCGGGTGTGGGAAGAGGGACTGAAGCAGCCGGAGAACGCGCTCCTGCGCTACCGCGAGGCGGTGTCGCTCTTGCCCGGTGAGCCCGAGCCGCTGTTCGCCTCCGCTCGCGTGGCCGAAGGTCTGGGGCGGCTCCAGGAGGCCCTGAGCGGCTACCAGCAGGCGCTGGAACTCGCGGGCCCGGCGCCGCGTTCGGAGGGCATCCGTCACGCCGCGCATGCGAGCCACCACGCGCTGGCGCGGCTGTCGCGCACGAAGCTGGGCGACCCGGCTCGGGCGCGTGAGCACCTGGAGTCCGCGCTCGCGTTGGATCCGCGCGACGCGGTGGCGCTGGATGAACTGATTCCGTACTTCCGCGTCACCGGCCGCTCGCAGGAGCTGGCCGAGGCGCTGGAGAAGGCCGCCGCCCTCAAGGAGGAGCCCAAGGCTCGCGCGGCGCTGTGGGCCGAGGCTGGCGAGCTGTACCGGGGCAAGCTCCAGCAGGCGGACAAGGCCGACCGGCTGCTCACGCTCGCGCTGGAGGCGGATGGTGACCACCGTCCCGCGCTGGAGTCGTTGCTCGCGCTGGCCGAGGCCCGTCGCGATGGCGCGCAGCTCACGCGCTGCCTTTCGGCGCTGGCGCGACTGACGCCGGAGCCCAAGGAGCGCGCGCAGAAGTACCGCCGCCTCGCGGTGGCCGCGCGCGACCTCGCGTTCGACCTGGACCTCGCCGTGCACGCGTTGCAGGAGGTGCTGCGCGCGGAGCCGGACGACCTGCCGGCGCTGGGCGAACTGTGCGCCCTCCAGCGCAAGCGCTCCGACATGGCGGGGCTGGCGACCGCGTTGGAAGACCGCGCGCGCGTGGCCGAAGCGCAGGGTGACAAGCGGCTGGCGGCGGCGGCCCTGCGCGAGCTGGCGGGCGTGCTGGAGGCGCGGCTGGGCCGGGTCGGTGACGCGCTGGTGGCGTTGGAGAAGGCGGCGCGGCTGGCCCCGGATGCCGCCGTGCTGCTGGACCTCGCGGACCTGAGCCTGCGCTGCGAGCGCCCCGAACATGCGCGCCGCGCGCTGGAGTCGCTGCTGGCGATGCTGCCGCGCACCGCCGCGCCGGAGAAGCTGGCGGACGTGCGTGCCCGGCTGGGCCGCGCGTGTGAGCTGCTGGGAGACCGCGAGGGCGCCATCGCCGCCTATGCGCAGGCGTTCCCGCTGCGCCGGCTGGACGACGTGCTCGCCACGCGGCTGGAGGCCCTCTACACGGAGGCCGGCGAGACGCAGGCGCTGGCGGAGATGTGGGCTACGCGTGCGCAGGCGCTCGCGGGCGCGGACCGTGCGGAAGAGGCCGCGCCGCTGTTCCTCCAGAGTGCTCGTGCCCTGCTGGAGCGCGGGGAGAAGGCCGCGGCGCTGATGCGTCTGGCCTCCGCGCTGGAGGCGAGCCCCGAGGGCCCGCTGGCCGCCGAAGTGCTGGAGGCGCTGGCCGAGCTGGAGCTGGAGCGCGGTGAGAAGCTGGAAGCGGCTCGGCTGTACGCGCGGCGTGCCTCGCTGGTGCCGGACGCGCGAGCGGGCGCGAAGCTGCTCTTCCGCGCGTCGCTGCTGGCCGCGGGCACGAGCCGCGAAGAGGCCTTCCTCGCGGAGGCCCTGGAGCGCGATGCCACCTTCGCCCCCGCGCGCATCCGCCGGGGCGAGCTGCGGCTGACCACCGATGCCCGCGCCGCGCTGGAGGACTTCGAAGCGGTGCTGGCCCTGCCGCCCGCTGACGTGGATGCCCCGCGCGAGGCGGAGCGTGTCGCCCTCACGCGCAAGGCCGCCACCGCCGCCGTGCGCGGCAACCGCACGGACGCGGCCCGCCGCCTGCTCGCGGAGTTCTGCGCGCGCACGCCGGAGGACCTGGATGCGCGGCTGGAGCTGGCCGCGCTGCACCGCAAGGCCGGCGCGCGCGAGGCCCTGGCGGACCTGCTGGTGGAGCTGTGGCCGCGCCTCGCCGGAGACGCCCGCCGTCAGGCCCGCCGCGAGCTGGCCGAGCTGTGTCTGTCATTGGGCCGTGCGAGCGCGGCGGCGGATTCGCTGCGCAGCCTGCTGGTGGAAGAGCCGCAGGACGCGTGGGCGGCGCAGGCGCTGCTGGAGCTGTTGCCCCCGCCGGGCACGGGCAACGCCGAGGAAGAGTCCGAACGGTTGGAGTTGCTGGGCACGCTGGTGTCGGCCGCGTCGGGTGAGGTTCGCGCCGAGCTGCTCGCGCGCCGGGCTGTGCTGCACCGGAGCGCCGGTCGTGTCGGAGCCGCGCGGGATGACTGCGCCCAGGCCGCGAAGCTGTCGCGCAAGCCCGCGCCGCTGCTCCTGATGCTGGCGGAGCTGGCGCGCGAGGCGGCGGATGCGCCCGCGGAGCTGGATGCCTGGCGCCGCGCCGTGGCGGCCGATGCCAGCCTGGGCGCACGCGCCCGTGAGCGGCTGCTGGCGCTGGCCAGCGTGCTCCTGGAGAAGGACGAGCGCGCCTCCGCCGGAGACGCACTGCGCGCGGCCATCGCGCTGGAGCCGCCCGCCGACGCGCGGTGTGATGCGTTCTTCGCGCTCGCGGAGCTGGCCCGCCGTGACGGCAAGAGCGCCGACGAGGCCGCCGCGCTGGCGGAGGCCGCACGCCAGGGGCCCATCGCCCGCCGCGTGGAAGCACTCCAGCTTCGCGCGACGTTGCTGGAAGGGCAGGGACAGCGCGAGGCCGCCGCGACCGACCTGGAAGCCGCGCTCCTGCTGGCCCCTCGCCACGAGGAGGCGACGCTCGCGTTGCAGCGCGTGCTGCGCGACCTGGAGGACTGGGCGCGGCTCGCGGAGCTGCTGGCCGCCGAAGCCCCGCATGCCTCGCCCGCCGTCGCTGCGGCGCTGTACGCGGAGCTCGCGAGCCTCTACCTCGACCGGTTGGGCCAGTCCGCGCCCGCCGAGGCCGCGCTGCGACAAGCGCTGCGGCTGACCCCGACCGATGCGTCCGTGCGCCGTCGGCTGGTGTCGCTGGTGGCCGGTCGTGGCGAACTGCTGGAAGCCGCCGGACTGCTGGAGGCCGCCGCCGAGGACGCGGAGCCCACCGAGGCCGCATCGCTGCTGCGTGAAGGCGTCACGTACGCACGGCAGGCGCAGGAGCTGGACCGCGCACTGACCCTGGCGCGCAGGGCGCATGCACGGGTGCCCGCGCGGGGCGATGACCTGGCCACGCTGGCGGACCTGCTCTACCTGCGCGGCGCGGTGCGCGAGGCCCTGCCGTTGCAGGAGGCCCTGGCCACGGCGGCGGATTTCCGCGCGGCCCCGGACGCCGCGGAGGCGACGTACCTGCGCCTGGGTGACCTGGCCGAACAGGCGGGTGACGTGAAGCGCGCGGTGGCCGCGTACCGCCACCTGCTCACGGAGCGTCCGCTGAGCGAGCGCGCCGTTGAACGGCTCGCCGCGCTGCTGGAGAAGGATGATCCGCGCGGTGCCTTCGAGGTTCGCGTCGCCCACGCGCGCGTGCTGGCGCCATCCGAGGCCACCGTCACGCGGCTGGTGACGCTGGCGGAGCGCGCTCGCGAGGCGCTGGCGGACGCGGGCATCGCGGCGTCGCTCCTGTCGCACGCGGCGCAGATGGCGAAGGAGCCCCTGCCGCTGCGCCGTCGGCTGGCCGCGCTCTACCGGGAGACGGGTCGCTCGACGGAGCTGCTGGCCGAGTTGCAACCGGTGGCCGCGCTCAGCCTCCAGGCCGGGGACGTGGACGCGGCGCTCGCGGCCTACGACGAGGAGGCCCGGCTCGCGGAGGTGCTGGGCCGTGCGGACGAAGCGCTGCGCTCGCTCGCCAATGCGCGCGACCTGCTCGCCTCCGAGGACCGCCGTCCTGAAGCCGCCGCGTGCGAGCGTCGCCGCGCGGAGCTGCTGCGCGACGTGAAGCTGGACCTGGGCGCCGCGGAGGCCGCGCTGGAGAGCGCCTTCGGCTTCGCCGCGGAGCTGGACACGGCCCGCCTGGGCGCGGCCCTGGCCGAGCGCCGCGATGATGCGGCCGCCGAAGCGCGGTGGTGGGAGCGTGCGCTGCCCCGGCTGACGGGCACGAAGCAGGGCGCGGCGGTGTTGCTGCGGCTCGCGCGCCTGAACCTGGGCGAACTCGCGGACGCACCGAAGGCAGAAGGCTTCCTGCGACAGGCGCTGCGTCAGGACCGCGCACTCGCGGAAGCCGAAGCCCTGCTGGCGGAGCTGCTGGAGCGCGACGGACGGCTCGCGGAACTGGCCGCCTGGTACGAGGAGTGCGCGGAAGCGGAGACGGACATCGAACGTCACGCGGCGCTGCTGTACCGGGCCGCGGTCATCTACCGGGACCGCGCGGGCAAGCCGGAGTCCGCCGCCGCCGCACTCATCGCCGCGCGCGCCGCGAAGCCGGACGACCTGGAGCTCACCGCGCAGGCGGCGGAGCTGCTGCACCAGGTGCGTCGCCCCGCGGACGCCGCCGAATTCGACGCCATCCTCCTGGAGGCGGATCCCTTCCGGGAGCCCGTCTTCACGCGCCACCGCGCCTACCTGGAGGAGACCGAGGAGCGCCAGTCGCTGGCCGAGCTGATGCTCCGCCGCGCCGAGCGCCAGAAGCCCGCCGAGGCCGCGATCAGCTACCTCGCCGCCGCGAGCGCCTTCCGTGAGGGCGGCGCCCGCGAGCGCGCCATCCTGTGCGAGGACCGCGCGTTCGAACTGGACGCCAGCAACGCCGAAGCCTTCCACCACGTGCGCGAGCGCGCGGCCGGAGACGTGCGCCGGCTGGCGGACCTCCTGGGCCAGCGCGCCGAGGCCGTGTCGCCCTCGGAAGCGCTGCCCCTGTTGCGCGAGCGGGCCCAGCGCCTGTTGGACGCGGGCGAAGCCCTCAAGGCCGCCGAGGCCTTCGACGACTACCTGGGCCGCGCGGGGGGCGACGTGGAGGCCCTCTGCGCTCGCGCCGAACTCGCCGCGCAAGGGGGTGGCCCCGCCGCCGCGCAGCCCTACGACCGCCGGGTCCTCGCGCTGGGCGGGGACACGCTGCCGGTGCCGGTGCTCGTGCGCACGTGGCTGCGCTTGGGGCATGCCTCGCTCGCGTCGGGTGCCTTCCACGACGCGGCGGATGCCTTCGAGGCCGTGGTGTCGCTGGAGCCGGAGGGCACGCGCGGCGGTGAGGCGCTGTCGCTGCTCGCCGAGGTGCATTCGCGCACGGGCAACGGACCGGGCCTGTACCGGGCGTCGTTGCAGTTGGCGCGTCGTGCCCAGGACACCGCGACGGAGGAAGTGCTGCTGCGCCGCGCGGCGGATCTCTTCGATGATCCGCGTGACGCCATCGACGCGCTGGTGCCCCTGGCCCGGCTGCGTCCCGCCGACGCGAGCGTCATCGACCGCGCGGTGGTGGGACTGCGCGCCCTGGGCCGCCACGGCGACCTGCTGGGCATCTACGAAGTGGGCGCGGAGGCCGCGGGAGGTGCGCGCGCCGCGGAACTGCTGCTCGCCGCCGCGTCCGTGGCGAACGACTCGTTGTCGGACGCGGACGCCGCCTGGGCCCTCACGCAGCGCGCGGCGGAAGCGGATCCGGAGAACCCGGCTGCACTGCGTGCGCTGGTGGAAGGACTGCGCGCGCGCAAGTCGGCGGAGGCGCTGCTCGCCGCGCTGGAGCGACTGGTCCCCCGCACGGATGACGCGGACGAGGCCGCCGTGCTCCGGCTGGAAATCGCGACGCTCGCGCGCGACGCCGGTCGCGAGGACGCCGCGCGCGACGCGCTCGAAGCGGTGGTGTCGCGCGGTCCCTCCGGTGCCGGCTACGCCGACGCGCTCGAAGCGCTGGAGCCGCTGCTGGGGGAGGCCCATGCGCGCCGTGCCGAAGTGCGCGTGGCCCGCGCCGAGCTGGTGTCGGGCGAACTCCGGGTGTCGCTGCTGGTGGCCGCCGCCCGGGCCTTCGAGAAGGCAGGCCTGCTGGAAGAAGCGCTGAAGGCCGCCAAGGCCGCCGTCGCCACCGAACCGGACCTGCGCGCCGCGCTGCTGGTCGCGCACCTGTACCGCGCTTCCGGAGACGCGCCCCGCGCGGCCCGTGCGCTGTTGCAGGCCGCGCGCCTCGCCGCGCCCGAGGAGCGACCGCCGCTGCTGCTGGAGGCCGCGGGCCTCTGGGAGAAGGCCGGCGACATGGGCGAGGCGCTGGAGGTCATCGAGCGCATCGCCACCGACGCGCCGGACATGCTGTCCCCGGCGGAGCTGGCCGAACGCTTCGCCCGCCTGGGCGCCTTCGCGCGCGCCCTGGACGTGGGCTTCGAGCCCGCCATGGTCGCGGGCGAATACACCGACGCGCTGGCCATGGCCGCGCAGGCGGGAGATGTCCCCCGCACGCGCGTGGCCCTCTGGGCCCTGGTCGCGATGCCGGACGCGGATCCATCCCACGCGGCGGCCCTCGCGGACGGGCTGCGCGAGGACTCCGAATGGGAGGGCCTGCTGGAGCTGGCCGCCCTGTCCTTCGAGCGCGACGCGGCCTTCGCCGTGGCCCTGCGCGACGAGGTGCTGCGCGCCCGTCCGGCCCCGGTGGTCGCGCGCCTCCGGGCCCTGGAGGAGCTGGGCGCGGATCCAGGCCTCGCCACGCGGCTGCTGCTGCTCCTGCCCGAACTGGGCCTGGAGCCCGAGCCCCTGGCCGAAGCGGTGCTCGCCCGCGTGCGCGCGCTGCCGGAGCCCGCGCGGCTGGAGTCGCTGGCCTTCGCCGCGGACGGCTGGCCCGCGCGCCGTGACGAGTTGCTGCGCGAGCGGTACGCGCTGGAGCTGAAGCTCGAACACCTGGAGTCCGCGGAGCGCACGCTGGCGCTCATCGCGCAGGGCACCGCCGACGTGAAGGCGCGCGCGCTCTTGCACCTGGAGCGCGGTGAGCTGTTGCAGGGCCCCCTGGCGCAGCCCGCCGAGGCCCGCGAGGCCTTCGAGGAGGCCCTCGCCGACGACGCGGAGAGCCTCGCCGCCGTGCAGGCGCTGCTCGCGCTGGTGGACGAGGCGCGCGAGTCCACGGTGTTCCTGGCCCTGGCGGACACGCTCGCGAAGCTCTCCGGCCCCGACGCGTGGACGCCGTACCGCGAACGGCTGGCGGATGCCTACGAAGCGCAGCAGCGCTACGCCGAAGCCGCCACGCAGCTCGAACAGCTCCCGGACACGGACGAGCGGCTCGCCCGCCGCGTGCGCTTCGCTGAAGCCCGGGGCCTCGTGGGCGAAGCGCTGCGGCTGCGCGAGCGCCTCACGCACGAGCCCGCGGAGCTGGAAGTCATCCTGCGCGGCTACCTGGACGCCCAGCTCGTGGGCCCCGCCGTGCGCCTCACCGAACGGCTCGCGGACGGAAACCACCTCACGCCCGGCCTCACGCGGTGGGTGACCGAACGCCTGTCCCCGTCCCCGGACGGCGCCGCGCTCGCGGTGCGCTTCTGGCCGGCGCTGCTGCGCGAGAAGTGGCCGGACGTGGACGGCTGGACGCTGTACGCGGAGGCGCTGCGCGCCCTGGGCCGCGCGGAGGCCGCCGAGCGCACGGATGGCATTGGCGCCGCGCTCGTCTCCAGCGACGCCCCCGCGCCGCGCGCTCCCGTGGCCGTGCTGGCCCGGCCCGCGCAGGACTTCCAGCACCCGGAGCCGGAAGGCCGCGTGCCGGTGACGGGTGAAAGCCTGTCGCGCCTGTATGTCGCGCTGAAGCCGGTGCTCGCCTCGCTGGGCGCGGAGCACGTGCGCCTGTCCGTGGACCCCAAGGGCGGCGTGGAGGCGTACCTCACGTCACCGGACGCGCTGGTGCTGGGCGCGGGCGCGCTGGGGTGCTTCGGCGCGGTGGAGCTGGGCTGGCTGTGCGCGCTGGCGCTGGCGCTGGGTGACGCGGGCGTGCAGCTCACGCGTCCCGGCACGGTGCTGGCGTGGGAGTCGGCGGCGGTGGCGGCCTGGCGCGCGATGCCAGCGTCGCTGGCGGCGGGCCGCGTGCTGGCCCAGTTGGATACGGCCTCGCGCGGCGGCGACCCGATGGGGGTGGAGGTGGGCGAAGTGCTTGCCCGCAGTGAGGCCTTCCACCAATTGGCCCTGGCGTCGCTGGACGTCTAACCTCGGGGACGACATGCACCTGAAGCGACTCGCGCTGGCGCTCTTTCCCGCAGCGGCCCTGGCCGTCGCGGTGGGCTGTTTCACCGACCCCGTGTACCCGGGCAACCAGGTGCTGGGCTCGTTCCGCTTCCAGGCGAAGCTGGACGCGGCGCGCACCACCTGTGACGCGGGCTCGCGGGAGTTCGCGCAACTGGACGACGCGGGCTCGTTCTATTTCGAGGGCACCTTCTCGCGAGACACCGACGCGGGCACGGGCTTCCTCACGGTGCTGGGCTTCACGCGGGATGCCGGCTACACGGGCCAGAGCGTCAACTCCACCCACCGTGCCACCGCGCCCCGCGCGTCGTGCGGCACCGGCTGCGAGGACTCCGAAATCGAGGAGAACCTCAACGTCATCCTCCTGAGCGACAGCCAGGCGCGCAACGTGGCGCGCGACTGCGCACGCCTGGACGGCGGCGTCCCCGAAGGCACCATCCCCGCCCCCACGGAGAACGGCTACGACGTGTCGCTCGCGTGCGGCACGCTCACCGACATCTTCCTGCCGGGCAAGGGGGCGAGCTGCAATTGCAAGCCGGCCACCTGCACCACCGTGTACACGGTGCGAGGCGACCGACAGGACTGAAACACCCGGGGCCCGGCCCCGTCGTGTAACGTGCGCCGCCCCGAAGTGGAGGATGGAATGGCGAAGCGTGCGGTGGTGCTCCTGTCCGGCGGACTGGATTCGACGACCTGTCTGGCGATGGCGAAGGCGGACGGCTTCGAGCCGGTGTGCCTGTCCATCGCCTACGGCCAGCGCCACGCGGTGGAGCTGGATCGCGCGCGCAAGGTCGCCCAGGCCATGGGCGTGCGCGACGTGCGCGTGGTGACGGTGGACCTGCGGCAGGTGGGAGGCTCGGCCCTCACGGACGACATCCCGGTGCCCAAGGACCGCTCGGACGAGGACATGTCCCACGACGTCCCCGTCACCTATGTGCCCGCGCGCAACGCGCTGTTCCTCTCCCTGGCGCTGGGGCTCGCGGAGGTCGTCGGCGCGACGGACCTCTACATCGGCGTCAACGCGGTGGACTACAGCGGCTATCCCGACTGCCGCCCGGAGTTCATCCGCTCCTTCGAAACGATGGCCCAACTGGCCACCAAGGCGGGCGTGGAGGGCGCGCGCTTCCAGGTGCACGCGCCGCTCTCCGGCCTCACCAAGGCGCAGATCATCCAGGCCGGCGTGAAGCTGGGCGTGGACTACGGGATGACCCACTCCTGCTACGACCCGGACGCCCAGGGCCGCGCGTGTGGCCGTTGCGACAGTTGCCTGCTGCGCTCCAAGGGCTTCCAGGAAGCCGGCGTGCCCGACCCCACCACCTACGTGGACGGGGTGCGCTGATGCGCGCGACGACGCGGCTCGCGCTGACCCTGGCGTTGTTTGGAAGCGCGCCGGCCCTGGCGGAGGACGCGAAGCCGAAGCCCGCGCCCAAGGCGACGCCGAAGGTGGAGCTGGTGGACGCCGCCACCGTCATCCCGGACCTCATCCTGGACCTGCGCTACGCGACGAAGGACAACTTCCTCAAGCGGCAGGTGTACCCGGACGGGGCGCGGTGTCTGTTGCTGCCGGACTCGGTGAGTCGCCTGAAGAAGGCCGCAGACGTGCTGCGCCCCCAGGGCTACCGGCTGAAGGTCTACGACTGCTACCGGCCGCGCGCGGTGCAGTACGAGATGTGGAAGATATTGCCCAAGCCGGGCTACGTGGCGAACCCCGCCAAGGGCTCCAATCACAACCGGGGCGGCGCGGTGGACCTGACGCTGGCCACGGTGGACGGGGGCGAGGTGGAGATGCCCACCCCCTTCGACGACTTCACCCCCAAGGCGCACCACGGCTACATGGGCGGCACGCCCGCCTCGCGTGAGCACCGGGAGGTCCTCCGGGCGGCCATGGAGGGCGTGGGTTTCCAGCGCAACAAGATGGAGTGGTGGCATTACGACCTGCCCGGCGCTACGAAATTGCCGGTGCTGGACGTGCCCTTTACGCCGACGAACTGACGCTCGGCCGGCTGCCAGCCCAGTGGTTTCGCGCGGTTGCGTCAGGGACTGCGCGTAGGTGGGCGCGCGCACGGTGTGCCTGCTATTCCTGGCGTCCCATGAGGCAAACGCTTTCGGCTGGCCTGGAAAACACGCTCATCACTCCGCCCTCGCAGTCGGAGCTGGCGCCCACGCTCATGCCGGGGTCCGCTTCGACCAGCCGGCGCAACACCGTGCTGCCCCGGGTGCAGTGGACGGGCCAGCAGCCCAGCGTGGTGCCCCTGCAACGCGAGCGCTTCGAGGAAGTGCGTCCGCTGGGGCAGGGCGGCATGGGCGAAGTGGTGCTGATGCGCGACCACGACATCGAACGGGAGGTGGCGCTCAAGCGGCTGCCCCAGGGCGCGGAGCTGGACCGCGTGCTGCGCTTCGTGGAGGAGATCCGCACCGTCGGCACGCTGGACCATCCGAACATCGTGCCGGTGCACGACGTGGGCGTGGATGAGCAGGGCCGCTACTTCTTCATGATGAAGCACCTGCAGGGCGAGACGCTGGAGTCCATCATCGCCCGCCTGCGCAGCTCCGACCTGCACGCGCTCGTGCGCTATCCGTTCCCGGTGCGGGTGCAGATCTTCCGGGGCGTGCTGCACGCGCTGTCGTACGCGCACGGCAAGGGCTTCATCCACCGCGACCTGAAGCCCGCGAACATCATGGTGGGGCCCTTCGGTGAGGTGACGGTCCTGGACTGGGGGCTCGCGCGCAAGGTGGGTGCGCCCACGCCGCCGCGTCTCCCGGAAGGCGCCACGAGCGCGTCGACGGAAATCGCCCCTGCGCGCCCGCTGCACACGGAGCTGGGCTCCGTGGTGGGTACGCCCCTGTACATGTCCCCGGAGCAGGCGCGCGGCGAGCACGACACGATGGACGCGCGCAGCGACATCTACAGCCTGTCGGTGCTCTTCCACGAACTGCTCGGGCTGACGCACTACCTGGACGGACTCCAGTCAGTGACGGACATCATGAAGGGCGTGCAGACGCGCTCACTGGGAATGTCCAGCATGCACGTCAACAGCGCCCAGGGCCCGGTGCCCGCGGAGCTGCTGTGGTTCGTGGCGAAGGGCATGAAGAAGGACCCCCAGGAGCGCTACGCCTCCGTGGATGAGATGCTGCTGGAGCTGGATGCCGCGATGGACGGACGCAGCGGGGTGCACTGCCAGCGCACGCTCCTGAAGAAGACCTTCCACCACGGCCTGCGCGCGGCGGACCGCAACCCCAAGGCCATCCTGATGGCCGGAGTGGTGGGCGCGGGGCTGGTGATCGCCTCCGCGGTCCATCTGGGCATGTCGTTCTTCGCGACGATGATGCACTGACGTCCGGCGGTTTCCACGGGCGCCCCCGAAACGCGCGGTAACTTTTCGCCGCGCCCCGGGTTCCCATCACCACCATGCGCGCCCTCCCTGTCTGGCCCCTGGTGGCCTTGTGCCTGTCGTGTGCGTCCCGGTCGCAGGTCGCGGCACGTGAGGCGCCACCCGCCGCCCCTTTCGACGAAGCGCGCGCGGTGCACGTGCTGCAACGGCTGGCCTACGGCCCGTCGGCCCGGGACCTCGCGGAGGTGAAGCGGCTGGGCGTGGACGGGTGGGTGGAGGCCCAGCTCCAGCCCGCGCCGAAAGCCGCGTTGCCGCCGGGACTCGAAGCGAAGCTCCAAGCCTTCCCCACGCTGGGCATGTCCATGCAGCAGCTCGTGGAGGACTACCCACGGCCGCCCCAGGAGATGCCTCGCGAGGAGAAGCGTGAGCGGGGCCCGTCGCGCGTCGTCTTCGAGCGCTCCTCGGCGCGGGTGCTGCGCGCGGTGGAGAGTCCCCGCCAGTTGGAGGAGGTGCTGGTGGACTTCTGGTTCAACCACTTCAACGTCTCCGAGGACAAGGGCGTGGTGAAGTGGATGGCCACGGCCTACGAGCGCGACGCCATCCGTCCGCACGTCTTCGGCACCTTCCGCGAACTGCTGGGCGCGACGGCGCACCACCCGGCGATGCTCTTCTACCTCGACAACTGGCGCAGCACGCGCGAGGGCCTGAGCCAGGAGGAGCTGCGCCACCCGAAGCGCTTCCGCCGCCAGCAGGCCGCCGCGCCCGCGCCGATGATGGACGACGGCGCGGAGGACGAGGAGGCGAAGCCGAAGCTGGGCCTCAACGAGAACTACGCGCGCGAGCTGCTGGAGCTGCACACGCTGGGCGTGGACGGCGGCTACACGCAGGACGACGTGCGCGAGGTGGCGCGTTGCTTCACCGGCTGGACCGTCCGCAAGCCGCGCAAGGAGCCGGACTTCCTCTTCCGCCCGGTGGCGCACGACGCGGAAGCGAAGGTGGTGCTGGGACAGGCCATCCCCTCGGGTGGAGGTGAGAAGGACGGGGAGCGGGTGTTGGACCTGCTGGCGAACCACCCGTCCACCGCGCGCCACGTGGCGCTCAAGCTGGCGCGGCGCTTCGTCGCGGACGCGCCGCCGCCGGAGCTGGTGGACCGCGTGGCGGAGGTGTTCCTCGAATCGAAGGGGGACCTGCGCAAGGTGTACCGCGCGCTGTTCCAGTCGCCGGAGTTCCAGTCACCCCAGACCTACGCGGCGAAGGTGAAGACCCCGTTCGAATACGTGGTGTCCGCGCTGCGGGCGACGGACGCGCAGGTGGAGGTGACGCCCAGGCTGCTGCGCCATCTGGCATTGATGGGCGAGCCGCTCTACCGCGCACCCGCGCCCACGGGCTTCCCGGAGGTGGCCGGGCCGTGGGTGAACAGCGGCGCGTTGGTGGCGCGGCTCAACTTCGGTCTGGACCTGGTGGGCGGCCGGCTGCCCGGAGCGCGGGTGTCATGGGACGCGTTCGCGCCCAAGCAGGCGCCCTCCGCGGTGGAGTGGGTGGACGGGCTGGGCCGGGCGCTGTTGGGAGCGAAGCCGTCGGAGGAGACGCGCGCGACCATCCTTGCCGCGTTGGCGGAGAAGCGGGAGGCCGCGAGCGCCGTGGACGAAGCGCCTCCCGTGGATGTGGCCCTCATCGCCGGGTTGCTGCTCGGCTCGCCGGAGTTCCAGAAACAATGACCGCGAACCTCTCCCGCCGACGGTTGCTCCAGGCACTGGGCTTCACGGGCGCGGGCCTCGTGCTGGCTCCGTCCTTCCTCTCCCGGGCCCTGGCCGCGAGTCCCACCGAACCCGCACGCCGCGCGCTCGTGACCGTCTTCCTGCGAGGCGGCGCGGATGGTCTGTCATTGGTGCCCCCCGTGGAGGACGACGCCTATCAACGCGCGAGGCCCACGCTGGCGCTCAAGTCCCAGGGCGACCATGCCGCGCTCAAGCTCCAGGGTGTGTTCGGCCTGCACCCGGCGCTGGGCGCGCTGATGCCGCTGTGGGAGCAGGGGAGGTTGGCGGTGCTCCCCGGCGTGGGGCTGCCCGTCGCGCCACGCTCGCACTTCGACGCGCAGGACTTCCTGGAGTCCGGCACGCCGGGCCGCAAATCGACGGCGGATGGCTGGCTCAACCGGGCGCTGGAGGACGCGAACGCGGACGCACCGCTGCGCGCGGTGGCGTTGCAGCCCACGTTGCCGCGAGCGCTGTATGGGAATTCCGGCGCGCTGGCGATGGGGAGACTGGGAGACTTCCGGCTGCGCCAGGGCGGTGACGCGCGCCAGGGCTTCTCCGCGCTCTACGCCGGGGCGGTGGACCGGGCGCTCAAGGGCGCGGGCGCGGACGCATTCGAAGCGATGTCTCGATTGGACGGCGCGCGGCTGGCGAAGCTGCCCGTGTCGCCAGGGGTGACATACCCGGGGACGCCGTTGGCGCGCAGGCTCCAGGACATCGCGCGGCTGCTCAAGGGAGACGTGGGGCTGGAGGTGGCGGCGACGGAGATGGGCGGCTGGGACACGCACGTCGCGCAGGGCGTGGCGCAGGGGGCCTTCGCGAAGCGCTGTGACGAACTGGGCGGCGCGCTGGCGGCGTTCGCGGCGGACCTGGGCCCCAGGCTGGACGCGGTGACGGTGCTGGTGATGACGGAGTTCGGCCGCACGGTGAAGGAGAATGGCAACCAGGGCACGGACCATGGCGTGGGCGGAGCAATGCTCGCGCTGGGCGGCGGCGTGAAGGGAGGCCGGGTCCACGGGCGCTTCGAAGCGCTCACGGCCGACCACCTGCAGGACGGCCGGGATGTTCCGTCATGGACGGATGTGCGCGCTCCGCTGGCCGAGGCCCTGCGCGTGTGCCGTCCCGGTGTGGACCTGTCGAAGGTGTTCCCGGGCTACACGGAGGGCACCCCGCTGGGGATGTTCACGTGAGTAGGGGACCGTCGCGCCTTCCCCGTGGGCTCCACTGCCTGCCCTCGGTCTCCAGGCAGGGGACATGCTCGCGGGCCCGACGGTGGAGCAAGCGCGCGGTAGGTCCCCTCAACGTTCCACCGATGTGATGGACTGGAGGCGTGCAACGCTTCCGCCGACTGCTCATGGCCTTCGTCTTCATCACAGGCATGCTGTACTTCGCGCTGTGCGCGCTGACCTTCGCCGCGCAGCGTTCGCTCATCTACCCCGCGCCGCGCTCCGAACCGGAGGCGCTCCGGGGCCGTCCCGGCTTCGGCCAGGTGCCGCTGGCGGCGGGGCTGAGCGTGGACACGTTCTACCTGCCCGCGCCGCCGGGGGCGCCCACGGTGCTGCACTTCCACGGCAACGGTGAGCAGCTGCTGGGACAGCGGGGGCTGGGCCAGCTGCTCGGGGACGCGGGCGTGGGGTTCCTCGCGGTGGAGTACCCGGGCTACGGCGCGTCGGGGGGCAGTCCCTCGGAGGCCGGCCTGTACGCGGCGGCGGAGGCCGCGCTCCAGTTCCTGCGCGAGCAGGGCGTGAAGCCGGAGCAGGTGGTGCTGAGTGGCCGCAGCCTGGGGACCGGCGTGGCGGTGGAGATGGCGCGGCGCGGATACGGCGCCCGCATGGTGCTGGTGGCGCCGTACACGTCCATGGTGGCCATGGGCCAGCGCCTGCTGCCCTTCCTGCCAGCGACGCTGCTGGTGCGCGACCGCTTCGAATCCCTGACCAAGGCCCCTGGCATCACCATCCCGGTGCTGGTCATCCACGGTGAACAGGACGAGGTCGTCCCGGTGGACATGGGTCGCACGCTGGGTCAGCGCTTCCCGCACGCCACGGTGGTGACGGTGCCGCGCGCGGGCCACAACGACGTGCTGGAGCAGGACGGCCTGAAGGAGTTCGCGAGGCTGGCCACGTTCGCGCTCGACGGCACCTGAACCTGTTCGCTGTCCCCCGGAGCCTTCAGGTCCCTCGTCGCGTTCCTTCGCGCCCGCCGGTTATGCTCCGCGTCCGCAGCGCGATGATTCATCGCGCCCTGGTTCCCCCGAGGGATGGATGAGCGTCAGCCCGGCCCCCGCCACCCCCCTGTCCGAAGCCGCCCGTGAAATCGTGGAGGTGGGCCGCTTCCTGAGCGTGCGCAACTTCGTGCCCGCGACCAGCGGCAACTTCTCCCGCCGGCTGGACGCCCGCACGGCCGCCGTCACCCGCTCCGGCGTGGACAAGGGTGAACTGGTGGAGGAGGACGTGCTGGTGGCGGACCTCCACGCGCCGCCGCCGAAGGGCGCGTCGGCGGAAACGCCGCTGCACCTGCAACTGTATCGCGACAGGCCGGACGCCCAGGCGGTGCTGCACACGCACTCCGTGGTGTCCGCGCTGCTGTCGAACCTGCGGCAGTCCGAAGGCGAGCTGGTGCTCCAGGACTTCGAACTGCTCAAGGCGCTGGGGGACACCCGCACGCACGAGGCGGCGGTGTCGATTCCCATCCTCCCCAACGACCAGGACATTCCCCGGCTCGCCAGTCAGGTGACGGCGATGCTGGCGAAGCGGCCGGAGCTGGTCGCGTATCTCATCGCCGGCCACGGGTTGTACACCTGGGGGCGGAGCATGGCCGAGGCGCGCCGCCACGTGGTGGCGCTGGAGCACCTGCTGACGTACGAACTCGAGAAGATGAAGGTGCGGCGATGAGCCACCTGACGGTCTACAAAGAGCATCATCCCGCCGAGCCGCTGGGCGTCTTCACGGAGCCCGAGGACATCGGCCGGGAGCTGGCCCCCCTTGGCGTGCGCTTCGAGCGCGTGGACGCCTCCATCGCGCTGCCGGACGGCGCGGGCCAGGACGAGGTGCTCGCGGCCTACCAGCACGTGGTGGACGCGGAGAAAAAGGCCCACGGGTACAACACCGTGGACGTGGTGCGCATCCAGCCGGACGCGCACAACGTGGAGCAGGCTCGCCAGAAGTTCCTCTCCGAACACACCCACGCGGAGGACGAGTCGCGCATCATGGTGGAGGGTAGCGGCTGCTTCTACCTGCACGCACAGGACAAGGTCTTCCAGGTGGTGTGCACCCGGGGCGACCTCATCCGCGTGCCGGAAGGCCTGAAGCACTGGTTCGACATGGGGCCCGCGCCGCGGTTCGCCGCCATCCGGTTCTTCATCCGGCCGGACGGCTGGGTGGGCCACTTCACCGGCGAGACCATCGCCGAGCGCTTCCCGAAGTACGCGCCATGAGCGGCCCCGTCGCCATCGTCACCGACGTCGAGGGCACCACCAGCTCCGTCGCCTTTGTGAGGGACGTGCTCTTCCCCTTCGCCCGGAAGCACCTGGCGGAGTACGTCGCGCTGCACGGCCAGCAGTCCACCGTGCGCCAGTGTCTGTCCGACGCCCGCACGCTCGCCGGGGAGCCCGGGCTGGACGACGTGGGCACGGTCGCGCTGCTCCAGCGCTGGCTGCGCGAGGACCGCAAGGCCACGCCCCTCAAGACGCTCCAGGGGCTCATCTGGGCGGAGGGCTACTCCCGCGGTGAACTGAAGGGCCACGTGTACGCGGACGCAGCCCGGGAGCTGCGCGCGTGGCATGGGCGGGGCCTGCGTCTGTATGTCTATTCCTCTGGCAGCGTGGCAGCGCAGAAGCTCCTCTTCGGTTACAGCATCGAGGGAGACCTGACGCCGCTGCTCTCCGGCCACTTCGACACCACCACCGGGCCCAAGCTGGAGGCCGCGTCGTACACGAAGATTGCCCAGGCGCTGGCGCTGTCGCCAGGGGACATCCTGTTCCTGTCGGACAGCGTGGCGGAGCTGGACGCCGCCAGGCAGGCGGGGCTGCGCACGGCGTGCCTGGACCGGGGCGAGGTGGCCGTTCCCCAGGGGCACGGGCACCCGACGTTTCCTGACTTCACGTCGCTCGATTCGTTCGTGTGCGTGTCCTGAGTAGGTTTGAGCCGTCCCTTCCTGGAGCCGGAGTCCGCACCCATGTCGAGTTCCAACAAGCCCGTGCTGGGCATCATCGGCGGCAGCGGCCTGTATCAGATTGACGGCCTGACGGACGTGACGTGGCGCCGGGTGGCGTCGCCCTTCGGGGAGACGTCGGACGAGTTCTGCTTCGGGCGCATTGGCGACCAGCCCGTGGTGTTCCTTCCGCGCCACGGAAGGGGGCACCGGATTCCGCCGTCGGAGCTGAACTTCCGCGCGAACATCGACGCGCTCAAGCGCAGCGGCGTGACGGACATCCTGTCCATCTCCGCGGTGGGCAGCCTGCGCGAGGACCTGAAGCCGGGCACCTTCGTGGTGGTGGACCAGTTCGTGGACCGCACCTTCGCGCGCGTGAAGAGCTTCTTCTCCACGGGGCTGGTGGCGCACGTGTCCATGGCGAAGCCCACGTGCGCGCGCCTGGGCGACGCGGTGATGACGGCGTGCGAGGGATTGGACATCCAGGCCGTGCGCGGCGGCACGTACCTGGTGATGGAAGGGCCGCAGTTCTCCACGCTGGCGGAGAGCCAGTTGTACCGGCAGTGGGGCTGCGACGTGATTGGCATGACGAACATGCCGGAGGCCAAGCTCGCTCGGGAGGCGGAGATTTGTTACGCGAGCGTGTCCATGGTCACGGACTTCGACTGCTGGCATCCGGACCACGACGCGGTGACGGTGGACCAGGTGGTGGCGGTGCTCCTGGGCAACGCGGGCAAGGCGCGCGGGCTGGTGAAGAACATCGCGGCGCTCGTGGGGCGCCATGAAGGTCCCTGCGCCCGGGGCTGCCAGACGGCATTGGACCACGCCATCATGACCTCGCCGGACGTGCGCGACCCGGCCCTCGTGGAGAAGCTCTCCGCGGTGGCGGGCCGTGTCCTGAAGCGCTGAAAGGAAGACACGGCGATGAAAGTCCAAGGCGAGCCAACGCGCTCCATCTGGGTCGAAACCGACGGTTGGACCGTGGGCATCATCGACCAGACGCGCCTGCCGCACGCATTCGTGAAGGTGAAGCTCTCCACGGCGCAAGAGGCCGCCGATGCCATCCGAGGCATGGTGGTGCGGGGTGCGCCGCTGATTGGCGCCACGGCGGCGTACGGCGTGTGTCTGGCGATGCGGGAGGACGCATCGGACGCGGGGCTGGAGCATGCGCTGTCGCTGCTGCGGGAGACGCGGCCCACGGCGGTGAACCTGCACTGGGCGCTGGAGGGGATGCGCCGGGTGCTGACGCCGCTCAAGCCGTCGGAGCGGTTGGCCGAGGCGTACCGGCACGCGGCGGCGCTGTGCGACGAGGACGTGGCCTGCAACCGGGCCATTGGCGGGCACGCGCTGAAGCTGTTCCAGGACGCGTGGGACCGCAAGGGCCGCAAGGGTCGGCTGAACGTGCTCACGCACTGCAACGCGGGGTGGCTCGCGACGGTGGACTGGGGCACGGCGCTGTCACCGATGTACCTGGCGCACGACGCGGGCATGCCGCTGCACGTCTGGGTGGATGAGACGCGGCCGCGCAACCAGGGCGCGCTCTTGACGGCGTGGGAGCTGGGGCAGCACGGCGTTCCGCACACGGTCATCGCGGACAACGTGGGCGGCCACCTGATGCAGCACGGGCAGGTGGACCTGTGCATCGTGGGCACGGACCGCACGACGGCGCACGGCGACGTGGCGAACAAGATTGGCACGTACCTGAAGGCGCTGGCGGCGAAGGACAACGGCGTGCCGTTCTATGTGGCGCTGCCGTCGCCCACGGTGGACTGGACGATTCACGATGGCGTGAGGCAGATCCCCATCGAGCAGCGCGAAGGCACGGAGCTCAGCGACGTGACGGGACGGCTGCCGTCCGGTGAGGTCGCCACGGTGCGCATCACGCCGCAAGGGAGTCTGGCCGCGAACTACGCGTTCGACGTGACGCCCGCGCGGCTCGTCACGGCGCTCATCACCGAACGGGGCGTGTGCGCGGCATCAGAGGAAGGGCTGCTGTCGCTCTTCCCGGAGCGGAGGCCGGCGAAGTGAGCGGGCACGGTGCACTGCGCGAAGCGATGGTGGCCACCTGCCGGCGGATGAACACGTCGGGCCTGAACCAGGGCACGTCGGGCAACCTGAGCCAGCGGGTGGAGGGCGGCTTCCTGCTCACACCGTCCGGGATGAACTACGAGACGATGACGCCGGAGGACCTGGTGTTCATGCGCTTCGACGGCACGCACGTGGGTGCGCGCAAGCCTTCGTCGGAGTGGCAGTTGCACCGGGACCTCCTGGTGGCGCGTCCGGAGGTGGGTGCGGTGCTGCACACGCACAGCATGTTCAGCACGACGCTGGCGTGTCTGCGCCGGGGCATCCCGGCGTTCCACTACATGGTCTCCGCGGCGGGAGGCACGGACGTGCGGTGCGCGGAGTACGCGACCTTCGGCACGCCGGAACTGGCGAGGCACATGATGAAGGCGCTGGAGGGCCGCAAGGCGTGCCTGCTCGCGAACCACGGTCTGGTGGCGGCGGGTGTGGATTTGCCTGCGGCCTACAAGCTGGCGGTGGAGGTGGAGACGCTGGCGGCCATGTACCTGCGCGCGCTCCAGGTGGGCGAGCCCGTCATCCTGGACGACGCGGAGATGGCGCGTGTGTTCGAACAGTTCCGGGGCTACGGGCAGTAGGCGGAAGCCCGCGGACTACGCCGGCGGATAGAGGTCCTTGAGGATCTCCGAGCGGCCCGGGTACTGCAATTCGAACTGGGCGAGTGCCTTGGGTCCGCCATCGAGCGCCCGCATGTATTCGGACCAGGCTTCGGCGAAGTCCTCGGTGTAGTTGCCGGACTTCTCGAAGCTGCCCTCGGTGTAGTCATTGAGGTGGTTCCCATCGGCGGCGGCGGCTTCCGCCCAACCGTCGGGGATGGGCGGGGGCTCGCCCTTCAGTCTTTCGATGACGCCGGACAGGACGCTGTCATTGGCATTCTCGACCTGCCGGCCGATGAGGTGGCCCATCTCGTGGTGGAAGATGTCCGCCGTCACGTGGGTCGCGTTGTCATAGAAGGTGATGTGTCCATCGCCCGCCGTCGCGGCCGCCCCATCCGGCCCCTTCTCCCCACGCACGGAGACACTCTCGAGCGCACCGCGAAGGTCCTCCGGCGTCTCGCTGTACGCGTCGATGATCTGCGCGAGGACGGCCTCGTGGTCGACCTGGGCGCCCTTCGCGATGCTCACGTTGAACGTGTCGTCTCCGACCGTGACGGAGTAGATGGCGCCGCCGAGCAGGGGCGTGGCGATGCGCTCGACGGACACCTGCTCCGTCTTCCCGTCGGTGTTGGTGAAGGGGACCGGTCCACCGGTGGACAGGGCCTTGTCGACCGCCGCGCGCCGGGGGTTGAGATGCTCCAGGCCGTCGAACTTCAGCTTCGGGGCCGCACCCGCGGAGGGCTTCGCCAGGAAGGGCTCGAACGTGCTGTCCTTCGCGAGTGACCGGAGCACCGTGTTCTGGGCGCGGCCGGTGGGCGCCGCCGAGAACGTGTCGACGCGAGGCTTGCTGGAGGCCTTCGGTGCCGGGGCGGGAGATGCGGCGGGGGTG
>NZ_RAVZ01000123.1 GCF_003611635.1 Corallococcus terminator | reverse complement strand
CCGGAGGCCCCCTCCCCCAGCAGCCCATCCACCCGCGCGTACGTCAGGCCGGGCAGACCGTAGAGGTTGGCCCGCGAGGCCCGCGCCGGGTCCACCCCCGAGCGCCGCAGCACCGTCAGCGCCACGAACGTCTCCGCGGTGATGGCGCCGTCCTCCCGGAGCGCGAACAACGACTGCTCGCCGGAGTCCTCGGGGTCGACTTCATAAACCGCCGCATGCGCCATGACGGGCACGACCCACGAGAACAACCCCACGCAGAGAAGGAGGAAACGCACGCGGCGGGTCCTCTGCAGGAGCGGGACCACCCTTCCCTACAAGGTGACCTCCCAGGTCCACCCATCCCTTCCCCGGACCTGGCGTCCAGGCAGGGGACGGGGCGTCCTTCCTTCCTCGCGACGAAGACATCGCGCGGTGCGGCTATGCTGCGGACCACATCTTCGTGAGGGCCGACACTGCGGCCCCAGAACAGCTCATGGGCCACGTCCACATCCTTCGCCACTTCCCCTCTCCCCAGGAGGGATTCAACCGCACCGTCCGCATCTACACGCCGGACACCTACGACGCCTGGAAGGACCACCGCTTCCCGGTGCTCTACATGCACGACGGGCAGAACGTGTTCGCGCATCCGGAGTCCGCCGTCTTCGACACGTGGTGCGCCAACCGCGTCATCGAAGAGGGCGTGAGCGCGGGTCGGATGGAGCCGTGGATCATCGTCGCGGTGGACTCCGGGCCGGGCCGCTTCCAGGAGTACTCGCCGTGGGACGAGCCTCGCAACGGCGTCGTCGCGCGCGGTGAGGCCTACGGGCGCTTCCTCGTGGAGGAGCTCAAGCCGTACATCGACCGGACGTACCGCACGCGCACGGGCGGCGAGTGGACGGGCACGATGGGCTCGTCGCTGGGCGGGCTCATCTCGCTGTACCTGGGGTGGAAGTTCCCGCAGGTGTTCGGCCGCATCGGCGCGCTGTCGCCCACGGTGATGTGGAGCCAGGGCCGGCTGTTCGACGCGTGGCGGGCGCACAGCCAGCGGTGGACTCGCATCTACCTGGACGCGGGCGCCACCGAGTCCATCCACGCGGGCGGACTGCCGCTGGACTACGGCCAGCGCACGCGCGACTTCTTCCACCACCTCAAGGGCCTGGGCTACGGCGACCACGAGGTGTCCCTGGTGCTGGAGCCCGGCGGCGAACACCACGAGAAGGACTGGCAGCGCAGACTCCCGGGCGCCATGCAGTGGCTGCTCGGTTGAGTCCGCGTCCGTGACGCGCACACCCCGGTTCGTGCCGCCCGAACAGCGGCACGTCTACGTACAGGTGGTGGAAGGACTGCTCCAGCACGGCCTGCGCGGGCAGGTGTCTCCCCGCCTGCGCGAGCGGCTGCGGCAGGCCGGTGTGGACCTGGACCGCCCCCTGTTGCCGCTCTACCCGGTGCCGCTCTGGACGCGGTGCCTGCACATCGTCGTCGAGGAGACCTACCCCGGCACGCCCCGGGAGGAAGCCTTCCGGCGGCTCGCACGGGCGCACGTGGAAGGCTACGGCGCCACGCTGCTCGGGCGCGCGGTGATGAGCGTGATGCGCCTGCTGGGTCCGAAGCGCGTGATGCAGCGGCTGCCGGAGGTGCTGCGCGGGACGGACAACTACACGGAGGCAGTGCTGACCGAGCTGGGCCCCGCGCACTACGAGCTGCGGATCAACTCCGTCGTCGATGCGCCCGGCTACGCGGAGGCGCTCTTCGAAGCGGTGCTCCAGGTGGGCGGCGCGCAGGCTCCTCGCGCGACGAAGCTTCGCGAGGAGCAGGACGGCACGGTGTACGTGCTCACCTGGACGGAGCGCTGAAGTCCGGCACTACGTCGTCGCCTGGATGAAGCGCACCGCCTCCTGCATCGCCTCCTTGTCCGCGTGGCGGGTGAGGTACATCTCCTCGCCCAGGAGGCTGTGGTAGATGGGCGGCAGTTCGCGGTGGACCAGGAGCGAGCTGCCCATCTTCTGGACGATCTGCGAGTGGGTGTGTTTGTAGCGGCGGCCGTGACGGCGGGCGCTGTGGCAGACGTGGTGGCGCGGCGTGTACTGGAAGTCCGCCACCGGGTCGCCCGTCACCACGCGGGCCCAGAGCCGATACACGTCGATGTCGCACGTGTAGTTCATCATGTCCGTCATGAAGCCGCCCGGCGGGCGCAGGTTGGCCTCCAGCACGACGAAGCGTCCGTCGGGCAGCCGGAAGAACTCCAGGTGGAACCAGCGCTCGCGCAGGCCGAAGGCGGCGACCACCTGACGGCCCAGCACGTCGAGCGCGGGCGGGATGTTCTGGAGGCTCCAGAAGGAGATGTCGCGCCGTTCGGTGACGGTCTCCATGCCGCCGTCGCTGTACTCGTGGCTGAGCGTGAAGACGATGGCGCCGTGGCGGTCCACGATGCCGTCGTAGGTGACGATGGTGCCGCGCACGAAGGGCTGGGCCACGTAGGACGTGGGCAGCGGGTGCGCGAGCGCGGCGTCCACCTCCGCGTCGGTGGTGACCTTGAACGTGTGCGCGGCGCCCACGCCCACGTCGGGCTTGAGCACCAGCGGGTAGCCCACGCGAGCGGCGAAGGCCTTCACCTGGTCCGCATCGCGCACGCGCAGCAGGTCCGGGTGCGGGACACCGGAGGCGTGGAACACCTCGGCCATGCCGGACTTGGAGCGCAGCTTGAGGATGTCCGCGGGCTGGAGGCCGGGGGCGTGGAAGTCCTCGCGCAGGCGGGCTTCGACTTCGAGCCAGGACTCGTTGAGGGACTCGATGCGGTCCACGCGACCGTGGCGCCACGTGAGGTAGCCGGTGGCGCGGACGAGCGCGTCGTAGTCCGTCAGGCTGGGGACGAAGAAGTATTCGCGGAGGGACTCGCGCAGCTCCGGACGCAGGGATTCGTAGGGCGTGTCACCGATGCCCAGCACGGACACGCCGCGCTCGCGCAGCGCGACGGCGAAGTGGAAGTAGTGGCTCGGGAAGTGGGGGGAGATGAAGACGAAGTTCATGGCTCCTGGCGGGCGGGTCCCCCGCTGGGGACGACCATAGCGGCACCGCCCCCGCCCTTGAAGCCCGGTGGGTCACACTGTCCACCAGCAGGGCTCGCCACGGGGGCACCCTGGGGGAACATGGGGGCCAGGGCGGAGGATTCCGACCTTCGGACAACGCCGCCCCGGACAAAACCGGGGCGGAGCCAACGTCACCGTCTCAGTTCTTCTGAAGCGGCCGGTAGCGGATGCGGTGCGGCTCCAGCGCGTCCGGGCCCAGGCGCTTCTTCTTGTCCGCTTCGTAGTCCTCGAAGTTGCCCTCGAAGAAGAACGCCTTGCTGTCGCCCTCGAACGCGAGGATGTGCGTGGCGATGCGGTCCAGGAACCAGCGGTCGTGGCTGATGACCACCGCGCAGCCCGCGAAGTTGAGCAGCGCGTCCTCCAGGCTCCGCAGCGTCTCCACGTCCAGGTCGTTCGTCGGCTCGTCCAACAGCAGCAGGTTGCCGCCGCTCTTGAGCATCTTCGCCAGGTGCAGCCGGTTGCGCTCGCCGCCGGACAGGTCCTTCACCCGCTTCTGCTGATCCGTCCCCTTGAACGCGAAGCCCGACAGGTACGCGCGGCTGGGCACCGTGCCCGCCTTGCCCAGGTCGATGAGGTCCAACCCACCGCTCACCTCCTGGAACACCGACTGGTCTCCGTTCAGCGAGTCGCGGCTCTGGTCCACGTAGGCCATCACCACCGTCTCGCCAATCTTCAGCTCGCCCGCGTCCGGCTTCTCCGTGCCCGTCATCATCCGGAACAGCGTCGTCTTGCCCGCGCCGTTCGGACCAATCACGCCCACGATGCCGCCCGGCGGCAGCTTGAAGTTCAGCTCGTCGATGAGCAGCCGGTCGCCGTACGCCTTGCGCAGCCCCTTCGCCTCCACCACCAGGCCACCCAGCGGCGGACCCGGCGGAATCATCACCTCGCCCGTCACTTCCCGCTTCTGCTGCGACTGGTTGAACAGCTCCTCGTACGCGGCAATGCGCGCCTTGCTCTTCGCCTGACGCGCCTTCGGAGACGCCCGCACCCACTCCAGCTCGCGCTTGAGCGTCTTCTGACGGTGGCTCTCCGACTTCTCCTCCAGCTCCAAGCGCTTCTGCTTCTGATCCAGCCAGCTCGAGTAGTTGCCCTTCCAGGGCACGCCCTCGCCCCGGTCCAGCTCCAGGATCCACTCCGCCACGTTGTCCAGGAAGTACCGGTCGTGCGTGATGCACACGATGGTCCCCGTGTACGCCTTGAGCGCCTGCTCCAGCCACGCGACGCTCTCCGCGTCCAGGTGGTTGGTGGGCTCGTCCAGCAAGAGCAGGTCCGGCTTCTCCAAGAGGATGCGGCAGAGCGCCACGCGGCGCTTCTCACCGCCGGACAGCTTCGTCACGTCCGCGTCGCCCGGGGGCAGGCGCAGGGCGTCCATCGCCATCTCCAGCGTGCGGTCCAACTCCCAGCCGTTCGACGCGTCGATGGCGTCCTGGAGCCTCGCCTGCTCAGCGAGCAGCTTCTCCATCTCCGCATCGCTCATCGGCTCCGCGAACTTCGCGCTGACTTCATTGAAGCGGTCCAACGCCTGACGGATCTCCTTCAGGCCCAGCTCCACGTTCCCCTTCACATCCAGGGACGTGTTCAACTGCGGCTCCTGCTCCAGGTAGCCCACCTTCACCGTGGGGTCCGGCTTCGCGACACCGAAGAACTCCGTGTCCACGCCCGCCATGATGCGCAGGAGCGTGGACTTGCCGGAGCCGTTGGGGCCAATCACGCCAATCTTGGCGCCGGGGAAGAACGACAGGTAGATCCCCTTGAGGATGTCCTTGCTGTTCTTGACCTTGCGCAGGTCCTGCATCGTGAAGATGAAATTCTGGGCCATGGCGGCCTCCTGGGTGTCTGCCGAAGCGTCAGCGGGTCTGTGCGGATAGCAGGGAGCCCCATCCGGCTCAAGGCGCGAACGCACTCCCCGTGTCCCGCTGGACGGGCTGCGTCACGCGGGCAGGGCCCGGAACGGCCGGCCGCTTGGCCAGCGAACCCGGCGTGAAGGTGTTAGAGGAAGCCCGCCATGTCCGAGCCCGTGCCGACGACGCCCGCCCTGGAGCTGCAGGGCCTCTCCAAAAGCTACGGAAAATTCACCGCCCTCCACGCCGTGGACCTCACCATCCGGCCGGGGGAAATCTTCGCCCTCCTGGGTCCCAACGGCGCCGGCAAGACGACCCTCATCGGCAGCGTGTGCGGGCTCGTCAAGAAGTCCGCCGGCACCATGCGCGTCTTCGGCAAGGACCTGGACCAGGACCCCGTGGGGCCCCGCTACCAGGTGGGGCTCGTCCCGCAGGAGATCAACTTCGACCCGTTCTTCTCCGTCGCGGAGTCGCTGCGCATCCAGCAGGGCTACTACGGCCAGAAGCGCGACGACGCGCGCGTGGACGAGGTCCTCACCGCCCTCAACCTCCAGGCCAAGAAGGACTCGCTCACGCGCGCCCTGTCCGGCGGCATGAAGCGCCGGCTGCTCATCGCCAAGGCGCTGGTGCACCGGCCCAAGCTCGTGTTCCTGGACGAGCCCACCGCGGGCGTGGACGTGGAGCTGCGGCGCGACCTGTGGACGTACGTGAAGAAGATCGCCAGCGAGGGCACCACCATCGTCCTCACCACCCACTACCTGGAAGAGGCGGAGGAGCTGGCCGACCGCGTGGGCATCATCAACGAGGGCCGCCTCCTGATGGTGGAGGACAAGGCGTCGCTCCTGCGCCGCTTCGGGGAGAAGCGCCTGGTCGTCACCTTCTCCGAAGCCCTGCCCGCCATGCCCGCCGCCGGCCAGCGCTTCGCCGCGAGCCTCTCCCCGGACCGCCGCACGCTCACGTACGTGGAGCGCGAGAACTGCGCGCCCTCCGGAGAGCTGCTCCGTTCGCTCTACGCGGACGGGCTGCCCGTCTCCGAGGTGGAGACGCGGCGCTCGCGCCTGGAAGACGTGCTCATCGAAATCCTCCGCGGCCGTCCCCCCCAGGCCGCCTGACACCCCGCTCTTCGGAAGACCTGCCCCACACCCCATGAACATCCTCGGGATGAAGACGCTGTTCGCGAAGGAGGTCCGGCGCTTCATGCGCGTGCCGGGCCAGACCGTCCTGTCGCCCCTCATCAGCACCACGCTGTACTTCATCGTCTTCGGCTATTCGATTTCCGGCCGCGTGCACGAGGTGGAGGGCCACCCGTACCTGCACTTC
Source organism: Corallococcus terminator (assembly GCF_003611635.1). Taxonomy (GTDB): domain Bacteria; phylum Myxococcota; class Myxococcia; order Myxococcales; family Myxococcaceae; genus Corallococcus; species Corallococcus terminator. The sequence continues at coordinate 19,168 of NZ_RAVZ01000123.1, read as the reverse complement.
ATCGTCCCCGGGCTCGTGTTCCTGGGCATCGCGAACAACGCGTTCCTCAACAGCAGCTCCTCGCTGTTCATCACCAAGATTCAAGGCACCGTGGTGGACCTGCTCGTCGCGCCCCTGGGGCCTGGGGAGCTGATGGTCGGCTTCATCGGCGGCGCGATGATTCGCGGCCTCGTCGTGGGCCTGCTCACGTGGATGGTCGCCTCCGTGTTCTCCGGCTTCAGCCTGGTGCACCCGCTGGCGACGCTCTACTTCCTCTTGCTCTCCAGCTACGTGTTCAGCGTGCTGGGCATGCTCGCGGCCGTGTGGGCGGAGAAGTTCGAACAGATCAACTTCTTCCCCACGTTCGTAATGCTTCCGCTCACGTTCCTGGGCGGCGTCTTCTATTCGGTGCGCGAGCTGCCCTCGCCCTGGAGCCAGGTCAGCCTCTTCAACCCCATGGTCTACATGGTGGAAGGCCTGCGCCACGGGATGCTGGGCAGCAGCCTGTTCTCCCCGCTCGTCGGAGGGGCCATCCTCGCGGCGACCGCCGCAGTCGCCACCGGCGTCACGTACGGCGTGCTGCGCTCCGGCTACAAGATGAAGGCCTGAGCCACCGCATCTCCGAAGGCCGCCTGCCTGCCTCCCACCTCTCCAGGTAGTGAGGCAGGCCCCTCCCTGCAGGACAGGCTCCCTGTCTTTTTGGAAATCGGCTGTTTCCTGCCCGGTGAGAAAGAGCGATATCCTTCCGCTCAGACATGGCGGTCGCGTTCGGGAAATATGAGCTGCTGAAAAAAATCGCCTCGGGCGGAATGGGACAGGTGTTCCTGGCGCAGGAGCATGGGACGGGCTTCGAGCGGCTGGTCGTCCTCAAGCTCATCCTCCCGCACCTGGCCGAGGACGAAGAGTTCCTGGACATGTTCCTGGAGGAGGCGCGGCTCGTCGCGCGCCTGTCGCATCCGAACCTCATCACCATCCTGGACCTGACGGAGATTGAAGGCCGTCACTGCCTGGCGATGGAGTACGTGCAGGGCGAGGACGTGCGGCGGTTGGACCGCTTCTCGCGCAAGCAGGAGAAGCCGCTGCCGGTGGGGCTGGTCATCCGCATCATCGCGGACGCGGCGGCGGGCCTGTCGTACGCGCACGGTGCTCGCGACGGTCAGGGCCAGCCGCTCCAACTGGTGCACCGGGACGTGTCGCCGCAGAACGTGCTCGTCGGGTTCGACGGGGGCGTGAAGGTCATCGACTTCGGCGTGGCGAAGGCGGCCACCAGCGGGCAGCAGACCGCGACGGGCGTGCTCAAGGGCAAGTACCCGTACATGTCCCCGGAGCAGGCCAACGGCCAGCCGGTGGACGGGCGCAGCGACCAGTTCGCGCTGGGCGTGGTGATGTGGGAGCTGCTCACCGGCAAGCGCCTCTTCAAGGGCGACACGGATTTGATGACGCTGCGGCTGGTGCGCGACTGCCAGATTCCGCCGCCGTCGCAGCTCAACCCGAAGCTGCCGCCCGGCCTGGATGAAGTGCTGCTCAAGGCGCTCGCGCCCACGGCGGAGGGCCGCTATCCGGACTGCGCCGCGTTCCGGCTGGCGCTGGAGGACTACGCGCTCAACCTGCGGCTGCCGTCCAGCAGCGCGCACCTGGCCGCGTACCTGCGGGAGTTGTACGCGGAGCGCATCACCGCGGAGTCCGACCCGTCGAAGTTGGACCAGCTCGCCGAGGACGCGGACCTGGATTCGCAGTCCAACTCCTCGCGCAACGGCATGCCCACGTCGGGCGCGCGCGGGCACGCGTCGTCGCGCGCGTCGAAGCTGGTGGGGCCTCCGTCCCGTCCGCCCACGCGCGTCGGGCCCGAGGCCACGCGGGGCACCGCGGCCCTGGCCCCCGTGGAACCGAAGCGCCGCACGTGGCTTCCGTACGTGCTGGGCGGCGCGGCGTTGTTGATGGGTGGCGCGGCGGTGGTGGTGCTGCGCGGCGCCCAGACGACCGTCCCCGAGTTGCCAGTGGCGACGGTCACCCGGCCGCCCGACGAAGCCCAGGGGCGCACGCCACCGGAGCCTCCCGCGCGGCCGGCGCCGCCCCAGCCAGTGCGCCTGCTGGTGACGAGTGAACCGCCGGGCGCCACGGTGCAGGTGGCGGGCGAGGAGCGCGGCGTTACGCCGGTCGCGCTGCCGTTGGTGCCTGGAGACCCGTCGGTGTCGGTGACGCTCGCGCTCAACGGGTATGAGCCGGTGACGCGGCAGGTGTCCGCGGCGGATGCGCCCACGGTGGCGGTGCCCCTGCAACGCCGGGCGACGCGGCCGTCGAACACGTCCAAGAAGCCGCCGTCAGGGTCGTCGCTGGGCATCAAGACGGGGCGTTGAGGCTCAGGCCTCCTGCCGCCGGTCCGGCTGGCATCCAGCACCTGTGTTGATGTCGCGGTGCCAGGGGCCCGGGGCGTGGACTCCTCGCCCCCCATCCCCATCCGCTCAGGCCTTCCGGCGCGACTCCGCCGACAGGACGATGACGTAGCCATCCGGGTCGCGGACCCAGAACTCCCAGCGGCGTGAGTTCGGATTGACGTGGGGCGCTTCCACCCACTCCAGCTTCAGGCCCCGCGCCGCCTCCACCGAGGCCTCGAAGTCCGTGGTCTCGAACCACAGGAGCACGCCATGCCCGTGCGGCGCCGAGTCCGGCCCCATCAGGTTCGGGTGCTCCTCCAGGTCCCAGGCATGCAGTTGCAACAGGGGCTCGCCGTTGCTGACGAGCATCTCGTACTCGTCACCGCCGTGCGTGCCCTCGCAGCCGAGGAGCGTCTGGTACCACTGGCTGCTCGCGGCGACGTCGCGGACCGCGATGAGGGGCTGCGCTCGGACCTGCGTGGCCCTTCGGGGCGTGCTCGGCATGAAGCCTCCGGTGACGTCGCTTCCTTCCGGAGGCGGGGCCGTACAGCCCCGCCCCTGGAGGCGCGCGCTACCGCTTGAAATGCTCCGCGATGACGCTGGCCACGCCGGCCGTGAGCTTCTTGCCGGTGGGGATGTGCAGGAACTCGTTGGGCCCGTGCGCGTTGCTGCCCGGCCCCAGCAGGCCGGTGATGAGGAACTGCGCCTCCGGGAAGCGCTCGCCCAGCATGCCCATGAAGGGGATGGTGCCGCCCTCGCCCATCGCCATCGCGGGCTTGCCGAAGCAGGACTGCGACGCGGACTCCACCGCGCGCGACAGCCAGCCGGCCAGGGGCGGCGCGTCCCAACCCACGCTCGCCTTGTCCCCGTCGAACGTCACCTTCGCGCCGTACGGCGGATCCTTCTCCAGCACGTCCTTCAGCGCCTTCGCCGCCGCCTTCGGGTCCACGCGCGGGGGAATGCGCATGGACAGCTTCATCGTGGTGAAGGGGCGCAGCACGTTGCCCGCGTTGGCGAGCGCCGGCATGCCCTCGATGCCCGTCAGCGCCAGCGCCGGACGCCAGGTGCGGTTGAGCACCAGCTCCTCGCCGTCCTTCGTCACCGGGGTCGAGCCCTCCACCCAGGGGAACTTGGTGTACAGCTCGTCGCCCAGCGTCCGGGCCGCCGCCTTGGCTTGTTCACGCCGGCCTTCCGGAATCTGCGTGTGCAGCGCGTCCACCTTGATGTGGCCCGTCTGCTCGTCCTCCACGCGCGACAGGAGCTGCCGCATGATGCGCAGGGATGACGCCACCACGCCCGTCGCGTCACCGGAGTGCACACCCTCCGTGAGGATGTCCACGCGCAGGTTGCCGGCGATCATTCCGCGCAGGCTGGTGGTCATCCAGAGCTGATCATAGTTCGCGCAGCCCGAGTCAAGGCACACCACCAGCGACGGCTTGCCGATGCGCGGCGCCAGCGCCTCGATGTACGCGGGCAGGTCGTAGCTGCCGGACTCTTCACACGCCTCGATGACCACCGCGCAGCGCGCGTGCGGCACGCCCTGCTCCTTGAGCAGCCGCAGCGCGGACAGCGAAGCGAACGCCGAATAGCCGTCATCCGCGCCGCCGCGGCCGTAGAGCTTGTCGCCCTCGCGCACGGGGGTCCATGGCGTCAGGCCTTCACGCCAGCCGGTCATCTCCGGCTGCTTGTCCAGGTGCCCGTACAGCAGCACCGTGTCCTCGCCGCGCGTGCCGGGCACCTCCATGTAGATGACGGGCGTGCGCTCCTTGCCGTCCGGCGTCTTGAGCCGCACCACCTCCACCGTCAGCCCCGGCAGGTGCGCGGCCTGCGCGCGGCACCACTCCGAGATGAGCTGGACGGCCTGCTCCATGTGGCCGGTCTTCACCCAGTCCGGGTCGAAGGCGGGCGACTTGTTGGGGATGCGGATGTAGCGCTCCAGCGCGGGGAGGATTTCCTGCTCCCAGATGCGCTCGGACGAGGCGAGGGCTTGGTCGACGTTCATGGCGGCGCCATGCTGCCCACCCCCGCGCCCCCTGTCGATGGAAAGCCCCACCCCGGCCTCCCGGTCGCCGGGCGCGCGGCCTGCCGTCTTGCGTCAGGCCGCGCGAACTCGGGGTTTCCCGAGGGTTCTTGCTCACCGCCTAGGGCTGGATTTCACGAACACTCAGCCACTTGAAGTCCACGTCCCCGGCGTTGTCCCAGCGGAACACCGCGATGGGGCCGCCCCAGGTGATGGGCATGCCCCCGGTGGCGCCGCCGCAGTGCTGCGCATCGCCGCCCCATTTGCCCGCGTCGGTGTAGTCGTAGACCTTCTTCCACGTCACCTTGTCCGCGTTCTCGTTGACGTACATCTCCAGCTTCACGGCCGTCTGGCCGCTGACGAGGATGTTGCGCATCACGGACTTGAAGCCCACCCAGCGGCCCTTGAGCGCGGAGGTCGCGGCCTTGTAGGGCGTCTGCTCGTAGGAGACATGCCAGGTCTCCTTCTGCCAGCGCGCGCGGCCGTCGTAATGGAAGCCCGCCTTGTAGCTGCTGCCTTCACAGCCGGAGTGGTCGTCGTTGTGCTTGCCGCCCCGGGCGTACCAGTCGAAGTTGTCGGACGTGTCGGACACGCTGTTCAACTTCACGAAGCCGGTCATCTCGATGTTCTTCCAGTCGTTCGCGGCCTGCATGTAGCCACGGCTCGTGAGCACGTCCCGGTCGTAGGTGGGAATCTTGTTGTCGTCGTAGCCCGTGGACGTGAAGACACTCATCCGCACCTGCGAGTCCTTCATCTTCCAGGAGCCGTCGCTGTTCTTCGTGATGGGGTTCTGCGCGTCGAACCGCCTGTCCGACGTGGCGCTGTCCGCCAGCGTCCACGCCTCCCCGCCCGCCTTCGACGGGTAGAGCATGGTGACGCCGAAGCGGTCCTTCCCCGAGGGCGCCGTGACGTCGCCGGCGATGGCGGCCCACTCGGCGATGCTGGCCCAGGTGTTGAGCGAGTTGCCGTTGACCGTCACGCGCACGTACCGCGCGTCGCGTGCCGTGAAGCTGTAGCGCTCGAAGCTGGCGGTGGTGCCGGACGACTTCGTGGAGACGGCGGTCGTCCAGGTCGTGCCGTCCGTGGACGTGGCGAGGACGAACGTGTTGGTGCGCTTGTTGCCCTCGTGCCAGGCGATGTCCACGGCGGACAGCGACTTCACGGCGCCCAGGTCGCCCCGGAGCCACTGGCCCACGCCCAGGCTGGACCAGCGCGTGGAGAGGTTGCCGTCGACGGTGGCCGACGGCGGGTTGCCGTCATTTCCACTGGCGGTGACGGCGCTGAAGCCCGACGCGGCGAGCGCGGGACTGGCGGACACGAGCAACGCGAGCGCGCCCGTGCTTGCGGCATGACGCTTCCATCCCCCCCGGGATGCCTTCAACGCATGCGATTGGGACAAGGTGCTTCCTCACGACAGGGCCGCGAAAAGACGCACGTCTCCAGGGACCCGGCGAAGAGGCCGGATCCGTGACGTCGCGCGAGCGCTCGCGGCACGTGGACCTGCTGGCGTCGGTGCCACGGGCGCTACCGGGCGCGAGGAGACTCCAAGGAACTCCCTGCCCACCCGAACGGCGCGCGACGCGTCCTGCTCGTTGTGGCGGACCCGAGTACCGGATCCCCGCCAGGTCCATTCCCTTGTGTCTTTGTTTCAGCCATGGAAACACCACAGCCCGTCTGCCCCTCTTGCGGGGTGACGGGCCGTGGGTGGATTCATGTCTCGCGATGCGTGCGAGCTTTTGACGCCGTGTCTGGCTTCACTACTCGCGCAGCTTCACCACCGCCGCGCAAGGGCCCTCCAGCCGCACGAGGTTGCCCGTCAGCGGAGAGGCCTCCACGGTGCCGCCGAAGCGCGGAGACTCACTCCACACCACGATGCCCGCGCTCGCACGCGAGGGCAGCGCGTGCACCAGCGAGCCCCGGAGGTTCACGATGATGAGCACCGTGTCGCCCTCCGCGCGGCGCTCCAGCACGAAGGCATCCGGGCCCAGCGCGCGGGCGTCATGGGTGCCCCGGGGGTTCGTGAGCACGGGCTCCGTGGCGCGCAGGCGCAGCAGCTCCTTGTAGAGCGCATGCACGCCCGCATGCTGGGGACCTTCGACTTCGGCCCAGTCCAGCGTGGAGCGGGTGAAGGTGTCGCGGTCCTGCGGGTCCGGCACCTGTTCGCCCTTGAAGCGCGAGAAGCCGGAGAACTCCTTGCGGCGGCCTTCGGTGACGAGCCTGCCCAGCTCCGCGTTGTGGTCCGTGAAGTAGAGGAACGGCGTGCGCGAGTTCCACTCCTGGCCCATGAAGAGCATCGGGGTGAACGGCGACAGGAGCAGCAGCGTGCTCATGGCGCGGTAGGCGGCCGGGGACACGTCCTCCGACAGGCGGTTGCCGAAGGGCCGGTTGCCCACCTGGTCGTGGTTCTGGATGCAGTGGACGAAGTGCCACGGGGCCAGACCTTCGGACGACGTGCCGCGCGCGTGGCCCAGGTTCTTCGACTTCTGGCCCTGGTAGAACCAGCCCTGGCGCAGCGTGGTGGCGATGTCCTCCGCGCTGCCGGTGTAGTCCTGGTAGTAGCCCTCGTGGTCTCCCGCGAAGGCGCGGCGCAGTTGGTGGTGCAGGTCATCCGCCCAGACGCCGTCCAGGCCGTAGCCGCCGTCCTTCACGGGGGTGACGAGCTTGCGCTCGTTGCGCTCGTCCTCCGCGAAGACGACGACGCGGCGGCCGTTGCCCGCGGCGTGGGCGCGCTCGACGATTTCGGCGAGCAGGTGCGGCTGGCCGTCATCCACCAGCGCGTGCGCGGCATCCAGGCGCAGGCCGTCCGCGTGGTAGTCGCGGATCCACATCTCCACGTTGGACAGCACGAGCGAGCGCACGAAGTGGCTGCCCTCGCCGTCGTAGTTCACCGCGTCGCCCCAGGGCGTGTGGTGCTTCTTCGTGAAGTAGTGGGGCGAGTACGCGCCCAGGTAGTTCCCGTCCGGTCCGAAGTGGTTGTAGACGGCGTCGATGAGCACCGCGATGCCGTGCGAGTGCGCGGCGTCGATGAGCCTGCGCAGGCCCTTCGGTCCGCCGTAGGTGGCCTGCGGCGCGAAGAGGTCCACGCCGTCGTAGCCCCAGTTGCGAGCGCCGGGGAAGCTGGCCACGGGCAACAGCTCCAGCGTGTTCACGCCCAGCTCCCGAAGGTGCGCGAGCTTCGGGATGAATGCTTCGAAGGTGCCCTCCGGCGTGGCGGTGCCCACGTGCACTTCGTAGATGACCAGGGATTTCGGATCCGGTCCCTTCCAGTGCGAGTCCGTCCAGCCGTGGTCGGAGACGACGACCTCCGAAGGGCCGTGCACGCCCGCGGGCTGGGAGCGCGACCACGGGTCGGGGAACGGGTCGGCGCCGTCCACGCGCAGCTTGTAGCGCAGGCCTTCGCCCTGTCCGGCCAGCACGCCGCCGAAACAGCCGTCCGCTTCGGGGGTGAGCGGCAGCGTGCGCAGGACGCGGTCATCCGCGTCGTACAGCACGGCCTCCACCTGCTGGTGGCCGGGTGCCCAGACGCGCCAGCGCACCGAGGTTCCATCCTCCACCCAGGCACCCAGTCGCGGTGCGAGGGAACGTGTTTCAGTCGATTGAGCCATGGATGCCCCTGTTAATGCGCACGCGCGGGTCCGGGGAGCATCCCTTGGCCACCCGGGACGGCGGTGTTCACGGGCCGACCTCTGGGAGTCCACGAGTGCGGACCGGCGGACGGAGGGCCCATGGCCCTCCAGGCGGAGCGGCGGCGGGAGGACATCTGTTACGTCCTGTTGGAAGTTCAGGACCCTGGAGGTAGTGTTCAGGCCCGATGAATGCCCGCTTGCCCCCTGCCGGGTCCTTCTCTACCCTATTTCAAGTCTGTCAGCTCTGAACCCATTATCTTGAATTACGCGAATTGACATGATAGTGAGCAATCCCTGGGAGCCAGCTTTCCAGCCGAGACATCGACCATGGGGATTCAGCGAAGCTGCCGCCTGGCGCGGTTGGGATTGCTCGCCGTGATGGTGGGCTGCTCCACACCGAACCCCAACGTTCAGGTGCGCCGGCTGCCGAACGGTCAGCTCCAGGTGACCGGGCCGCTCGCGGGCCCCTTCAAGTCCACGGAGGAACTGGCCGGGAACGTCTGTGAACTCATCACCCGGCAACCGGGTGCGTCGTCAGGCGTGTACGGGATTGAGTACTGCGCGTTGATCTATTACTTGAGCGCCGCGGACGGGTTCTTTCTCAGCCATCTGTCCGACATCCAGGGCTCGAGAGTTGGCCTCACGAAGTCCTGCCGGGTTCCCTCCAGCCTGGATGATCCCCAGCACCTGGATGCCATCATTCTGGGCCGAGGCCACAACCATCCGCACAACCGACGCTTCTCCGATGCCGATTTGAGCGAAGCGCGACGGTGGGTGCCCACCCGGATCGCGGATGCGCGAACCGGCAAGATCCTCCGCCGTGAGCTGCTGCTATTCTACCGGGAGCAGGCCGGCGAGTGCCGCTCCTACAAATACGATTACGCCGACCGCGTGGTGGCCGCGCTTCGCGATGGAGTCTGGGTTCCCATCGGATCGGTCAACAACGACCAGGGCCTCATCGACCTCTACGACGGGCAGGACTGGACGCCATGAACGTGCGCACGCCGCCGCGAAGACTGGCCTTGGTGCTTCTGGGGCTCGGGGCCTGCGCCCTGCTTCAGGGCTGCAGCTTCTTCGGCTACTACAAATACCAGAGACCGGAGCGCATTCCCCCCGAGGTCGGTGACCGCATCCGGGACCCCTCTCCCAAGACGTTCGTTGCCACCACCACCCTGGATGGCCCCACCCTGGCCGCCTTCCAGGTCGCGCTCGCGGACTTCTTTCCTCCCGGCGCGAAGGCGTCCGGCAACGATGAATACCTCGTGCGCTGTTTCAGCCGTCGCGACGTCTTCGACGTCCACATCAACAAGGTCAGCGACGACCTGTATCTCGTCAGCTTCGACCCCATAATCAAACGCTGCGACATGCCCCCGGACACCGTCGTGCTGGACGGAGGCGCGACCTACCTCATCGACGGCCAGGGCCGCATCCTCGACATCCGGTAGCACCGGACGCGCATCGCGCCCACGCCAGGTGACTTGTGGCCCCCGGGCCCTCCCGGGATGATGGCGCACGCCGTCCCGAGCCTGGAGTCCACCGAAGATGCCCCCCCGCCCCGGCGCCGAGCCCTCCTCCTTTCCCGAAGGTCCGCCCGTCCAGGAGCGCGTGGCCGCGCTGGAAATCCTGTCGCCCCAGGACATCGACGCGCGCCTGGGGGACCTGGGCTACCGGGGCCAGTCCGAGGCCCGCCGCGCCGCCGCCGTGCTCGCCTACCGGCACCTGCGCCGCATCCGCCGCCTGTACCTGGAGGGCATCGAACCCGAACCCGGCACCCGCGAGAACGCCCTGTTCCTGGGCCCCACCGGCTCCGGCAAGACGTTCCTCGTGGAGCTGATGTTCCGCGAAATCCTCGGCGTGCCCACCGTGCTCGCGGACGCCACCCAGTTCTCCGAAACGGGCTACATCGGCGATGACGTGAGCAGCCTGCTGTCCCGCCTCTACGAGGCCGCGGACCGCGACGCGGAGTGGGCCGCGTGCGGCGTCATCTGCATGGACGAGTTCGACAAGCTCGCCACCAGCCGCTCCGACAGCCGCTTCTCCGGCCAGCAGACCACCAAGGACGTCAGCGGCTTTGGCGTGCAGCGCAGCCTCCTGCACCTGCTCTCCGCGTCCAACGCCACCTTTCCCCCCGACTTCGGCTTCACCAGTCGCATCCGCTCCGAAACGCTGGAATTGTCCTGCCTCACCTTCATCGCGTGCGGGGCCTTCAGCGGCTTCCGGGGCACCGCGGAGAACATGACGCACGTGGAGCGCGTGGGCTTCGGCCGCGAGCCTGGCAAGGGCGGCGCCCGCGACGCGGAGTCCATCGCCACGCGCATCACCGACGAGCACCTGGAGAACACCACCGCGTTCTCCCGCTACGGCTTCATCCCGGAGCTCATCGGCCGCTTCAACCGGCTGGTGTCGTTCAACCCGCTGGACGCGGCCACCCTGGGCGACATCCTCCAGAACAACGTGCTGCGCACCTGGGAGCGCGAGTTCGAACACGAAGGCCTCCAGCTCTCCGTGGACCCTGCCGTGCGTGACTGGATTGTCGCCCGCGCCCTCAAGCGCGAGACGGGCGCCCGCGGCCTGCGCACCGCGCTGGCCCCCGTGCTGGAGGCCGCCGCCTATGAGCACTTCGGCCACGGCCGCGCCGCCACCGTGCGCCTGGTGCTCGAGGACGACGCCGTGCACGCCGTGCGCGACTGAGCGCCCCTCCCCGCCGCCGGGGGCAGCCGACACGGCGGGGCCCGGCCAGCGGGGTCCCCGACATGACGGCCGGACGGGCCCGTCCTTCATCCGCGAGTCACAGGCCTTACGGTTGAGGCACACGACAATGCGGAGGCGGCTCCATGGCACATCTCAGCAAGGAAATTCCCAGGGACCAGTGGGCGAGCTACCTCGCCGACATCAGCCGGCGGGTGCGCAACGAGCGCGTGCGCGTCGAGTCCATCACCATGGAGTCGCTCAGCCTCGATACCGGGGACCAGGACATCGCCAGGAGCCTGCCGCTGGTGGAGATCTCCCTGGAGCAGAAGGGCAGCGACTCCGGCGCGGTGCAGATCATCGCGGGCCATGACGACGACGTCATCACGCACCGGGTGCTCGAACCCGAACGCATCAGCGCTGAACTGGACGCGGACAGCGGCGCGCTGGAGTGCCTGGAGATCGCCGAACGCGGCAGCGGCAAGCTGCTCATCTTCTTCGAGCGAGCGCTCGACGTGGACGGGCCGTCCATCCGCGCCTGAAGCCAAAGCCCTGGAACGACTCCGGGACCGACAGGAGCGAAGTGGCTCCCACCGGTCCCGGATGCGCGCGCGGGCATGACGCCCGCGCGTGGATCAGCAGCTCACATCGCTCACGGATACAGCGCGCGGGCGCCCTGCTTGTCCAGGCTGGTCAGCACGAGGTCGCCCGTCTGGGTGCCGTTGCACTGGGGGTAGTGCATGACCGAGGCGCGGTCGTAGGTGCTGGTCAGCGCGCGCCACTGGGAGTCCTCGTAGCAGCCGGACGCCGTGGAGCGGGTGTGCTCGTGACGGAAGCCCAGCGTGTGGCCCAGCTCGTGACGGATGACGCCCGTCAGCGTCCACGCGCCCGTGGCGCCGAACGCGCTGCTGTCCACGAGCACGTTGCGGCCGGAGCGGCTGGAGTTCGGGAAGAACGCACGCGCCACGTAGGACTGGCCGCTCACCGGGCGCACGTCGAACAGCACGCCCGTCTGGGACGCGGTGCAGGACGCGTCGTACTGGGACAGGTAGGTGAAGTTGACGTTCGCGGTGGCCTCCCAGGCCGCCGTCGCGTTCGCCATGGCGGTGACCATCTTCGCCTTGTTGGTCGTGCCGAAGTTGTTGCTGATGCAGTAGGTCAGGTTCAGCTTCTGGGTGGAGCTCCACTTCACGTCGGCGCCGCCGACGTAATAGACGGCCAGGCCGTCCTGGGACTGGCCCAGCTTCGCCTCCACGACGTCGCGGAAGTAGGCCTCCAGCTCGGCCTCGGACTCCAGCGCCTCGTCACCGTTGACGATGATCTTCCCGCCCTCCCACGGCTCGCGAACGGCGCTCGCCTTGAACTCCTCCCACGACGGCGTCACTTCGGCTTCCTGCTGCGTCTCCGGACCACCACAGGCAGCACCGAGCAGCGAAACACCGGCCAGCATCGCAACAGAGCGGAACTTGAGCATGGGAACTCTTCCTGGGTCCTACGGGGGAAATTGCGCCGCCACCGCCTGGCTTCCCGCCAGCCGCGGAGGCCGCGCGCCGGGCCATTGAGCAACTGTCGGGCCAACACTCCGGCAATGCCTTTCAGGGGGAGAAAATCCGAAAACGCGGGATACCTGGAGCGACTGCACTCCAAGCTCCCGCGTTGCCGTTGTCACCCTTCGTGACAGCCTCGTGACCAAACCCCTTGAAGCACTGGGTTTTCCCCGCACTTCTCCCAGTGTCTGAGAAAGAGACGGTAGGGTGTCCTGGTTCCGTGCAGCTCCCGCCCTGACTTAAGGGGAATCCCTAGAGGATGGCGCGGCGCACCTTCCAATAGGTTTCCTTGGCCATGCGGAAGGCGCTGGAGTCGGCGGGCAGCAGGGTGCGCAGCAGCTCCGCGGACTGAATCTGGATGGGGCGCACGCAGTGGGCATCCAGTTGGTGGCGCAAGTAGCCCACCATGTCGCGGCTCCGGTATTCGTTGAAGTAGTCGCGAAGCTGCGCGGCGGTGCGGGCCTTGCCGTTGTCCGCGTACTTGGCCACGTAGGGGCTGAAGTCCGGATAGAGGCTGCCCTTGCCGAAGCCGCCGTGGACGGTGGTCTTCATGAAGTTGCCGATGAGCAGGTCGTCGAACACCTGGTACTTCACGGCGGTCATCAACGAGCCTCGGGGCGCGTCGAAGGTGATGCCCTTGTCGAAGCGGCGCTTGTTGAACTCGATGACGTGTTCCCTGCCGCCCACGCGGAAGCGCAGGAAGTCCATCACCGTGCCCAGGTGTTCGACGGCGCGGAAGTACTGCTCCAGTTGCTTCACCTCGTCCGCGTCCAGGCACTCGCTCCAGTCGTCTCCGTACTCCTTGGGGTTGACTGGCGTGAGGGTGCGCTCCTTGGGGTTGATGGAGACGGAGGAGTCGTTGGTGAAGTCGTGGCGCAGGAAGGCCGGGAGCATCTGGCAGGTGGTGGAGTTGAAGCCCCGGGCGTAGTCGGGAAGCGTGGTGGTGTATTCGGCGGCCCAGAGGCTGTCGGCGCGCTGGTACTTGTGCATGGAGCTGAAGGGGACGAAGTAGCGCACCCCGTACATCTCCGCCTGCCGCGCGATGGTCTGCCCCACGGGCGTCTTCGCCGCCGCGTACGGGAGGATGCGGTTCCCGTCCTCGGTGAAGAAGTTCATCATGTCCGCGTCGCCGTAGCCGGACAGGGCCAGCAGGAAGGTCTCGTCGTATTCCTTGATGACCCGGCGCACGAAGCGGCCCTGGCCCCGGTCCCCGGCGTCGTTGAGGTTGACGATGAGCCGTCCGCCCACCTCCACCAGCAGCACCGCGTCCTGGTTCACGTCCGGCAGGCAGAGCACGCGGATGCGCGGGGACAACCGCGTCCACTCCCGGTCCGCGAGCACCTGGACGCGGAAGCCGGCTTCACGCAGGTCGTCCCGGATGCGGTTGCCCACGTGGTTGGGGACCAGCAGGGTGCGCTCGCGCAGCTTCTCCAGCGACTCCATGCTCAGGTGGTCGGGGTGGCCATGGGAGAGCCACACGTAGGCGCAGTCCTTGATGGACTGGCGCTGCTCTTCCGGAATCTCGTGCGACAGCGTCCAACTGCCGAAGTACGCCGTGCCGTCCGTCCAGGGGTCGGTCACCAGCACCGGCCCGTTGTCGTGACAGATGAGTGTGGCGTTCCCAATCGTCTCGAAGCCCAGCTCCATCGTTGCGCGCCCCCTTGAACCCTCACGTCGCCCATGCGCGTGCTGGATGAGAAGGTGGCACCCGGTCCTACGCCCACAAGCTTGGGCAACAAGCTTCACGCCCGGCTGGTCGCTGTCCGCACCTGCGACCCAGGAAAAGCCTTTCCCTTGTCAGGCGGATCCGCGCCCTTCCTCGCCCCGGCCCTTCCCACGCCGAGTCCCGGGCGCCCGTGCGCGGTGCGGCGCGACGCCACGCGCAGGGGACAGGGACGGTGCATGAGGCCGGGTGTCCGGCGGAGGACGCTCTACCGGCGACGGGACACGAGCGAGATGATCTGCGCGCCGTAGCGTTCGGTGAGGGCCGGGCCCACGCCGTGGATGGACAAGAGCTCCGCGCCGCTGGAGGGCCGGGCGCTGGCGATGGCGTCCAGCACCCGGTCGGTGAGGATGCGGAAGGCGGGCACCTTGCGCTTGCGGGCTTCCGTGAGCCGCCAGGCCTTGAGGGACTCCACCAGGGCGGGAGCGGCCTCGGGCGCCGCGAAGTCCGCCCCAGGTGCCTGGCGCGACGCGTTCCACGAGGCCCGGGGCCCAGAGGACGGCTCCGGCGAGGTGCGCGCCTTCCAGCTCCGGCCCGGGGCGGGCGCGTCGGAGGCGAAGGACTCCTGGGAGAAGTCCGCGTCGGCCCGGTCCCCGCGAGGGGGCTGCCACGGTTCGGCCCGGCTGCTCGTGGCGCGTCGCGTGCCCGTGCTGGCGGCGCGCTTGCCGCGTCCCTTCGGAGAGGCCTCCGCCCCGGCGCCCGCGCGCTTGCGGGGCGCCCGCTTCGAGGCCGCGGGGGCCGCCCGGCCACGGCGCTTCTTGGGGGATTCCTCGCGCGCCTGGGGGAGCACCACCTGTCCGGGCGCGATGACGCGCGCGCGGCGACCCGTGTCCGTCAGCGACAGCCGCTGGAACAGGATGACCTGTCCGTCCTTGTCGAAGGAGTCCGAGTCCAGGCGCACCAGCCCGGAGCGCGCCAGGCCCCCCACGAGCCGTTCGAAGTCGCGCCGGTGGAGCGCGTCACCGAACAGCTCCCGGTGGAGCCGGCCGGTGGCCTGACCGTCGCGCGCGTGCAGGGCCTCCAGGATGCGGCCCAGGGCGTGCGCCTCCACCGCGGAGGGCTCCTCGAAGCGCACCACGGCGCACGTCTCCGGAGCGCACACGTCGCACAGGCCGCACGCCGCGCCGGAGTCCTGCAGGTCGCCGAAGTGCGCGACGAGGTGCCGCATGCGGCAGCCGTGCGCCTCCGCGTAGCGGCCCATCTGCTCCAGATGCAACTGCTTGCGCTCGCGCTGCGCGATGTACTGCACCGCCCAGCCCGCGCGTCCGCGCCGCACGTCCTCGTCCGGCGTCATCTCCACGCCGCCGTGGATCCACAGTTGTTCGAGCGCCTTGTCGAACACCTCCGGGTCCCCTCTCACGCGGGCCTGGATGGACCCCTTGGGTTCCAGTTCGTTGGAGGTTGCCTGATAGAGGCGCTCCAGCACGGCGGGGTCGGGGTAGTCGCGGCGGTGGAAGAATTCGTGCGTGCGCCGGTCCACGAACGCGTGCAGCAGCACCGCGCGCGAGTCCTTCCCGTCGCGGCCCGCGCGGCCCAGCTCCTGGTAGTAGCCCTCCAGGCTGGCCGGCAGCGCCGCGTGGATGACGGTGCGCACGTCCGCCTTGTCGATGCCCATGCCGAACGCCGTCGTGGCGACGATGACCTCCAGGTGTCCCTTGAGGAAGGCCGCCTGGATGCGGTCGCGGTCCGCGGGCGGGAGGCCCGCGTGGTACGGCGCGGTGTGGAATTCCGAGGAGAGCAGCTCCGCGTACTGCTCCGCGTGCTTGCGCGTGGACGCGTAGACGATGGCGGGCCGGTGCTCCGGGTTGCGCAGGAGCGTCAGGATGGCGTCGCCGCGAGCCCCTGGGTTGAGCTCCCGCACTTCGATGGCGATGTTGGTGCGGCGGAAGCCGTGGATGAAGGTGTGCGCCGCGCCGCCCGTGGAGCCGCGCAGCCCCAGTTGCTGGACGATGTCGCGCTGCACGTCCGGCGTCGCGGTGGCGGTGAGCGCCACCACGGGCGCGGGCCGCAGCAAGGGCAGGCGCGAGCCCAGGAGCCGGTAGTCCGGACGGAAGTCATGGCCCCACTGCGAGATGCAGTGCGCCTCGTCGATGGCGATGAGCGAGGGCGTGCGCCGGGCCAGGAACTCGCCGAAGCCGGGGACGCCCAGTCGCTCGGGCGCGATGAAGAGGAAGTCCAGGCGGCCTTCCAGGTATTCGGCGCACACCTGCCGGGAAGCGGCCCGGTCGCGGCCGGAATGGATGCGGTCCGCCGCGAACCCCAGCGACTGGAGCCGCAGCACCTGGTCCTCCATCAGCGCGATGAGCGGACTGACGACGAGCGTCGTCCCCGCACGCGCCAGGCCCGGCAGTTGGTAGCACAGCGACTTGCCCGCGCCCGTGGGCATCACCAGCAGCAGGTCCTCGCCGGACGTGGCCGCGCGACACACTTCTTCCTGGTACGGCCGGAAGTCGGAGAAGCCGAAGGCGTCCTTCAACAGGCCCCGAAGCTGGTTCGGCGGCGTGGGCGCGCGAGGCACCCGCTCCGGCCGGCCGCTCCCCATGTTCACGCCCTGCGGCTGACGACGGGCCCGGCCGAAGCCCTCGGACGACGCCTGCACGAACGCGGTCCGCACCTCCGCGGAGGGAATCAGGGGAGGAGCTTCCTGCATCCGGAGCGCTGCGCCCCGTGAGTCCGGAGATGCGCCACCGGCAGCACCGCGCGACAGGCTGGAGCCTTGGGACACGGCATCACGAGAGAGGCCAGAGCCTGGAGACGTAGCATCGCGCAGTGGGCCCGGCCCCTCTCGCGCGACACCAGAGCGAGCATCGAGCGCACCGAGTGCGGAGGCCGCCCCCGCGACGGACTCAGCCTCTCGCGCACGGAAAAGATTCTCGACGGTCCCCTGTGCGGGATGCTGTCGGGCTGCCTCGAACCGCCCGTTCGCGGGGGCCAGTCCGTTCCCATGCGAAGGGCCAGCACTGGCGCGCCCGTTCGAAGGAGGCAGTCCGTTCCCAGGCGAAGGGCCAGCGCTGGCGCGCCCGTTCGCGGAAGCCGCTCCGCTTCCGAGCGATGCAGCACCGCCAGAGCGCCCGGCATCAGCCGCCCGGGAGAAGTCCTGCGCGGAGCCCTCACCGGGTGACAGGGCCCGAGCACCGCCAGCGTGCACCGGAGTCGGAGGCAGCGATGACGGCGCCTGTCCCACGACC
Organism: Corallococcus terminator; assembly: GCF_003611635.1. Taxonomy (GTDB): domain Bacteria; phylum Myxococcota; class Myxococcia; order Myxococcales; family Myxococcaceae; genus Corallococcus; species Corallococcus terminator. The sequence continues at coordinate 2,022 of NZ_RAVZ01000123.1, read as the reverse complement.
TCGCGCACGTACGCCTCGATGCCGCTCAGGAACGAATCCAGTTCGCCCTGCCCACGCTCGATGCGCTGGAGCCACGCCTCCCACTGGCCCGTCATGACCGGGGACTTCACGTCCGGGTGCACCACCTGGATGAGGTGGATGCCCTTGTCCGTGGCCTCCAGCCGCTTGCCCTGACGGATGAGGTACTCGCGCTCCAGCAGCACTTCGATGATGGACGCGCGCGTGGCGGGCGTGCCCAGCCCCGTGTCGCGCATCGCATCCGCCAGCTCCTTCTCGTCCAGGGTGCGCCCGGCCGACTCCATCGCCGTGAGGAGCGTCGCGTCCGTGAAGCGCGGCGGCGGGCGCGTGCGCTTCTTCACCGCCTCCACGTCCTCCACCGTCTGCGCCTGTCCGCGCAGCAGCCCCGGTGGCAGGTCCTGGGGCTCGTCGTCCGGCTCGTCGTCCTTGTCCTCGCCCTTCTTGCCTTCGGCGCGGGGCCGCGGCGCCTTCTGCCCGCCGCCCACGTCCAACACCTTCCACCCCACGCGCTCCACCTGCGTGCCCGCGCTGTGGAAGCGATCCACCACGGCCCCGGCGTCCGCCTTCGACGTCACCGCGGTGATGACCGTGGTCACCTTCCAGACGTGGTCCTCGTGCCACGCCTGGAGCACCCGCCGGCACACGAGGTCGTAGAGGCGCTGCTCGTCCGGCGACAGCCGCAAGCCGGAAGGCGACGTGGGCGTGGGGATGATGGCGTGGTGGTCCGTCACCTTCGCGTCGTCCACGTAGCGCTTGCCCAGGGGCCGCTCGCCCGTGCCCGGCGCCAGGTCCTCCGCGTAGGGCGCCTGGATGGCGCGAACCACCTCCGGCAGCGTTTCCGCCACCGACTCCGACAGGTGCTTGCTGGCGGTGCGCGGATAGCTCAGCAGCTTGTGCTTCTCATAGAGCGCCTGCGCCACCTCCAGCGTGCGCTGCGCGCTGAAGCCGAAGAGGCGGTTGGCGTGACGCTGCAACTCCGTCAGGTCGTAGAGCAGCGGCGGCGGCATCCGCTTCGTCTCCGCGTCCAGCGACTCCACCGCCGCGAGCCCGCCCCGCACCCGGTCGATGATGCGGCCCGCCTCCACGCCGTCCACATCCAGGCGCCGCGCCTCGCGCACGCTGTCGAAGCCCGGGGGAATCACCGGCTTGCCGTCCGGCCCCGAACGGAACCACGTGCCCTGGTAGCGCGTCCCGGCCGCCGCACCCTTCCCGCGCGGGGCGAAGGTGGCCACCAGCTCCAGGTAGTCCCGGGGCACGAAGTCGCGGATGGCCAGCTCGCGCTCCACCACCATGGCCAGCGTGGGCGTCTGCACGCGGCCCACGGACAACATGCTGCCGTAGGTCCCGCTCGCGAGCGTGTAGAGGCGCGACAGGTTCATGCCGACGAGCCAGTCCGCGCGGCTGCGGCCCATGGCCGCGTCGGCCAGCGGCGCGTAGGCCCGGCCGTCCTTCAGTTTCTGGAAGCCGTCGAGGATGGCGCGCTCGGTGAGCGACGACACCCACAGCCGCCGCACCGGCTTGCGGCACCCGGCGGCGTCGTAGATGTAGCGGAAGATGAGCTCGCCCTCGCGGCCCGCGTCGGTGGCGCACACCACCGCGGACACCTCCGGCGCGTTCATCACGCGGCGGACCACCTCGAACTGATCCTTCGTCTGCGGCGACACCACCAGCGGCCAGTCCTGCGGCAGCATGGGCAGGTGCGAGCGGTGCCAGCGCTTCCACTCGGGCTTGATTTCATGCGGCTGGGCCAGCCCCACCAGGTGGCCCAGGGCCCACGTCACGATGTAGCCGTTGCCGCGCAGGCAGCCTTCGCCGCGCTCTGTGGCGCCCAGCACCCGGGCGATGTCGCGCGCCACGGCTGGCTTCTCCGCCACCACGGCGAGGATGGAGCCCCGCCCACCGCGGGCCGCCGTTGCGTTCGCGCCACCGTCCCGCGCCACCGTGCTGTCCCATCCGGGCGAATCGCCCATTGCGTCCCACCTCATGGCCTGTCCCCTCCACCCC
>NZ_RAVZ01000122.1 GCF_003611635.1 Corallococcus terminator | reverse complement strand
GCCCCGGGCCCCCCAGGTCGAACTCCTCGCCGCAGTAGCCGCAGGTGTAGTGCGTCTGCACGGGCCGGGGCGCGAAGGGCGCATTGCAGTAGGGACAGCGCGAGGCTCTGGGAGGGGGCCGGGCCATGAAGGACGGGTGTAGCACTCCCGACCCACCCGGGGGCTGGAACGCGAAAGCCCCCCTCCCTCCATGACGAAGGAAAAGGGCTTCGCGAGCATCAGGCTGGCTTCAGCCGGCGACTGCGGCACCGTGGTGTTCACGCTCAGGCCGGAGGACGTCGAGTCGCCGCGCACGGACACGTACCAGGTGCCGGCCGCCGGGGCGCTGCTCCCCGCGATCAGGTGTACGCGCCTCTATCGCTGATGGAGTGAGTCGTCGGCAGGAGGGCGGCGCCATCATCCGTGATGGTACACACGGCGAATTGGCGCCCGTTCCATTTCGTGATGATGGGGAAAAGGCCTGATGCATGCTCCCTGTATGCCACCGTGATCTCATTCTTGTTGATGACGGGCTTGGACGCGGGAGGTGGAGGTGGCCCATTCCCTTGGCGGGGGCCCACTGGGGGACGGACCGCAGGGGCAGCGGCGGCCTCACTGTTCCCGGCCAGGATGCTCTTGAAGTGCAGCGCGTTGGTCTTCAAATGAGCATGGAGCTCTGGCGTGAGAGGGACCTCGGGCTGGGCCTGCTGGTTGACAGCCCTCTGTTTCAGGGATGCCACTGGCTCATACTTGAATCTGGGGTCGGATGGATTGTCTGGCTCATACGCGACCAGGTGGGTGCCAATGTCGTAGTCCCTCGCGAGCCTGATCCGGGTCATCCTGGCCCGGATGTGGCGCACCAACTGGTGCAGGGCTTTTTGGTGGAATTGAGGGTGTATTGTCAGGCTTCTCAGCCTGTAGCAGACCAGTTGGTCGCCGGGATCGGACAGCGGCATGAACGCATATTTGTCGCCGACAGCGGGGTGGTTGAAGGTTTGACTCGATAGAGGGTGCCGTGGATCGAGCAGGCACCCGCTCAGGTCGTGCAGCCCCAGTTGCAGCTTGCGACTCACAGGATCGAAGTTCTCCGGCTGCGCCCGCAACGGCAACCAGTAGAACCCGATTGTCTGCTGAAAAGGCCAATGTTTCGTTGGCCCCATCAGGCCCTCGGAAGCCTCGACGCGATTGTAGATCATTTTCAGGGGATGGTTCGTCTTCAGCCAGCGCAGGGTCATCCGAGATTCGGCGAACGCACACTGAAAGGTATCTTTGCTCTCCCATTCCTTGTAGGCCATGAACCATTTCACGATGGTCCTCTCGAGATGTGGCCAATTTTCGGAGACCTGCTTCGGCTCGGCGAAGGCTTTATCGAGGAGGTTGCCCAGCTCCGCGCGGCACGCGATGAGGTCCCTGCCGCCCGGACCGTTCATCGCCTCATAGAGTTTCGAGTGGTTCCTGTAGAGGCGGTTGGCACGAAGGAGCAGGAGCGGGTTGTGAGAGACAATCGCCGGGGTTGGACCTTCGTAGGGCAACACCGCACAGTGGCAGAATGGGCACGCGAACTCCTCCTCGCGTGAGTCCTCGAACTTCTTCATGCACCGGAAGCAGATGTAATAGGCCATGGCGATGGACGCTATCAGCGGTGTCGCGCGGCTCAGCAGGAATTCCGGGTTGAAGTGAGGCATTGTTTGAAGGGGCAGCGAGTCCCTCCTGATGTCGCTTGAGGCCGAAGGTGATCTCGCGAATCAAGCCGAGTTGAATCCGCTTCGCGTCAGGTGAACCGCTCGCGAAAGGCCCGCAGGTTGGGCCCGTCCCCGCCCCGCTCCCACACCGCGAACACCACCCGCTCGAAGACGCCGGGGAACGCGTCCAGGGCTCGCGCGAAGGCGTCCGCCGCGTCGTGCGGATTGTTGCGGAAGGCGCCGCAGCCCCACGCACCCAGCACCAGCGAGCGGTGCCCGTGGTGCGCCGCCACCTGGAGCACCTTGAGGGCCCGCGCGTGCAGCGCCTCGCGCATGTGGGGCAGCAGGTGCGGTGCATTCCGCTCGGCCGAGCCCGCGTTGGGCGCGGGCGCGGTGAGGAGGGACACGCAGAAGGGCTTCTCCAGCAGCGTGAGCCCCTCGTCGCGGAAGAAGGGCACCTCCGGTGAATGGATGAGGTGGTCCGTGTACAGCGGCGAGGACTCTGCCCGGTTGGCGTCGTAGTACTCGCGCTGCGTGAGCAGGCACGGGTAGAGCGCCGAGCAGCGCGCCAGGTCCTCCTCCTGCGCTTTGGCTCCTCCCAGGAAGCCGCCGCCCGGATTCTTCGCGGACGCGAAGTTGAGCGCGACGACGCCCGTCACCCCCTCCTCCTCCACCCACCGGCGCGACGCGGCGCCCGTCTTCTCGGAGGTGACTTCGATGCGAAGCGCGGCGCCCCCCACGCGAGGCTCGGGCCGGGGCAGCCGCGCGAAGTCACCGGGCCGGTAGAGCACCGTCCCGCGCAGGGCGCGCTCCACCGACTCCCGGAACAGGACGTGCCGCCCGGACGGCGCCACGTACTCGCCCCGCTCCACGATTCCCACCGTCTCCTGTGCGACTCCCTTCAGCGACATGTCCTTCTCCCGGCTGGCTGCTCCCGGGACCCATCCGGGAGGCTTCGTGTTATTATCACACGAAGACTGGCAGGCGGGCCTGACATGCGGCCGGTGTCACCGGGATGATTCGCCCCACCTCCAGCGTCTTGTGGTGGCCGTTCTGGAGGGGGGGAGGGACCGCCGGACGTCCCGAATGGGCGCCCGGCTGGAGGCTCAGGGGCAGATCCGCTCGACGGACTTGATTCGCACCGTTCCGTCGACGTTCGGGTCGTTGGTCTGGTCTCCGATGGCGATGGTGCCGGTCGCCGTGAAGTTGTTTCGCGTGAGCTTCGCGACGCCGTCGATGCTCACCGTCGCCACCTTCGCCGCATCCACCGCGAGCTCGTAGACATGGTACGCGCCGTCGGTCGTCGGGAACGCCGAGGACTGCGTGTCGTCCGACCAGCCGATCGCCGCGTTGTCGAGGTAGATCATCTGCGAACGATCCGTGGAGTTGCCGAACGGCGGCGTGAAGCTCCCCAGGATGCCCGCGCCGCTGTCGAGCTGGTTGTGGTTGTTCACCGCTTCGACCTGCATCGTCACCTGGAGCTTGAACGGCTTCGTCGCGTCGAACGCGTTCGCCCGCGTGATGAGCAACTGCCCGCTCGTCCGCCCACCGGGGTTCGTCGACGTCGCGAGGCGAACGTGGTCCGCGCCGTACGTGAGCGTGTTCGGCGTCTGAACGACCGTCGCCCAGCCTTGCTCCGCGATGTCGGTGCCGCCGACCAGCAGCGGAACGCTCGCGCGCGCGGTCCAGGTCGTCGTCGAGGTCGCCGGCACGCACGTCTCGCAGGCGTTCGCTGGGTTCGGCGTGCCCGCGTCGTGGAGCGCGCCGTCGATGAAGCACTTCGGGCTGCACACGTTGGCCGAGCAGACCTGTCCGTCGCTGCACGATGCTCCGTCCGCGCGTTGCGTCCACGTCGTCGTCGACGTCGTCGGCACGCACGCCTCGCAGGGGTTCGCCGGGTTCGGCGCCCCCGCGTCGTAGAGCGCGCCATGGATGAAGCACTTCGGGCTGCACACGCCGGCCGAGCAGAACTGCCCGTCGTTGCACGACGTCCCGTCCGCGCGCTGCGTCCACGTGGTCGAGGACATCGCCGGCACGCACTGTTCACACGCGTTCGCCGCGTTCACCGCCCCGTCGGAGATCTGCTGGTCGCCGATCCGACAGATCGCGACGCAGGCGGCACCCTGACAGGCCTCGCTGGTCGCACAGGCGTTGCCACATCCCCCGCAGTGAGCCGGGTCGTTCGTGGTGTTCACGCAGGTGTCGCCGCACAGCGCGAAGCCAACCTCGTCGCACTTCAAGGGCACGGACGCGTCGGGCTTGTCGCTGGGGGGAGGGGAGTCGCCGTCGCAAGCAGTGACCAGGCCGAGCACGACGATGCAGCAGAGAGCAGTATCACGGATGGAGATCATAGGACCCCCTACCTTATTTTCGGGACGCCAGGGGGCGTCAGGTTGCCCGCGTCCGCAGGTGAACCTCCGTTGTTTCCGCGACGGCTTCGCTCGTGTCCTCGGAGTCGCCGGCACGTCTGGCTCAACGGGACGTCGGTGGATTCATGGCTGAAGCCGCTTTCGACGCCTCCGTGGCGCCGAGCCTCTCCGCGCGCAGCCGGCGCAGGCGACGACTGCTGATCGTCAACCCGTCGACTCCACCGGAGGCCGCCCGCGTGAACGTGACCGTGCCGAGCGAGCCCACGAAGCGGTCCCCGCCGACCGCTTCCAGGACGACCTCGTCCCGGCGTGGCCAGCGCATCACCAGCTTGCCGTCCGCGACGCGCACCGTGTACGTCATGTCCACCTCGTCGCTGTGGTAGCGCCCTTCGAAGAATGCCAACGCCGGACTCGCGGGCAAGGGCGCGGTCACCCGGATGAAGTCCCTCGTCGTCGGCCAGGAATCCTGGATGCTCAACCCGTGCGAGGCCCCGGCGGTCGGCGCGGAGAAGCGCCACACGTGCATCGACTCGCCGGGCCGGAACGCGCCCTGGCCCATGGGCACGAAGGCCGTGGGCATGTCGACCTGACGCAGTTCCCCGTCCTTGAACTCCAGCCGCACCACTTCATCCGTCAAGGGACTCCAGTAGTTGCCGGCCCGCGCCGACAGCTCCGCGTCTGAAAGCTTCACGGCGGGCGGCATCACGTTCTTCATGCGGTCGCCCAGATACACCTCGGCCACCTTCCGCGTGAGCTCCGAGGGCAAGAGGGTGGCGCCGTTGCACAACGCGACGATGGCCAGCCGCTGGTCCGGAAAGAGGAGGGCCTCCGTGCGGTAGCCGCCGTCCATGCCGTCGTGGCTCACCATGCGCAGGCCGCGATAGCCCGTCAGCCGCAGACCCCCGCCATAGCCCGTGGCGGTGCCGTCGTTCAATCTGCCGGAGGTCTGCATCCACGCCATCAGCGCCTGCCCGCCGACTCTCGCATCGAGCAGGTTCTGCTCCCACTTCAGCAGGTCGCCGACGGTGGTGAAGATGCCGGTGGAGCCGTAGTAGTCGGCATGGGGGACGCTGATCCGCCAGCCACCGCCATCGCGGGGGCTGTAGGCCGATGCGCGCCGGGGCACGATTTCGGTGTGGTCGTCGCGGAAGCGGGTGTCGCTCATTCCGAGCGGCTGGAAGATGCGCTCGTCGGCGAACGCCCGCAGCGACTTGCCGGAGACGCGCCGCACGATGACTCCCAGCAACGTGTACGCGGCATTGCCATACACGACCTCCGAGCCCGGCTCGAAGTTCAAACGGCGCTGCCGGCCCAAGGCCCAGAGGATGTCTGCTTCGGTGTACAGGTCGTCGCCGCGCCAGCCCGCCAGGTTCAGCAACTGGCCCTGTTCGCGCAGGCCGTTGGTGTGGTGGATGAGGTGCGCGAGGGTAATGCTCTTGCCCAGGTCGGGCAGCTCCGGCAGGTGCTTGCGGACGTCGTCGTCCAGCGACAACTTGCCCTCCTGCGCCAGCAATCCGATGGCGAATGCGGTGAACTGCTTGGAGATGGAGGCGATGAGGAAGACCGACTGCGGCGTGATGGGGACGTCGTCCTCCAGGTTCGACATGCCGTAGCCGTGCGCGTAGTCCAGCGCGCCGTTGCGTGAGATCCCCACCGCGCAGCCGGGCGTGCTCTTGCCGCTCCAGGGCGCGAAGAGGGCGTCCACCTGCTGATGGCGGCCCTTGAGCAGGGTGTCCGATGCCTGCGCTCGGATGACCTCGGGCCGCGAGGCCAGCGCGGTGATGGGGGCGCACGTGAGCCCCAGGAACAGGAACGACGACACGAGTGACCTGCGGGGCATTGGGTGCTTTCCGGGCAAAGGGATTGTGGGACGCACCCTGCCCGCGCGGGCACCACCCAGGGGGCGTGTTCAGCCGGTGGGTCCGGGCCTGCGGTGAACGGGCACCCGCGTGCGGCGAACGGGCCGCCTGTCAGCGCGAGGGCTGGAACTTCTCGCGGTGGCTGCGAAGGCTTCGCGGCCTGGCTGCCGCCCGCGAGCACCACGGTGGGTTCCCTGCCCTGGGGCCTCCAAGACACGTCCCTGCGTGAGCGGCGGCTCAGCCTCCGCGTGTCGCCACCGACAGGGCCGCGGGGATCGTCTCCCGCATCAACTCCACGAACCTGCGCAGCCTCGCGGGATGGAACCGCGCATGAGGATAGAGCAGATACATGGGCAGGGGCGCGGCGCGCCAATCCGGAACCAGGTGCAGGAGCCGGCCCCGCGCGAGGTCCTCCTGGAGCACCCAGGCCGAGGCCACGCAGACGCCCAGGCCCTTCACCGCGGCGCTGCGGATGGCGTAGAGGCTGTCCGTGCTCACGCGCGGCTGGAAGACGATGGGCCGCACCTCGCCGGTCTCCACGTGGGTCAGCGATATCTCGTTGCGGTAGAACGCGCGCAGGGACAGCCAGGGCAGCCGTGCGAGCTCGTCGGGATGGGTCGGCCTGGGGACGCCCGCCAGCACCGACGGCGCGGCGACGACGATGCGCGGGACCTCGGCCACGCGGATCGCCACCACGCTGGGGTCATGCACTTCGCCCAGGTGGATCGCGCAGTCGATACCGTCCGCGACGAAGTCCACCGCCCGGTCGTGCAACAGCCATTCGACGGAGACCCGCGCGTGGCGATGCAGGTACTCCGTCAGCGGCTCCACCAGCAACTGTTGCCCGAACGCATGAGGCACCACGACGCGCAGCGTGCCCTCCGGTTCGTCGCTCGCGCCACGCAGGTCGGCTTCGAGCAGGTTCCAACTGGCCAGCAACTCCTTCGCCCGTTCGTAGCAGCGCGCTCCGTCCTCGGTGAGCTTCATCGCGTGCGTGGAGCGCTGGAGCAGCCGCAGCCCCAGGGAGCGCTCCAGCGCCTGGAGTCGGCGGCTCACCGTCGGCTGCGTGGTGCCCAGTTGCGCGGCGGCGGAGGACAGGCTCCCCGCGTCGACGATGCGGATGAAGGTCTGCATCAGCTCCAGCCGGTCGGCGGTGGCCGGCGCGGCAGGTGGAGCAGTCCGCTTCGGGGAGACACGCGGCCGGGCCGGCTTGGAGGGTCTAGGCATACGTGGGACGTATAACCGCTGTGCGGAGCACGCTACTACCGTCTCCTTCTCCTCTGGCGCACTGTTGGTTCGACTCGCAGCGCCAGGGAGAATCACATGTCCTTCATTCGTGCCGTACATGGAGCCACAGGAGGCCGCCCGTCGCTTGCGACGCTCTCTGTCGCCAAGGCCCCTCCGTCCCGGTCCGCGACCGCCAGCCACGTCGGCGGCGAGCCCATGTCGAGCGGCCTGCGCCTGCTGCTGGCCTCGGGCGCCGGACTGTCGGTGGCGTCCATCTATTACAGCCAGCCGATGCTGGGTGTGATGGGGGCCAGCATCGGCGCCTCCGACACCGCGGTGGGTCTCGTGCCCACGCTCACCCAGTTGGGCTACGCGCTGGGCATCCTGCTGCTGACGCCTCTTGGTGACCGCTTCGACCGGCGCCGCATCATCCTCCTCAAGGCCGCCCTGCTGAGCGTGGCGCTGCTGCTGGGAGGCATCGCCCCGGGCATCAGCCTGCTCTTGGTAATGAGCTTCGCCGTCGGCCTGACGGCGACCCTGGCGCAGGACATCGTGCCGGCCGCCGCGACCCTGGCCCCCGAGCATGAGCGCGGCAAGGTGGTGGGGACGGTGATGACGGGCCTGCTGCTCGGCATCCTCTTGTCCCGCGTCATCAGCGGGGTGGTCGCCGAACACTTCGGTTGGCGGGCCATGTACATGGTCGCCGCCGCCAGCGTGGCCCTGGTCGGTGTGGCGGCCTGGCGCGGCCTGCCCCGCTTCAGTCCGACCAACACGCTCTCTTACGGTGCCTTGATGGGGTCGCTCGCCAGCCTGTGGCGCAAGCACGGGGCGCTGCGCCGCGCGGCGCTGTCGCAGGGACTGGTGTCGGTTGGCTTCAGCGCGTTCTGGTCCACGCTCGCCGTGATGCTGCACGGCGCGCCGTTCCATCTGGGGAGCGCGGCCGCCGGTGCCTTCGGTCTGGCGGGCGCGGCGGGGGCATTGGGCGCGCCCATCGCGGGCCGTGTCGCGGATCGCTTCGGCCCGGAAGTGGTCACCCGCCTGGGCGGCGCGCTGGCTGCCTTCTCATTCGCCACGATGTTCGCGGTGCCCTGGCTCGAACCGAACCACCGGCTGTGGCTGATTGCCGCCAGCGCGATTGGCTTCGACCTGGGTGCGCAGATCATGCTCGTGGCACATCAGACGATTGTCTTCGGCATCGACCCCGCCGCACGCAGCCGCCTCAACGCGGTGCTGTTCGTCGGCATGTTCATCGGGATGTCGGTGGGCGCGGCGACCGGCAGCTTCGTGCTGGCCCGGTGGGGCTGGGTGGCGGTGACGCTGCTGGCGACCGTCTCCGCGCTGGCGGCCCTGGGGGTCCGCCTGTTTCCGGGAGCACGCACGGCCCGCTGAGCCACCACCGTGGGATTCTCCGCACGGTGGTGACCCGGAGCGGCTTGTGTCTGGCTACTCCAGGCTCGGGGCCTGGCTCATGCTGGCCATCATGCCCTGCAGCGGGTTCGTCTCCTGCGACGCCGAGGTGGCGTCGAGCGACACGGGCGACTTCTCCGCCGCCCCCTGGAAGCTGTCGGAGAAGGGCGAGCCGCCCGAAGCGCCCTGGGCCCCCGTCGCTCCCTGCACGCCCTGCGCGACGGTCTGCAGCAGTTGGGTGATGCCGCTCAGCACCGAGAGGGCGCTCTCCAGCAGCTTGCCCAGCGACTCCGCCTTGCCCGCGCCACCGGCGTCGAAGCCGTCCATCTTCAGCGCGTCCATCAGGGGAGAGCCCTTGGCGCTCGCCTTCGTCCCGGAGGCCGAGGCATCCACGGCGCCCGGGAGGCTGGGCGAGCGCAGGGCAGGGGACTCCATGGCGGGCGTGCGGCTCATCGAGGCGGGGCTGCTGCGAACGGAGGAGATGCTCATGGCGGGGCTCTTTTTCGGAAAGGGAGGGAGTGTTGCGTTCAGCGATGAGGACTCCCTTAGCAGCGGACGTGCCAACACCCTGGCCCTGGCGGGGTGCTCACAAGTCGTTGATCTTGTTTGGAATGCGGATGGCCCCGCTCCCGCCGACAGGGGCTGTCCTGGTGACTCCCGTCACGGGCTGATGTTCCCAGTCACCAGGGGTGACACGATGCCCGGGCCTGCCTGTCATCGCCTGGAAAGGTCGTGCGAAATGTCGGCGCAGTATGACCAGATTGGAGCGCGGGTCGCGGACTGGGACGTCCTGCCCGTGCGCTCGGAGTACATCGAGGGCCATACCTTCTTCAAAGCGCTCGGCTCCGTGGAGCAGCGCACCGTCCTGGACCTGGCGTGTGGCGACGGGCTGTACACGCGGCAACTCAAGGCGCGAGGCGCGAACCGGGTGGTCGGCGTGGACATCTCGGAGGAGATGATTGGCGGCGCCCGGCGATACGAAGCGGACCAGCCGCTGGGCATCGAGTACCACGTGGCGGACGTGGCGGACATGGCCCCGCTGGGTGTCTTTGATTGCGTGACGGCCGTCTATCTCCTGCACTACGCGCACTCGCCCGAACACCTGCTGCGGATGTGCCGGAACATCCACTCCCACCTGAAGCCGGGGGGCCACTTCGTCACCTATGCGTTCAACCCCGGGTTCAGCGCGAAGGGTCCCAACAGCACCCGCTATGGCATCACGATGCTGGACTTCCCGGAGGCCCCTCGGGAGGCGCAGGCCATCTCCGCGGAGCTGCATACGAAGAGCCCCTTCACCATCCACTTCACCTACTGGAGCCGGGCCACCCACGAGCAGGCGCTGCGCGAAGCGGGCTTCCGCAATCTGGCCTGGATGCAGCCCGAGTGCTCCCCCGAAGGCCTCTCCCGGTTCGGCCAGGCGTTCTGGCAGGACTACCTCGACAACCCGCACGCGGTAGCGCTGCGCTGCGAGCGGTGAGCCGCACGGCCCCCCGGGAGTTGCTCCCCCGGAGGGCCCTGTGGATGACGAGGACCCGGTGGCGCCTTCACCGACCGGACCTCGTGCCAACGTGACGACTACTGGCTGAGGGTGAAGCTCCCCGACCAGGCGCCGTAGGAAGACGTGGTGATGCCGTTGCGGGTCGTGCCCGTGTAGCTGCTCTGCCCCGGCTGGATGGTGACGCGCACCGTTCCGCCCGTCGCGGGAATCACACCGGCATGCACCGCGGCGACGCAGACATTCGAGTCATCGGTGTAGAGGTCCGTCCCCCACACGGACCCCGTGGTCACCGCCGGGCAGCCGCACCGGACCTGCGTTCCGTTCTGCCCGCGGTAGGACGTGAAGTTGTAGCTCGAGCAGTTGGTCGGAGCGGGCGTCAGGCCGGTGATGGAGAAGCTGCCCGCCCAGGCGCCGTAGGAAGACGTGGTGATGCCATTGCGGGTCGTGCCCGTGTAGCTGCCCTGTCCCGGCTGGATGGTGACGAGCACCGTTCCGCCGGTGGAGGCAATCGCACCGGCATGCACCGCGGCGACGCAGACATTCGAGTCGTCGGTGTAGAGGTCCGTCCCCCACACAGACCCGCCGCTCACCGCCGAGCAGTTACACCGGATCTGCTGCCCGTTCTGCCCGCGGTAGGACGTGAAGCTGTAGCTGGAGCAGTTGGCGACCGCCGCGCCGGGGTAGAGGAAGTCCAGCGCGGTGATGTCGGAGCTGGTCCACTCGCCAGTCTCGTTCGCGCTGAAGCAGGAGTTCATGATCGACCCGCCGAAGGTCGCCGTGCTCGGCGTCCCGGGGATGAGGATGGCGCCCACGCCAGCATCTCCCTCGTCGCCGCCGGCGCCGCAGCTGATGCTGCGATTGTAGTAGTCCGAGTGGCGGAAGCCGATCGCGTGGCCCACCTCGTGGGTGATGACGTGCTCGTTCACATCCACGCTGTAGCTGTTCAGGCCGGTGCCGATGAAGAAGTTCCCGTAGGGCAGGCCGCCCGACGGAAAGCCCGCCTGCCCGCCGGTGCCGCCCGTGGTCTGCGCGGTGATGGTCGCGGTGCAGTCGGCGGCCGGGCCGCGCGCGAAGGTGAACCGGAGACCCCGCTCATTGTAGTTGGCGATGGCCTGGTCGAGCCCCTGGCTCAGGTTGGGATAGCTGTTGAAATCGGTGGTGGGGTTGATGCAGATCTTCGTCACGCCCGAGCCGACGAGGTTGGTCGTGCGGTACTGCTCCGCGCTCTCCTCGGGGGCCTGGAGCATCTCGCGGGACGCCTCCAGGGTCACGTGAGCGTCACGGCCCACGTACACGGCACCGTCGGAGACCATGATGTCATTGGTTGGAAACCCGGCCTGGATGAGATTGGAGACGATCTCCTGGTTCTCTGCGTCCGGGTCGCCTCCGCAACCGACGAGGGTGGCACCGACCAACAACGCCATTGAAAGCTTACGCATTGGGCTTCCTTTTCGGGGGATGTAAGGGCGTGACCGCTGCCGTCTGGGATTCCAGCCGCGACCGCACGCACCTATACATTGACAATCCCCAGGCCAGAATCAGCAAAGCCAGGAAGAATTGTTTAGATGACAATCTCAGGATGGGCCGCCGCGTCACACCCGACGGCGCAGGGGCTCCCGAGCGGCAAGCCATGGCGCGGGCAGGGAAGCGCGCCCCGCGCTCATGGCGACGATTCCCCCCACGATGGCGCAGGTGGTGTCCCGGTCACCGAAGCCGGCCACCGTGCACCAGAGGGCCTCCTCGAAGGAGTCCAGGTGCCTTGCCGCGCACCACACGGCGAAGGGCACGGTGTCCTCGGAGAGGACCTTCTGGCCGCTGCCCAGCGTGCGCGCCGCCGAGGAGGGGTTGGTGTCCAGCGGCCAGGCTCGGGCCTTTTCCAACCCCTGACGTGTGGCTCCGGCGGGCGTGCAGTCCAGCACCGTGTCGAAGAGCTCCATCGCGGAGCCACGGGCTTCCGGCCACTGGCAGGCCCACGCGGCGGCGACCGCGATGGCGATGGCTCCCGCCTGTCCCTCCGGGTGCAGGTGCGTCACCTCCGCCGACGCGCGCGCCTCCGACACCACCCGGGTCAGGTCGCCCGCGAAGTATGCCCCCAGGGGTGCGACGCGCATGGCTGCGCCGTTGCCCATGGAGCCCTGGCCTTCGAAGACCTCCGCGGACACCTCACGCCAGGGCAGCCCGAGCCCCAGCTTCCACAGGATGTCGTGCGCGGTGCCGCCATAGCCACGGTTCTTGTCGCGGCGGTAGCGCTTCGCGAAGTGGCTCGCGAGCACGTCCTGGTCGACATGGCCGTGGTCTTCCAACACCTGGACGACGGACAGCGCCATCTCCGTGTCGTCGGTGTACGCCCACGGTGCGCGGGGCACGACGCGCTGCTCCACCCAGGGCTGCACGAGTTCGTGGGGGCCGAAGAAGCGCTCGCCGAAGGCATCCCCGACGGACACGCCGTCCAGCGAGAGGAGGGCGCGAGCCATCCGTGCCGTGGCATCCATTGGTTTCGGTGGGGGATTGCTCATGCCATGCCTCCAAGTACGCCAACGCTGGCGCACCCTGTCATCCCTATCTCAGTCAGAGAACGTGCAGAGCATCGTGTCCGGGTCGAACCTGGCGTTGTTCCCATCGCCAAAATCCACGCCCACGTAGGGCGGCAGGGAGCTCATCACCCGAACCTGCACGGGGCGAGGCATGTCTTTGAACTGGAAATACACGGGGTTGGCCTTGAACCCGTCGCGCGCCACGACCACCTCTTCGTGAGACAGCACCCCGCCTTCGCGCTGAACCCGTTCGAGGACCTTGGCCTCGCCCTGTCGGAGCAGCGCCTTCAACTGGCCCCATTCGCCGAAGTGGCGCCTTCCGACCTGGGCCAGCACCGGCGTCAGTGACAAGACGGACAGCATCAGCAGCACGGCAACCGTCTTGCTGCCCACCCGCACGACCTTGTCCTGCTGACCGAAGCGGGACCAGGCGAATGCTCCGCAGAGCCCCAGGAGGGTGAACAGCCAGAAGACGATCGCCAACTCCACGATCATGTCCGCTGCGGGGGGATCTCCTGGGAAGTGCCCCGGCTCCACTGTCAGCAGGTAGAGCAGTCCCAGCGCGACCAACCCGACGCCGCCCAGGGCGGACACGGTAAGCCAGCACGCCAGGATGAAGGACACCAGCCATGCCGTGGTGCTTTCGCTCCGCATCCGTTCATCGTAGTACGAGGGGCGCGGGGACCGCTTTCGTCATCGACGGCTGGCGCGTCCCCACCGGAGCGACAGCCCGAGATGGCCGGTGGGCTGACGGCGGCCTTCTCTCAGGTCGAGCGGAAGCTCCAGGCCGCCCTCTGCTCGCAGTTCGAGGGACGGATTCAGACGGTATGCAACGCCCAGCGACGCGCCCGGTGAGGCCAGCAGGTGCGAGCCGTTGAACCTGCCTTGAAAGACGGTGAGCGGTCCCGCGAAGGTCCCCATCAGCGAGGCTCCTCCAGTGAGGGTCCACGTGGGGTTGATCCGGTAGTCGAGCAGCGCCTGTGCTCCGAGGCGAAGATTGACGGGCTCCGTGGTGTTGTTGGTGACGGGCACGAACCAGACACCCGCGCTCGGGGCGACCGAGAACGTCCAGGGGGAGCGCTCGACAAGCCGATGCCGGGTCCCGAGTTCGAGGCCCAGGAGCGTGAGCCGTCCGCCCCAATCCCAGTTGTCGCCGGCTCCCTTGCGGAACGTGAGCTCGGGATTGGGCAGATACGCCCGCTCCCGGCCGCGCTCGAAGGCAATCGCATTCATGGAGACGCCGACCTCGGTCGTCCCCACGGGGGTCGTCGCCGCGCCCAGGTTCCGCGCTCCACTCAGACAGCCGGGCGCCAAGAGGAGCAGCCCCAGAACCCACAGGGCCCGCGGTGCGTGCCGCGGCGTCATTGCGGCCACGCGAAGCGGACCCAGACGGGATGGTGGTCGCTCCCGGCGGGACGCCTGTCCACGCCGCGCTCCACCGGAGTGAGCCCACGGGTGAAGACAGAGTCGAGCGGCAGGCCGCCAATCACGGAGTCCACGGTGTCCCCCACGCCTTCCGAGGACCATTGGTAACCCCGCTCCGAGAACAGCTTCACGGTCTGGTCGAGGCTGCCCGGGTCGGAGGTGTTGAAGTCGCCAGCGATGACCTGCAACGGCTCCCTTCCGTCGACCGCGTTGATGATCGTCTCCGCCTGATCGAGCCGTCCGCCGAGCCCGACGATGGGGGTCGCGTTGTGCACGGAGACCACCTGGACGGGGGTTCCTCCGACGTCCACCGTCGCGCCGACGGCGATGCGGTGCTGCTTGCGGTACGGGTCGTCATGGGGAAGGCCGAGCTTCCAGTCCGCGGTGATGGGCCACCGGCTCAACACCGCATTGCCGAAGTCACCGCCATCCACCTGCACGGAGGCGGGGTAGTAGACGTAGGTCAGCCCAAGCTCGCTGGCGATCCTCTCCACGGCAGGCGCGTCCATCTCCTGCATCACGATGACGTCCGCGTCCGCGAGCGGAGGTCTCGTGAGGGCGGTGATTGCCTCGGTGACGTTCTCGGCGAAGGCGAGGTTGAACGTCACGACGGTGAGCGAGGAGGGGACCGTCGCGGAGGTGGCACCTGGAGCCCGATGGTCGCCGCTGTATCGCGGTCCACCCTCATCGGCGTAGTTCTCCGCGAGCGGGCACCCGGTCAGGAGCGTGAGCAGGAGGAGGGTGCACGGCAGCGCGACGAGCGGTCCCTTGCGGGGAAGGTGCTTCCTGTGAGCGCCCGTCCGCGCCGCCGGCTCAACTCCAGGCATTGCCTCTTGCTTGGACGCCTGCCTTCGCTGAAAAGCCTGTCGTAGGGAAGCGCCACTCACTGCATGACCCGGCGTGCTTGCTTGCGTTGCAATGACTTATTCATCGCACACAAGAACGGTGCGGGGGGACGATGATTCCACCCCGGCACCGAGCGATGCGCCGCTCCCTCAAGAGGGAGCAGGGGCGATGAAGGAGCGCACGCCTCGATTGGCTCCAAGCCCACCTCGGGCCCCCAGGGCTGGCGTCTCCTGGGGACCCGAGGGTTGAATCAGTCCGGCCAGTTGCCTTCCATGGGATGGGGGCCGTCGGTGAAGGCACGCACCAGATGCGTTCCGCCAACGAAGGCGCCCGCCCACGAACCCCCCTTGCCGCCGAAGGCTTCCTCCCGGTCGCCGCGCGAGCGCAGCGCGTTGATGCCGACCTTGAAGGCGTGGAGTCGCGCGGCGATGCGCTGGGCAAGCTCCGGGTCGTCCGTCGCCACCGACGCCACGAGCGCGCCGTTGGAGACGTTGGCCTCCCGCACCAGCTCCTCCTCGGAGTCCACCGACACCAGGACGTCGACGGGGCCGAAGGGCTCGCGCAGGTAGAGCTCACTGTCTCGCGGGATGCCGAAGAGCAGGGTGGGCGGCAGATACGCGCCCCGCTCCTGCCGCGCGGTGAAGGCATCCTCCGCGAGCTCACCCTGATACAGCACCGCCGTGCCCAGCTCCCGCGCTTCCTCGATGAGGGCGCGGAGCTCCTCGGCCTTGCTGGGGGCGATGAGCGGCCCGAAGTCCACGGGAGCGCCCAGGACCGGATTGCCGACGCGCAACGTCGAGACGGCGTCGATATAGGTCCTGACGAACTTCGGGACGAGCGACTTCTCGACGACCCAGCGCGTGTAGGCGGTGCAGCGTTGCTTGCCGAAGTCGAAGCCCGCCCGAATCTGTCTTTCGAGCGCGTCCCAGTCCGTGAAGTGCGTGATGGCGTAGGCGTTCACGCCCTCCATCTCCAGTGCGTAGCGCTTGTCCGAATCGCGCAGGCGGCGGTGGACCTCCGCGCCGTTGGCGCGACCGCCGATGAAGGCGACGCCCGCGATGCGAGGGTGACCGACGAGCGCCTCGGAGAGGTCCCGGCCGCGCCCACCGACGAGCGAGACAGGCAGGCCCGCGCGGCGCAGCAGGGCGAAGGCGAGGGTGAGGGAGACACCGCCACCCTGGGTCGGAATCTTCGCGATGACCGAGTTGCCCGCGAGCGTCTGGACGAGCACGTTGAGCAGCAGCACGGAGAAGGGATAGTTCCAGGAGGCGATGTTCGACACGAGGCCGAGCGGCTTGCGGCCGTCGACCATCGTTCCCATCTGCCCCAGGTACCAGACGATGCCCGCGAGACACCGGTCCACGTCGTTGGCGGCCGTGGGCAATGTCTTGCCAATGTCCCACGCCAGGAGCCGAACGAGCAGGTCGCGGTGCGTCTGGAGTTGTGCCACCGCCTCCATGACGGCCTGGGCGCGGTCATCGAGCGGACGGGCCGCCCAGGGCGCGAACTCCGCCGCTGCCTGCTCGACGCCCGCGGCGACCTGTCCAGCGCCAAGCAACGGCAGCTCCGCGAGGACGCTGCCGTCGATGGGCGAGACGGCGTTGAACCAGGCGGGCGGCCGGGCCCACCTTCCGGCGATGGGCGAGAGCAACCGCCCCTGGGCGTCGAAGGCTTCCGGGACGGCCCTCCGGGCCTCCGCCAGCAGGCGACCGCTTTCAAGATGAGGAAGGGGTTCGCCAACGAGTTCGGTATTCAGCATGGGTGCACCTCCTCGCGCGTCGGATTCACTCTGAATCCGCTGAAGCCCCAGCTCATGACGAGCCGCGGCATGACCGCAATATCGTCATGCGCGCGCCATGTGTCTGGGCAGGCAGACAAGGGCCCGGTGGGAGGGTGCGTGGCTTTCAAGGCCTGTCGTCGTCCGTCTCCGGAAAGCACTTCACGGGCAGCGCCCAGGGCTCACGGCCGTGCGCTTCGTCGTTCGCCGCGAAGAAGACCCAACTTCGCAGGCGCGTGAAGCCAGACGGACTGGAGTTCTGGGGCCCCGGGTAGAGGTCCGCCATGCGCGTCCCCCGCGTCGAGCCGTCGGTCCACCACAGCTCGTCACCGTGGACGGGTTCGAAGGCGTCGAAGATGAGCCCGCTCCCCACGGCATAGGGGTCGTTGGGGTCACCCGAGAAGGCGTTCGCGGGTCCCGGGTTGATGTCCTTCAGCAACCGGGTCCGGGTGCGGGTGCCGTCCGTCACCCACAATTCATGGCCATACGTGGGGTTCTGACCGAAGAAATAGGCCTTGCCGTTCGCCGCCGTCCCTCGCTCGCCCCCTGACTCGGGCCCTGGCCACACGTCCGCCAGCCGCAACGTGTGGCGCGCGGAGTCCTCGGAACGCCAGGGCTCGCGGCCGTGCACGCCGTCCTCCGCGTTGAAGAAGACCTGGTCGGTCCCCACCCGCACCAGGCTCATGGGCGCCGAACTGCTGGGGCCGGGGTAGATGTCCTCCACCAGCATCGTCCCGGCCGGTGTCCCATCGCTCTTCCACAGCTCCTGGCCGTGGCGGCCGTCGTTGGCGCTGAAGTAGGCCAGCCCATCCACGAGGGTCAGCGTCGGGATGGACGACTCGCCCGTCCCCGGGTTGATGTCCCGGACCATGCCGGTGCCTCCAGGGGTCCCATCCGTCCTGCACAGCTCGCGGCCGTGCCCTTCGACGTCCGCGACGAAGAGGAACCGGTTGCCTGTCAGTCGTTGGAAGGGCGTGGGGTCGGAGCCGAGGGGCCCGGACACCAGGTCCTCCACCAACCGGGTGCCCGCGCGGGTGCCGTCGCTCTTCCACGGCTCGCGCCCGTGCACGCCGTCCTCCGCGTTGAAGAGCAGGGTGTTGGCGCCCGCCTGCACGAGGAAGTTCGGGAACCCGCTGTCCGGTCCCGGGTAGATGTCCTCGACGAGGCGGGTGCCGCCGGGTGTGCCGTCGCTCTTCCACAGCTCGTAGCCGTGCACGCCATCGTCGGCGACGAAGTAGAGCGTCCGCCCCACCGCGAGGAACCGCAGCGGCCCGGAGCTTCCGGGGCCCGGAGCGATGTCCTTCACCAGCACCGTGCCTCCGGGCGTGCCATCCGTCTTCCACAACTCCAGGCCGTGCACGCCGTCGTCGGCGGCGAAGAACAGGGTCCGGCCAATGACGACGGAGCCGAAGAGCAACGGCGGGCCCCCCAGGCCACCCTTGAGGAGGATGGCGTCCCAAGCGGGTCTGGCGCAGTCCGGGCCCCTGCGCTCCACCAGCTTCCACAGGGCATTGAGCTCCCCGTTGTAGGTGTTGACGAGCGGCGTCCCGGTCAGGTCCCTGAAGTCCCGGATGTCCGAGCCCTGCGAGCCTGGGGTGAGGTCCGCGACGAAGGTGGGAGACCGACAGCCACAGTCCCGCCCCCGCCCCGCCTCCTCGGGCAGCGGCCTCTCGTCGGTGGAGCCGGCTTCCACCGCCGAGGCGTCGTGCGGGCCCTCCTGCTCCCAGGTTTCCGTCGGGCCACAGGCGGCCAGCAGCGTGCACAGCCCCGTCAATGACAGCCAGGCGCTTCGTCGCTTCATCACGACTCCCCTCGGTTGTTTCCCAACCCACAGCGGCGCCTAATCTGTCGCGCCTCTGTGTGAAGTCGACCGTGCGCGAAGTGCCTGCACGGCGTCAGGCAGCGCACGCGGAGGGGGCCCCTTCAAGCAGGCGCCGGAGCGGGCTGGAGCCGAACGCCTCCGCCCGCCCCCGGCGCTCAACAGTCGAGTGGATAGGGCTGGCGGTCGGCAGCGTCGCGCGCCGCACCTCACGGGCGAGGCAGGGACGTCTGGGGGGCATCGCTGGAGTGCTAGGTTCTCCGCCCATGCCACCGAGCGCCGACGTGAACTGGGCCGAGATCGTGCGCTTCCCCGCCACCCACCCTCATTTCAAGGAGTACGAGCGCCGCTGCCGCGACGCGAGACTGCAACCCGCCTTCATCCAGGACTCGTGGGAGCTCATCATCCGGGGGCTCCAGCGACGGGCCGAGTTCATCGCCGTCAACGCCTGGAACCTGCCCGTTCCCGAGTTCGTCGCACTGAACCGGCTGGTCGGAACCAGGGCCCGGGACCTGATGATGCCCTCGGTTTCCGGCACGCCGCTGGCCCTCTGGTCCGGAGGGCTTCAGGTCAGCCAGTACGTGCGTGGCAAGGGCTACGACACGCTGGAGAGCACCGTGTACGGCGGCATCCTGGACAAGATGACCAACCCCCAGTTCAAGATCTGGCTGGGCAGCGACGACTGGGGACCGCAAGGCGCGCTCTGGGACACCATCTCCGCCCGGTATGTCGAAGTCGCCGCGAGCTGCCGCGACACGATGCATGTCTTCCTCCGCACGCACGACCTCGAGTCCACGTTCTACGGCGAGGAACTCGTCAACTGGCGCAAGGCGAAGCGCAATCAGGCGCAGGCGCTGGATGGCCTCACGTACCACGTCCTCGTGGGCATGGATTCCTTCGGCCTGGAGCGGGTCTTCCTCCGGGAGCAGGAGGCGAAGGCGTTCCTGCTGACGTTCCTCGGGCAGCTCCAGCAACGGTTCGAGCAGGGCATGCTCGAACAAGGCGTGAACCACCGCTACCGGAGTGAGGTCTGGAGGGACAACGCGCGGGCCTACAAGGACACGTTGCGCAAGAAGACGTACGAGTCCTATCGGCAGTACATGGAGCACCCGCTCCGGCAACTCGTCGAGCAGTTCTCCGAGGCGGAGCAGGCGCTCTCTCCGGACAAGGACTTCGATCCCCGCAAGTTCTCATCCGTGATGGATGAACTCCTGCTCAAGACCCGCGCCAGGCGCGAGGAATAGGTCAGCGCACTTCGCAGGAGTCCACCGCGAGCGCGGTTCCCAGGGTGAGCCGCGTCACGCCCCCCAGGGTGACTTTGTCTCCTGTGCGGCGGCTCTCCAGTTCGGCGAGGAGTTCCGCCTCCCACGCCCGCTGTTGCGGCTCCGGCAACTCGCCCACGAGCTTCACCACGGGCCCGCCCAGTTGCCGGATCCAGGTCACGACGTCGCTCGCATCGTGGGCCTCTACGATGGGGACCTCCAACTCCTCGGAAGCCTTCACCGAGAAGCCGTTCCTCGCGAGGGCTGTCTCCAAACCCGCAGGGTCCGCGTGGCGGAACACCCCGGGCTCGTCGGCGCGCGGAAGGGGAGGGACCTCGCGATAGCGCTCGAGGATCCGTCGGGCGAGCGATGCCCAGGGAACCCGCGCCGGTTCGGCCCATGAGGCGATGACGAGCGTGCCGCCGGGCTTCAGCGCGCGGTGGATGGACGCGAGGGCCCGCTCGGGCGTGCGCATGTACATCAAGCCCCAGCGCAGGGTGGCCACGTCGAACGTCCGCGCTTCGACCTGCAGCGCCTCGGCGTCGCCCACCTGGAACGTGATGTTCTCCAGGCCCTCTCGCCGCGCCCGCTGCCGGGCGAGCTCAAGCACTCCGTCCACCAGGTCGATTCCGAGCACCCGGCCCTCTGGACCCACGCGGTGGGCCGCTGGCACGGCGGGCTCGCCTCGGCCACAGGCGACATCCAGAACGTGCATTCGCCACGAGACACCGGCCAGGTCGAGCATGCGCTCGGTCAGGGGGCGCGAGAGCCGCGCCTCCATCGCGTCGTATTCACGCCAGAACTCGACCATCCGGGCCCGGGATGCCTCTTGTTGCTCACGTGAGGTGTCGCTCATGTCCGTGCGCCTCGAATCGCAGGAGCCCCGCCGTGAAGTCTCCCGGCGGGGCGCCTGGCACATTGCAGACTCTTTCGCGGCCTTCCGGCTAAAGCCCCACCGAACCCACGCCCGCGTGCGTGAGGGTCTCCCAGGAGATCTGCAGGTCCGTGAACGAGCCGCCCGCGCGCACGCGGGGGAGGAGCGCTCCCGTGGAAGGCATGGAGCGACCCTTGCGCGTGACGTAGTGGTTGAAGAGGATTTCCCAGGTCGGGAGGATCTGCATCTCCATGGTGTTGTTCGGCACGGCCTGTCCGTTCTTCGTCACGTATTCGCTCCGGCGCGCGCACAGCCAGGAGTCGACCGGGATGGTGAGCTGGGCGTTCTTGTCCGGGGCATGGGGGACCAGGAACCGGGCCATGAACTCCGCGCTCGCGATGAGCCGGGTCTCCTGTTCGGAGTAGAGGTCCACGCCCTGGAGGAGCGCCGTCTCCGCCGCCTGGGAGATGGAGGCAATCGACATCGTCGCGTGGCCGAAGTCCCGGCACGCTTCCATGGAGATGCCATTGACGCGCGCCGTGCCGAACTCGGTCTGGCCGCGCCAGGCGCTGAGCATCGCTCCACTCTTCCAGCTTCCGTCCGCGTTGCGCTGATCCGGCGCCGACACGGGCAGCGCGCCGTCACTCGTCAGGTAGTAGGTCTCCCGCACGCGCTGGCGCCACATGCCGAGCGACTTGTCGAACAGCACCTTGTCATTCGTGTAGACGGCGATGTTCATCACGCCGTTCGTCATGGAGTTGTTCCAGTTGGAGCCTCCGCCCGGCCAGCCGTTGGTGATGCGCGGGAGCACCGCGAGCTTCAGCATGTCGCCGAACCTGACGGCTTTCTCCTCCGTCCAACCCGCGTCGCTGTAGCGGATGATCTCCGCCGCGCGAGGGAACAACTCCGCGAGCCAGGCCGCCTGGAGCGGGCCGTTGTAGGTGCTGTTGTCACCCTGGATGAAGAGGATGGTCTGGAGCGTGTTGGCGTACGCGTCGAGGATGCGGATGGCGGCATCCGCGTAGCGCTGCTCACGCGTGTGGTACCAGAGCAGCGAAAGCGTATAGGCGCGCAGGGCGTCATTCCGGGAGTCGTAACAGCCGATGTCCACCGTGCTGCCGCCGTTGCCACACCGCATGGTCTGGACGGGCTTCGGCGTCCAGGCCGTGTTCGCATACGCGCCACCGGCCGCCTTGTTGAACTGGGCGAGCCACGGCTGCGCACCGGCCCCGATCTTCGCCCGGACGAAGTCGAGCTGGGCCTTGGAGACGTGGAGCCCCGGGTGGACGAAGCCAGGCGTGTAGGTGACGGTCAACTGCGGCCGCTGCGAGGCGGTGGCGGTTTCGGAGGATGCGAGGTCCAGCCCGTCCATGTTCGTGTTGGCATCCAGCACGAAGCCTCGGTTGGTGGCGGGATTGTCCACCCACGCCTGGACCGCGGCGATGCCCGCAGCGTCCAACGTCACGGTGTAGGGGCCGGTGGCGGCGGGCAGGAGGGTCCCCAGCACGCTCGCGCCCCGGTCCGTCGCGCCGCGTGCGCCCGGCGTGCTCCAGGTGCTGGCCGAGTTCGCCCGCGCCCAGGTGGCCTGCGCCTCGTTCCAGTCTCGGCCTGCGGTGTAGAGGAAGAAGCCCTCTCCGCTCGTGCGGTTCGTCACCTGGAGGGTCAGCTTGACGGAGCGCACCGTCGCGCCCGGAGGGAGGCTGCCCAGGTCGAAGCGCAAGAGGGCGTTGGCGCTCTGCCCGCTGGACGACGGGTAGTCACGGTCCATGCGCAGCAGCGTGTCCGCGCCCGCGTTGGTGGACGGCAGGCCTTCCTGGAGCCACGTGTCGGAGACGCCCGCGTAGCTCGACGACGGTGACACGCCTCGCTGGAAGGACACCGTCACGTCCGCGGCCAGTGCACCGTGCTGCTCATGGACGGTGTCGACAGCCTCCGCGTCCGAAAGCTCAGGGCCGCCACACGCGACGAGGGTGCAGGGAACAAGAACAAGCGCCAGCCAGCGCCGCCACATGGAGATACTCACGCACACTCCGATACCTGGAAAAGTAGAAATACCTTCCGCAGGAGATGTTGTCGCGCGGGGTGTCGCCCAGTTGCGTCCGCGCAGCGCATGGGCGGAAGAACTTTTCGCGGGGCCGTGCGTGGAAGGTGCAGCGTCCTTCCCTCCCGTCGAGGTTCTCTCGTGCGTGCCCTCCGCCCGCTGTTCTGCTGCATTGCCTTCGTCCTGTCCTCCACGCCAGCCCTCGCGCAGTACAACAAGGTGGCGGGTGAGAACGCTCCCGTGGAGCGCGTTCGAAAGGAGGTGACGCGCGATGACGGCACCAAGGAGGTGCGCGAGGAGGTGCGCCCCGCGGCGCGCGACGGCTTTGGCAACGCGGGCGGCAACCAGAACGACCTCGCGGTGGACGGCGCCTTCGACGGTCAGACGGTGGCGGTGCTCCAGTTCTACACGACGAACTTCGACTTCTCGCTGCCGAAGGCCGCGCTGAAGGAGAAGGGCTTTTCCGTGTACCGCTGGGTCAACAGCGCGCCAAGTCCCCAGGAACTGCGCAAGGGGCTCCAGAAGGCGTGCCAGTTGTGGATCATCTCCGATTCGACGCGGCGCCTGACGCCCGAGCACGTGAAGGTCATCAAGGAGTTCTTCGACGCGGGGCACGGCGTCTACATCTGGGGCGACAACGAGCCCTACTACGCCGACGCCAACGTGGTGGGCGAGGCGCTGCTGGGCACGAGCATGCAGGGTGACGTCATCGGCGACCAGACGGTCGGCCTGCGCAAGGACGGGGCGGGTCCGGGGCTGCTGCGCCGGCACCTGCTCACCACGGGCCTGGAGTACCTCTACGAGGGCATCACCATCGCCACCATCCAGCCGAACCCGCAGCTCACGCCGCTGCTTCATGGCTCGGCGGGAAACATGGTGGCGGCCTTCTATGACAACGGAGGCAAGCGGGCCATCTTCGACGGCGGCTTCACGCGCCTCTACAACAAGTGGGATACGGCGGGCACCGCGCGCTATGTGAAGAACGCGGCGGCGTGGTTGACCAACGTGGAGCGCTTCGGTGACGCCGTGGTGCGCGCGGACCTGCGCAACACCTCGGCGCAGAAGCCCGCGCCGAAGCAGTGACGGCGACACGCCGCGAAACCTCGCGAACGCCCTATTGCCCGTAGGTTTTGATCTGCTGGTTGATCCACGGGATGTAGTTGGAGACCCGGGCGTAGACACCCGGCAGGCCCGGCCTCGCACAGCCAACGCCAAAGCTCGTGATTCCCTGGAGTGTGTAGCCGCGAGCCCCCTTGACGACCAGCGGCCCTCCACTGTCACCCTGGCACGAGTCCTTCCCTCCTTGGGAGTACCCAGCCCCGAGCATGGCATTCGGGTCGATGTGGATACCTTGTGAAGCGTAGGCCCTCGCCAGTTGGTTCGAGCCCACAGTGGGGACTCCCACCTGCATCAAGATGTCTGACGTGTCGTAGCCTCCCTCCCTGGTCAGGCCCCACCCCGCGATCGTCGTCTGCGTGTTGTCTGGAACCTGCTCACCCGCGGCTGGAAGGCAAACAGGTCCGATGGTGAGTCCAGACGCGAGTTGAGGTGTCAGATTGGGGCGCATCTGGGGGGATTGGCCGCACCATCCCCCCTCCCCGGCCGCGGATGGGCCGAACTGGACGGATGGGCCGAACGGGATGGGGCTCTGGAGCTGGAGGACGGCGATATCGTTCATCGTCGTGTCCGGGTTGTAGTTCGGATGCAAGACCGCGCGCTTGACGCGGACGCGGACCTGGCCGGACGTGGGCCGCCTCAGATCATGAGCCCCTGCGACCACCCAGTCAGGCATGCCATC
Organism: Corallococcus terminator; assembly: GCF_003611635.1. Taxonomy (GTDB): domain Bacteria; phylum Myxococcota; class Myxococcia; order Myxococcales; family Myxococcaceae; genus Corallococcus; species Corallococcus terminator. Next base: position 1,355 of record NZ_RAVZ01000122.1, on the reverse strand, counting down.
CGCGACACAATGGGCCGCCGTGATGACGATATTGCTCTCCTCCCTGGCGCCAATCCTGACCAGGGAGCCACCACAGAAGTGGCTGACACCGTTTTGCAGGCTGACGATCCAGGGGTGGGAGTTTGGACGCGCTTCGACGCCTCCCACGATCTCCTGGCCGACGCTGTCCAGCGCATCGACGCTGTCCAGCTCCGCGCCCCCACAGCCCAGCAGACCCACCGCGACGACCACCGCACGTCCCAAGCGCATCGACCTCTCCTGTTTCAAGTGGAGAGGCTGATAGCAAGCCGCACGCCACGCGCATGCGGAGCGCCTTCGAGGGACGTCGTGCGCCGTTGCGTGGAGAAGCGGGCTGGCTGACGCGTCAACCGGTTCTCGGGACGCGTCAGCAGCTACTTCTTCACGCCCCGACCCTTCATGACCTTCTGCCCCAGGGTGAGGAGCAGCACCAGCACGGCGCCTGTGCCCAGCCCCACCGCGGCATTGAGCAGCATGGGGGCGAGCCCGCCCAGGATGCTGCCCACGCCCGGCACGCCCCTGGCCCAGGCGGTGAGAGACTCCTCCGCGTGGTGCAGGGTGGAGATGCCGTGCACGAGGATGCCGCCGCCCACCAGGAACATGGCCGCCGTCCCCGCCACGGAGAGGAACTTCATCAGCCACGGCGCCCCGCGCAGGATGCCCGCGCCCAGGCCGCGCTGGAAGCCTCCGGACTGGCGGCTGAGATAGAGCCCCGCGTCGTCCAGCTTCACGATGCCCGCCACGAGCCCGTACACGCCCACGGTCATGATGAGGGCGATGCCCACCAGCACCGAGACGCGGGTGGCGAAGGCCGCCGTCGCCACGGTGCCCAGCGTGATGGCGATGATCTCCGCGGACAGGATGAAGTCGGTGCGCACCGCGCCCTTGATCTTGTCCTTCTCCAGCGCCACCAGGTCCACGCTCGGATTCACCAGCGCCTCGCGCAGCTCGGTGCGGTGCGCGTCGTCCTCCTCTTTGCTGTGCAGGAACTTGTGCGCGATCTTCTCGAAGCCCTCGAAGCAGAGGAAGGCGCCGCCCACCATCAGCAGCGGGGTCACCAGCCAGGGCGCCAGCGCGCTGATGGCCAGCGCCGCCGGCACCAGGATGGCCTTGTTGACCAGCGAACCCTTCGCCACGGCCCACACCACCGGCAGCTCGCGGTCCGCCTTCACGCCCGTCACCTGCTGGGCGTTGAGCGCCAGGTCGTCTCCGAGCACGCCCGCCGTCTTCTTCGCCGCCACCTTCGTCAGGATGGAGACGTCATCCAGGATGGTCGCGATGTCGTCGAGGAGCGCAATCAGGCTGCTGCCTGCCATGGAAGTCGTCCGGGCTGGGGG
>NZ_RAVZ01000121.1 GCF_003611635.1 Corallococcus terminator | reverse complement strand
AGGCTTCTCCGGACAACGGTGGACTCCAACCCTGTGGGCGCTCGCCCCTGTCGGTGGGGGATCTCCAGCCGGGCCTGGAAGGGTCGCGTCCGGAGTCGCTGGTGGCGGTGGGCCGGCAGCTCTTCTACGCGGCGGATGACGGGGCCTCCGGGCGTGAGCTGTGGGTGACGGACGGGGACGAACGGGACTCGCGGCGGGTGAAGGACGTACGGCCCGGGGCCGCGGGCAGCACGCCGCGCTTCCTCACGCCGGTGGGAGGGCGGCTCTTCTTCGTCGCGGACGACGGGGTGCACGGGCCGGAGCTGTGGCGCTCGGACGGCACGTCCCAGGGGACGGTGCTGGTGGCGGACATCCGGCGGGGGGCGGCGGGCAGTGCGCCGGACAACCTGACGGTGGTGGGTGGGCGGCTGTACTTCACCGCGGACGACGGCATGCGCGGCCGTGAGCTGTGGAGTTCGGACGGCACGGCCGCGGGCACGCAGCTCGCGCAGGAGTTCGCGCCCGGGCCCGCGTCGCTCTTCCTGGACGACCTGACGGAGTGGAACGGACGGCTGGCGCTGGTGGCGTACGGGGACACGTCCGTGACGCTGTGGGTGACGGGGGGGCGTGCCGGCACCGCGCAGGTGTACTTCCGGGGCCCGGCGCAGACGGTGCTCTTCTCGCTGACGCCGGTGGGCCGCGACCGGCTCTTCTTCCTCGTGGACCGGGGCCAGGGTGAAGCGGACCTCTGGGTGTCGTGGGGCGTGCCCCTTTTCACCTTCCCGCTGCGGCACTTCGCGGGGGACTACCCGTCGGAGCTCACGCCGCTGGGCAACACCGTGTACTTCATGGCCGGCGCGGAGGGCTTCTTCGGCGAGCCCGGCGACCCGCTCTTTGGCGGGGAGTTGTGGAAGAGCGACGGCACGCTCCTGGGCACGCGGCGGGTGAAGGACGTGAACCCGGGGCCCGAGGGCTCGCTGCCGTCGGGGCTGACGGCGATGAACGGGCGGCTGTACTTCGCGGCGGACGACGGCGTGCACGGCCGTGAGTTGTGGAGCACCGACGGCACGTCGCAGGGCACGGTGCTGGTGCAGGACCTGGAGCCAGGGCCCGTGGGCAGCACCCCCACCGCGCTGGCGGCGACGGACGGCTGGCTCTTCTTCTCCGCGGCGACGGCCGCGCGGGGCCGCGAGGCCTGGTACTCGGACGGTGAATCAGGCCGCGTGCAGTCCCTGCGCGACATCGCGCCCGCGCACCTGGGCTCCAACCCCCGGGGGTTCGTGCGCTCCGGAAGCTACGTGTTCTTCGTCGCCAACCACCCGGACCAGGGCGAGGAGCCCTGGGCGCTGCCGTTCCTCACCGCGGGCCGCTGCGGCCGCTTCGGCGACTGACGCTCACGCCGCGCGCCGCACCGCGGGCGTGGGATGCAGCTCGCCCGTGTTCGGGGCGGGCAGCACCACGGTGGGGCCCAGGCCGGGGGCCAGCAGGTGGTGGGTGAGCAGCGACGAGGGGTGGAAGTTCACGAACGCCCCGTCCACGGCGGAGGGGCCCGCGAAGAGCTTCTCCACCACCATGGACGCGTACTGCCCCAGGGAGTCCTCGCGCGTGTTGCCGTTGAGCACCACCTCCCAGCCCATCTGCTCCGCGAAGCGGCGCACGCCCGCGATGCGCGACAGCAGCGGCGTGTAGCTCTCCGTGCTCACGCCGTTCTCGCTCACCACGAAGACCTCATTCGCGGTGGCCACCGCCAGGGACGTGTTGCCCTGCGTGTGCCCGGGCGTGCTCAGGAGCGCCGCGCCCTGGCCCAGCCAGGTGTCGCCGTCCAGCAGCACCACGCGGTCCTCCGGAACCTCCGTGCCTCCGGGCACGAACCACACGCTCTGCATGGGGTGCAGGTGCTTCACCATGGCCCATTCGGTGCGCTGCACCAGCAGCTTCGCGCGCGGGAAGACGGCCGGGGTGCCCGCGCCGCCCAGCCAGCCGCGCAGGTCCTGGATGTGCAGGTGGTCGAAGGCCAGGTAGTCCACGTCCGACGGCGTCAACCCCAGCGATTCCAAATGGCCCTGCACCGTGCCGTGCCGGGTGGTCATCACCTTGTCGGAGAGGAACGCGCCGTAGCGCTCGCGCAGCGCCCGGTAGAAGGGCGCCGCGTAGCCCCGTTCGTAGTCGGTGGGGTTGAACAGCAGCGTCCGACGCTGGCCCGTGCCCCCTTCCGCGAACTGAACCACCTGCATGCGGTTGGTCATCATCACGTAGGGCGCCGGGGACAGCGCCGCCCCGCTGAAGGCGAACAACGTGGGGTAGGGGAAGGTGACGAGGTCGCACGTCGCCACCGCCGCCACCGGACCCTCGCGCACGAACGCTTCGCGGGCCTCCAATGCGGCGCGGCGCAGCTTCTGCAACCGCTGTCCAGGAGAACGCTCGGTGTGCGCTTCCGGGAGGAAGGGCAGGGGACGGAACGGTGAGGGGGTGAGGCTCATGGACGCGACTCCCTTGGGGCAGGGGGGATTGACCCCCTGGCTGGCCGGTCGGCGTGTCACCCCTTCCAACCCGCCAGAAGGGGAGCGACACGTGGCCCCTTCGCTGTATAGGGTCGCAATGGTGATGGCGAGGAAGTCCGATGACACCCTCTCGGGAGATGTTCAGCCGGAAGACATCCGGCTGGAAGCCTCCCTGCGCCCTCGCTCCTTCGACGAGTACGTAGGCCAGGGCGCCGTTGTCGAGAAGCTCAAGGTCTACGTGGCCGCGTCCAAGGCCCGGGGCGACGCGCTGGACCACTGCCTCTTCTCCGGCCCGCCCGGCCTGGGCAAGACGTCGCTTGCGTACCTCATCGCCAACGAGCTGGGCGTGGGCATCCACGTCACCAGCGGCCCCGCCATGGAGCGCAAGGGGGACCTGGCGGGCCTGCTCACGAACCTCAACGAGCGGGACATCCTCTTCATCGATGAGATCCACCGCCTCAACGCCGCCGTGGAGGAGTACCTCTACCCGGCGATGGAGGACTTCCGGCTGGACATCACCATCGACACCGGGCCCGCCGCCCGCGCGATGAAGATCGACCTGCCGCCCTTCACGCTGATTGGCGCCACCACGCGCACGGGCCTGCTGACCTCCCCGCTGCGCGACCGCTTCCAGATTCAAGAGCGCCTGGAGTACTACGAGCCCAAGTACCTGGAGCAGATCCTCGACCGCTCCGCGCGCATCCTCGGCGTGCCGTTGGACCGCGCCGCCAGCCGTGAAATCTCCACCCGTTCGCGCGGCACGCCCCGCATCGCGAACCGGCTGTTGCGCCGGCTGCGCGACTTCGCCCAGGTGGAGGGCAATGGCCGCATCACCTACGAGCTGGCGCACGATTCGCTCAGCCGGCTGGGCGTGGACGCCAGCGGCCTGGACGCGATGGACCGGAAGATTCTCCTCACCATCGTGGAGAAGTTCGGCGGCGGCCCGGTGGGCGTGGAGACCATCGCCGCGAGCGTGGGCGAACAGCGCGACACCATCGAGGATGTCTACGAGCCCTTCCTGATGCAGGAGGGCTTCCTCATGCGCACGCCCCGGGGCCGCACCGCCACGCTGCGCACCTACCAGTACTTCAAGAAGACGCCGCCCCCCAGCTCTCCCCAGGGCACGCTCTTCTAGCCCCCACGCCTTTCGCGAACCCGCCGCCATGAGCCAAGCCTCCGCGCCCTCCGTGCCCACGGTCCTCTCCAGTCCCCGCGACTTCTACGGCGACCTGATGCGCGCCTCGCAGGCCACGCGCGCGGGCTTCCTCGCCGAACGCGAGCGCTGGTTGCGCGGCGTCCCGGTGGAGGGCCGCGAGGAGCTGCTCTTCGAGTTCGAGATGTGGCTGCGCGCCGTGGAGCGCTACCTGAACCTCCACAACGCCGTGGTGGATGCCCGCGCCCGGCCGCTCGTCACGCGCGACTTCCACGAGGAGCTGGCGGACGTGCGCGACGCCATGGAGCGCGCCGTTCGCGTGGCGCGCCACCTCCAGGACCCGGACAGCGACCCGAAGATGGTCTTCCGCAAGTACGTGGAGACCCAGCTCGCGGACGACCGCGTGCGCCGGCTGTTGATTGAAGAAGAGTTGGATCAGGAGACCCCGCCGGAGAGCCTCTTCGTGGTGCGCGAGGCGTTCGACGCGCTCAAGAACCTGCTCGACAACCTGCTCCAGCTCCCGCTCATCGGCCTGTCGCTCTTCCAGGACGTGGGCAAGCTGACGCTGCGGGAGATCGTCCTCAACCGCTACTTCCGCCCCTTCCGCCCGCTGGAGTTCCGCGTCGAGTACGACCGGCTGCGCTCCGTGCGCCTGTTGGACATCCTGGGCGCGCTGCCCGCCGACACGCGGCCCCTCTACACCACCGCGTTCCTGGGCCTGTTCCGCGTGCTGCACTACCTGACGCACGTGGATCCGGAGACGCAGCCGCCCGTGCCGCGCCGCGTGCGCGTGCTCCTGTCGCTGGTGCGCGGCGAGGCCGCCGCCGTCGCCAGCTACCTGCACACCGAGCTGTCCCCCAAGGCCGGCTCCAGGCCGCTGCAGGCCGCCACGCTGCGCGCCGCGCGCGACTTGGCCCGCGAGACGGACCGCATCGCCCGCGAGGTGATGGTGGACCTGGACCGCGACCCCGCCGCCGCCCTGCGCGCCGCGGAGGCCTTCACCACGCTGTTCCGCCAGCAGATCGTCGCGCTGGTGGACGCGCTCGCGCCCAACGGCTCCCTGGGGGAAGAGGCCTTCGCCCACCTCACCAGCGCCCAGGACGCCGCGCTGCGCCTGCGCAAGGACCTGTGGGTCTACGCCCAGTTGTGCCGCGCCGCGGAAGGCCACCTGCGCTCCGAGGACGTCCCCGCCGCCGAGCGCGTGCTGGCCGCCCTCAAGTCGTTCCTCGACTACTTCCACGACGGCGGCTACCAGCTCCTGCGCTACGCGGACTACGACGCCTTCGACCGCTTCACCTCGCTGCTCGTCGAACTGCCCTGGCCCCCTGAAGGCCCGGGCATCCGCAGCCGCCTCGCCGAAGACCTCCGGCGGTTTTCCCAGACGCTGGAGACCACCTTCCACGCCGTGAGCCGCCGCTCCCTCCTCCAGGGCCGCGGCTTCGACCGGCCGGATGCGGAAGCCCTGCGCGACCGCTTCCTGCCGCCCGCGACGCGCTGACCCCCCCGCACAGTCCTTTTTTCAGTCAAGCCCCGGACTCCCGGTGAGCCCCGGGCATGCGTTTGCTTCCGGGCACTGGCCTGCGATAGAGACCCGGCCTTGTCGCTTGGGCGACACACACTCCGGGTTGGCGCGTGACGCGTTGGCGGAAACCGGGGTTCGAAGGGTGATTTCCGGACATGGCTGTCGCGGTGCATGGGGATGTGTCGTGTTTCCCAAGAGGGTGGCAGGGGCCCTGGGCCCTGACGTCCGCCGCCCTTGCTGCTGTCGCGCCAGCATTTCCGGGGGGTTGGACCACCCCGCGCTCCCCCTCCGGGAAGCGCTTGTGTCACGGGCTGGTGGCATGGTGATTGCTCCTGTGTGCAGTGCGTCAGACCCCGTTGAAAGGTCGGACGGGCCCGTACCCTGCGTGCGTCAGTACGAAGCAGTCCTTAGAGGCGACACCGACATGCTCCAGTTCACCGACTCCCAGCGCACCCTCTCCCAGCCGGCCATCTGCCGGGGTGTGGGCCTCCACTCCGGGGCGCCCGTGACGTTGACGATGAAGCCCGCGCCCGCGGGGCACGGCATCGTGTTCGTGCGCACGGACCTGCCCCGGCCGGTGAGCATCCCCGCGCTGGCGGAGTACGTGGTGGACACGTCGCTGGCCACCACCCTGGGCCGTGACGGTGTGCGTGTGGGCACGGTGGAGCACCTGATGTCGGCCCTGGCGGGCATGGGCATCGACAACGCGCGTCTGGAATTGGACGGACCCGAAGTCCCCATCATGGACGGCAGCGCCGCGCCCTTCACGCACGCCATCATGGAGGCGGGGGCGCATGAGCTGGACGCGCCGCGCGAGTACCTGGTCATCAAGAAGAGCGTGGCGGTGTCGGACGGCGACAAGCAGGCGTCCATCACCCCCGCCCGCCGCTTCCGCATCAGTTGCACCATCGACTTCGAGCACCCGGTCATCCAGGGCCAGTCCTTCGACGTGGACGTGAACGACCGGGGCTTCTCGCGCGAAATCTCCCGCGCGCGCACCTTTGGCTTCCTGCGCGACGTGGAGAAGCTCAAGACGCTGGGCCTGGCGCGCGGCGGTTCGCTGGAGAACGCCGTGGTGGTGGACGAGGCGTCCATCCTCAACCCGGACGGCCTGCGCTTCCCGGACGAGTTCGTGCGCCACAAGATCCTGGACGCCATTGGCGACGTGTCGCTGTTCGGCCGTCCCGTCATCGGCCACATGACGGCGTTCAAGACGGGCCATGCGCTCAACCACAAGCTGGTGCGCAAGGTGCTGGCGGACCCGTCCAGCTTCGACATCGTCACCGCGCGTCGCCGGGATGTGGAAGGGCGTGAGCCGGGTCGCGCAAGCCTCGCGGGCGCGTTGGAGCTGGAGCCGCTGGTCGCCTGAAGTGGCCTGACGTGAGGGTTTGGCAATTCCTTGCCAGCCCAGGGCTCCTCTATTAAGTCGGCGACTTATGTCCATGCGTCCTACTCGCCTCGCCCTGGCCGCCCTCCTCGCGGCATCCCTCACCGCCGGCTGCAACAAGGAGAAGGCGCCGGCCACCACCCAGGCGCCCGCCGCCCAGGCCCAGGCAGGCAATGCCGCGGAGCCGGGTCCGGACGCGGTGGTCGCCACCTTCGGCAGCGGTCAGAAGGTCACCTTCGGTGAGCTCAACGAGCGCATCAAGGAGCCGCTGGCGAACCTGGACAAGCAGAAGTACCAGCTTCGCAAGCGCGGCCTGGAAGGTCTGGTCACCGAGCGGCTGGTGAAGGAAGAGGCCACCAAGCGCGGCCTCACCGAGGACCAGCTCCTCAAGGCGGAGATCGACGACAAGATCCCCGCGCCTCCGGAAGAGAAGATCAAGGAGGTCTTCGACGGCGCCAAGGGCCAACTGCCCCCCGGCGCGACCTACGAGCAGATGAAGCCCCAGATTGTCGACTTCCTGTCCGGCCAGCAGAAGCAGGAGGCCGCGCAGAAGTTCTTCGAGTCCCTGCGCCAGGGCGCCAACGTGAAGTACGAGCTGCCCGAGCCCGCGCGCGGCCCCGTGGAGCGCAAGCAGGTCGCGGCCACCGGTCCGTCCAAGGGCCCGGAGGGCGCGCCGGTCACCATCGTGGAGTTCAGCGACTTCGAGTGCCCGTTCTGCAGCCGCGCCAACGCGGCGGTGGACCAGGTGACGAAGACCTACGGCGACAAGGTGCGCGTGGTGTTCCGCCAGTTCCCCCTGGAGTTCCACAAGCAGGCGCAGAAGGCCGCCGAGGCCTCGCTGTGCGCCAACGACCAGGGCAAGTTCTGGGAGATGCACGACGCGCTCTTCGCGAACCAGAAGGCGCTGGGCGTGGAGGACCTGAAGAAGACCGCGGCCGGGCTGAAGCTGGATGCCGCGAAGTTCAACACCTGCCTCGACTCCGGTGAGAAGGCCGCGCAGGTGAAGGCGGACCAGGCGGACGGCTCCAAGGTGGGCGTCAACGGCACGCCGGCGTTCTTCATCAACGGCGTCATGCTGTCGGGCGCGCAGCCCTTCGAAGAGTTCAAGAGCATCATCGACGCGGAGCTGTCCGGCGCGAAGAAGTAGCTCGTAACCCCCGGGAGGGATGCGGTGGCGCCCAGACCCAAGGCCACGCCCCGCGTGAGCGGTGAGGCGGCTTCGCTCGAACTGGAGCGGCCGCTCGCCGCCGCCGTCTCTCCCAGCCGGCCCCTCGTGGCGCACTTCCACGCGCCCGAGGGACTGGTGCTCCTCCCGGAGTCCCATGGCACGGCCGGCTTCTTCGCCGGCAGCCTGGGGTCGCTCTCGGTCGAGGAGGTTTTCGCCCAAATCCTTTCGGGCATCCGCACCGGCCAGCTCATCGTGCAGCACGGCTCCGTGCGCCGCACGGTGGCGTTTCGCGACGGGCAGGTGGTGTTCGCCACCTCCAGCGAGCAGTGGGAGCGCCTGGGCGCGGTGATGGTGCGGCTGGGCCTTCTGACGGAAGAGCAGTTGTCGGCGGCGCTGGGGCAGGTGACGCCCGCGCGCCGGATTGGCCAGGTGCTCACGGCCCAGGGCCTCGTGTCGGAAGCCAGCCTCTACAGCGCGATGACCTTCGTCGTGCGCGAGGTGGTGCTCAACCTCTTCGAGATGCAGGAAGGCAGCTTCCTCTTCCTGGAGGCGCGGGCCCCGGCGGTGGACGCGGTGAAGCTGCCGGAGCGCACGAGGGACCTGGTCCTCACCGGCATCAAGCGCGCGGAGGAGACGGGCCGCCTGCGCCGCCGCTTCCCGGACGACATGCGCGTGCTTCCCGGCCCCCAGGGCGCGCTGCCTGGAGAAGAGGCCCTGTTCGCCAAGCTGGGCGGGGGCACGACGCTGGGCGCGCTGCGGGCCGCGTACGCGGGCAGCCAGTACGCCTTCTACAACGGGGTGGAGGAGGCGGTGCGCGGCGGCCACCTGGCCGTGCAGGCCGCGGAGCCCGCGCCGACGCCGGGTCCGGCGGTGGAGGGCATGGCCTGGGAGCTGTTGTCCGCCGAGGAGCGCTACAACCTCCTCCTGTCGCTGGTGCACCGCGCGCTGCGCGAGGCGGGCCGGGACGTGGACCTCCTGCGCGGCTTCGTGGAGGCGCCGCCCCCGGGCCTGGAGGACGCGTACCAGGGCGTCACCATGGGGCCGGACGGGCGCGTGGATGTGGTGCGGCTGCGCGCCAACGTGTCCACCAGCGGCGGCGAGGCGGTGGGCCGGGCGATGGCGCTGGAGGCGCTGGACGCCTTCGTGTCCTACGCGCTGTTCTCCGCGCGCAACGTGTTGCCGGCGGACGTGGCGGAGCGGCTGGCGAACACGTACCGCACCCTGCAGGGCGGCCTGTCCTAGCGTCGAGCGTCGTCCGTCGGACTTTCCTGAGTCGGACACCCACCCTGATGTCCCCCTGGTCAGCCTGGGCCTGGGTGCCCACGTTCGTCCCCACGGCGGGTGGCCGGCGGGGGATGAGCGACATGGGCGTGATGCGGACGTTGGGGTGGGGAGTGCTGTTGTTGAGCACGGCATGTGGCGCGTCCCGGACGGCGGTGACGAAGGCGGAGCCCGGCACGGGTGGGTCCGGGGCGGAGGACGTGGGCATCGCGTCCACCACGCGACGCTACGTGGACGAGGACCTGGGGTTCGAAATCGTCCGGCCCACGGCGGAGTGGCAGTTGGACGAGACGAACGAGCGGACCCCGGAGGGGCTCGCCATTCCGGTCATCCTTCGGCACCGCGTGTCGGGGGCCCAGGTGGTGCTCCAGGTGGCGCCCGGCGTGGCCACGCCCACCCAGTTCGCGGAGCGGCTGACGCAGGGCCTGCGCCAGCAGCCGGGCTTCACCACCACGGATCCGCAGCCCATCGCGCTGTCGGACAACGCCGTGGGGTTCGACTTCCAGGTGGGCGACGGCGTGCGCGGCAAGGTGGCCGTGCGCGAGGGCAACAGCGGCCGCGTGCTGATGATGCTGGCCACCTGGCCCACGGAGGTGTCCGACGACGTGACGGTCAGCGTGGATGAGCTGATGGCCGGCGTCCGCCCGCTGCCCGAGCCGAGCGTGGCCGTGCGCGCCACGCCCCGCGCGCCTGAACCGGAGCCCGGCGACCCGCGTTAGCGGGGCAGGGTGGGGCGCACGAGAGGCTTCGTGCGCCCGTCCCCTCACGTCCCGCTGACTAGCGGGCCGTCTTCGCCTTCGCGCGCTTCGCGGCCTTCACGGGCGCCGCCTTGGGCTCGGGCTGGGTCGCGATGTCCACGGCCCGCTGGCGCACCAGCTCCACCAGGGTGCGCGCGCCGGAGCCGGTGGCGCCCTTGTTCAGGTAGCCGCGCTCCTTGGGGCTGTTGGACGGACCGGCGATGTCCAGGTGCACCCACGGGATGTCCCCGACGAACTCCTTGAGGAAGAGCGCCGCGTTGATGGCGCCGCCCCAGCGCTCGCCGGAGTTCTTCATGTCCGCCACGTCGGAGCGCAGCGCGTCCTTCTGCATGTCGCTGATGGGCAGGCGCCACATCTCCTCGCCCGCGGACTTCGCGGCGTCGAGCACGCTGTTCACCGTGGCGTCGTCGTCGCCGAACGCGCCCACGATGTAGTTGCCCAGCGCCACCATGCACGCGCCCGTCAGCGTCGCCAGGTCGATGATGGCGGACGGCTCGTGCTCGCCGGCCCAGGTGAGCATGTCGCCCAGCACCAGGCGTCCTTCCGCGTCCGTGTTGGTGATCTCCACCGTCTTGCCGGAGCGCGCCGTGAGGATGTCACCGGGCTTGTACGCGGTGCCCGACGGCATGTTCTCGCACGCGCCAATGAAGGCGTGCACGGGGAAGGGCGGCTTCACCACGCTGCCAATCACCTTCATGGCGGCCAGCACCGCGGCCGAACCCGCCATGTCCGTCTTCATCTCCACCATGCCCTCGGTGGGCTTGAGCGACAGGCCGCCGGAGTCGAAGGTGATGGCCTTGCCCACCAGCGCCAGCGGGGCGCGCTTGGCGTCCTTCGCGTTCTTCGGCGTGTAGACCAGGTGGATGAGCCGGGGCTCCTGCGCGCTGCCCACCGTGACGCCCAGGAACATGCCCATGTTCAGGCGCTCGATCTCCTTGCGCCCGCCAATCTCCGCCTGGAGGCCCGCTTCCTTCGCGGCCTGCTGCGCGGCCTGCGCGAGGCGCACGGGCGTCACCACGTTGGGGGGCTCGTTCACCAGGTCGCGCGCCCAGTTGACGGACTCGGCCACCTTCAGGCCCAGCGTCAGCGCGTCATCCAGCGCGCGCGACTTCTCCGTGCCCGGCGGCAGCGCGAGCGTGGCGCTCTTGAGCTTGGGCGACTTGTCCTCGCGCGCCGCGGACTTGTACTTGTCGAAGCGGTAGACGCCCAGCTCCAGGCCCTCCACCACCGCGCGCACGACGTCCTCGGCGCGGTCCGTGGCGGGCACGCGGAAGGCGATGCTGGTGGCCTTCAGCCGCTGCGCCGTCTTCGCCGCGCGGCCCGCGGCCAGCCGCAGCACCTCCGGCTGGAAGCGCGCACGGTTGCCCAGGCCCAGGAGCAGGACGCGGTCGTTGCTGCCCAGCCGCCCCAGCGTGTGAATCAGGAAGGATTGATCCACCTTCCCCTTGAAGCCCTCCTGGGTGGCGGCGGCGCGCAGCTTGCCGTCCAGCGCCGAGTCGGCGGTGGCCAGCGACGCGGGGGCGGTGTCACCCACCAGCTCGCCCTCGAAGAGGGGGATGACGAGCAGCTCACCGCTCACCGGCGCGGCGTCACCGGAGACGAGACTGAATTGCATGGCGACTTGGACTCCTGGACTAAAAGGGAAGAAAGGGGCGCTTGGAGGGGGGCGACTGTAGACGCGCGACGTGTTGCTCGCAAAGCGCTGGTTGCCACTGAGGCATTGCATTGCCCCGGCGCGCTGGATAGCTGTGCGGTCCCCATGCCCACCCTGCTGCTCCATCTGACGGCCATCGAACGGTTGGCGGCACACCCGGACGGGCTCCCCACGGACTGGGTGCGCGCGTTGTCCGAGGACCTGCCGTATGCGCGCTTCGGCGCCGCGTTGCCGGACCTGCCCCTGTGCGCGGGCGTGCGTGGAGGCCTGTCCCTGCTGCTGCCGGAGGCCGGCTGGCCTCATTTCGCGCGGCTGTACCACGAGCGCGCGCCGGTGGGCCTGGGCCTGAAGATGGCGGAGCTCGTCGCCACCGGGGCCCTCGTGGGCACCGAGGCGGGCCTGGCCATCCTCGCCGGCTACTTCACGCACCTGGCCCTGGACCGGCGCCTGCATCCGCTGGTGGACGCGCTGGTGCTGCGCCACCGTCGCAAGGGTGAGCGGGCCTGGGACGCGCGCCGGCAGGTGGAGTGGGCCCAGACGCTGTTCTTCCTGCGCGAACAGGACGGCACGGACGGCGTGGGCACCTCCCGCCTGCGCGAGAAGTTCCAGGTGGGCAAGAGCCCGGGACTTCCGCTGCGAGGCATCGGCCGGGGCATCTACGAACTGGTGCGGCTGGCGTCCCAGGAGCGCGTGGGCCAGGCCCCCACCAAGGCGGAGGTGGATGGCTGGGTGCGCGGCCTCTATGTCTCCGGCCTCTTTCTCTCCAGTCCCCTGGGGCGGGTGCGGGCGCTGCCGGCATACACGCAGTTGTCGTTCCAGGAGCTGTACCGCAACGACCAGTTCGACTTCACGGCGGAAGTGGACGCGGCGCTGGATGTGTCGCGAGCGTTGATCAAACGACTTCACGGCTACATGGCGCGCGGCACCTACACGCCGCGCACCCGCGCACGCTTCTTCGAGGAGTTTCCCGAAGGCACGCTGGGTGCCACCGCCGCCTAGTGAACGCGCATCCACGGCGCGAGTCCCTGGCCGTGTTCGCGTGCAGGGCATCCTGCCAATCAAGCCAACTGCCCTGGGGGGTATGGCGCTATCCGGACCGGGGAGTGCCCCCTATTCTCGATAGGGAATGACGGTATTCCTTCTCATGGCGTCGGGCGTGTTGGCGGGCGGGTTGGGGGCGCTGCTCGGCATCGGGGGCGGCATCGTCCTGGTGCCCGTGCTGGTGTTGGGTTTCGGAATCCCCCTGGAGCAGGCCGTTCCCGCGAGCCTGATGTGCGTCGTGGCGAATTCGTGCGCCGCCGCCGCCAGCTACGTGGAGAACAAACTGAGCGACCTGCGCCTGGGGCTCACGCTGGAGCTGGCCACCGTGATGGGCGCCATCGTCGGCGGACTCGTCGCGGCCTTCGTCGCGGAGGCGATGGTGGCGGTGGTGTTCGGCCTCTTCACGCTCTTTGTGTCCTTGCAGATGCTGCTGTTGCGCACGCCGCTCCAGGAGCCGACGTCGACGGCCAGCTATGTGCCCACCAACTATCCGCTGGGCATCTCCGGCTCGTTCGTCGCGGGCGGCCTGTCCGCGCTGCTGGGCGTGGGCGGCGGTCCGCTGAAGGTGCCGCTGATGAGCTACGGCATGCGCGTGCCGTTCAAGGTGGCCAGCGCCACCAGCAACCTGATGGTGGGCGTCACCGGGGCCGCGAGCGTGGCGGCCTATGCGTGGCGCGGACACTTGAACCTGGGCCTCGTGGCGCCGCTGGTGGTGGGCGTGCTGGCCGGCGCGTCGGTGGGCAGCCGACTGATGCCGAAGGTTCCCACCGCCGTTTTGAAGAAGCTCTTCGCGGCGGTACTGCTTCTGGTGGCCGGACAGATGTTGTGGAAGGGAGGGGAGGGGTTGTGGCCGAGCGTATGGAGATGAGTGAGGCGAATCCCGCGGCACACGCAGTTCTCTCGTCGGTGGGAAGCTCCGAGGCAGCACCGCCACCGCGCAACGTCCAGGCGACAGCGGTGGCCCTGCCCGTACCGCATCCCGAGCAGTTAGAGGATCCACTCGAAGTCCAGTTCCAGCAGGAGCCCATCACCCACCCGGACGCCCAGCCCGGGGGGCGGCGGTGGGCGCGTCGCGCCATGGCCGGTGAGCGGTGGATCGCGCGCGTGCTGCGCACCGGCGCGGTGATGAGTGGCGGGATGTTCGTGGCGTCGCTCGCGCTGGAGCTGCTGCCCCGCGACGAGTCCGTGCACGTGGCCATCGACCTGTTGCGCAAGGGCGCGGCGTCCATGCTGCTGGTGACGCCGGTGGCGCGACTGGCCATGGCCGGCACGCTGCTGGGCCTGCGCGGCGAATGGCGCTACACGGCCATCGCCGCCGGGGTGCTGGCCCTGCTCGCGCTCGCGGTGGGCGCGGGCTTCCAGGCCTGAGTCACCCGGAAGGCAAATCCGCGCGCGGTGTGGCTACACGCCGCGCGCGGTGAAGTGGGCCAGGATGTTCTTCACCTTGGCCACGTCGTCGCGCAGTCCCTGCTCGTCGTACAGCGGGATCACCGCCTCGAACTGTTCGCGGGCCGCGGCCAGGTCCTGGAGGTAGTAGCAGGACAGCCCCAGGTCCCAGCGGGCGCGGGCCTCGTAGACGTGGTCGTGCAGCTCCGCGTACGCCTCCACGGCGCGCAGCAGGTGGGGCCGCGCGTTGTCGTGGTGGCCCAGCAGGCCCTCGGACTCGCCCAGCAGCAGGTGGCCCAGCGCGAGCGCCTCCGGATCCTCTCCCTGCTCCAACAGCGGCACGGCTTCCAGGAAGCGCTTGCGCGCGGGCTCGTACTCCGCCTTCGCCATGCGCAGATCGCCAATGTCCAAGAGCAGCCGCGCCATGCGCTCCGTGTTGCGCGTCTGGCGGAAGAGGATGAGCGCCTCCTGGTACTTCTCCTCGGCGGCGTCGGACTCGCCCAGGGCGCGCAGGGACTCACCGATGCAGGCGCGGGTGAGCGCCTCGCCGTCGCGGTCGCGCGCCTCGTTGAAGAGCAGGGCGGCCACGGCCATGTGCTCGATGGCGCCCCGGTGATCCTCGAAGTACGCCTTCACCACGCCCAGGCCGAAGAGGGCCTGCGCCTGGCCGGGCTTGTTGCCCGCCGTCTTGAAGAAGCCCAGGGCCTCCTCGTAGTGCTCACGGCTTTGGGCGTGCTCTTCCAGCATCCCGTGCAGCTCCGCGAGCGACACCAGGCCCTGGCCCACTTCCGAGGGGGAGCCGGTGATGCGCAGGGAGGCGAGCGCGTTCTGCTGCTTCTGGATGGCTTCGGTGATGTGGGCGCGTTCGGCGGTGTCGGGCGGATGCATGTCAGTTCTCGTGACCCTTGCGGCGGCGGACTCCCCTGTCCAGCGAATCGTGCTTCTCGCTCCCGTCAGGGTCGCTGTCCACGCCCTCGTGCTGGCCGTTGCGCTCGGCCTTCTCCTTCTCGTGGACGAGCAGCGGGGAGAAGAAGCAGTCCTTCTTGGTGTACTCGTCGAAGGCGAAGGCGAAGCGGTAGCTGGCCGCCGCGCGCTGGTTGCAGTCGGTGCGCTCGCAGAAGCGGCAGGAGATGCCGCTGGGGATGGCGTCCTTGCGCAGGTCGTTGGTGGGCAGGCCGTACGCCAGGTACTTCGCGTTCTCCGCGTGCGTCCCCAGGCCGATGGAGTACGCGGTGCCCTTCACGATGGAGCCTTCAATCGGCTGCAACTGCACCTTGGCGAAGCAGAAGTACGTCGTGCCGTCCGGCATGATGGAGTACTGCCGCGTAATCTGGGACGGGTTGAGGAACGCCAGGTGCACCGCCCACTTCGCGCAACTGCCACCGCCCGACGCGAAGCGGATGCCGGTGCCGCTGTAGCGCTTGGAGATGTTGCCGGCGATGTCCGCGCGCAGGAAGTGGAAGGGCAGGCCCTGGCGCTTGGGGTCGGACAGGTTGCAGATGCGGTGGGCCACCGTCTCGTACGTGGTGCCGAACACGTTGGAGAGCAGCTCCACGTCGTAGCGCGTGCGCTGCACCTCCTTGAAGAACTCGCTGTAGGGCAGCATCAGCGCGCCGGCGAAGTAGTTCGCCAGGTTCACCTTGATGAGCCGCTCCGTCTCCCCGTGCCGCATGCGCCCCGCGCCCAGGATGCGCTCCACCAGCTTCTCGCGGTCCATCACCATCAGGCCAATGGAGGCGGCGATCTGGAACTTCAGGGGCTGTTCGGTGAGGTCCGGCGACAGCGTGAGCGTGCGCGCGTCCAGGTCCAGCCGGCGCACCACGGACGAACCGCTGGTGGCGCGCTCAATCTGCACCCGGTAGTCGAAGCGCTCCTCCAGCATGCGGGTGAGCTGGCTGCTGGTGATCTGCTGCTCCAGGCGGAAGTCGCGGCGCAGCCCTTCGGCCTGCTCCTCCAGCTCCGGGAAGTAGTTGCGGTGCTTCTCCAGGAAGTCGCTGACCTCGTCGAAGGGCGAGTAGTCGAAGCGCACGCCCGGCGTGTTGCCCAGGCCGTTGCCGGACGGCGAGCCCTGCGTGCGGGTGCGCTCCTCCACGTTGAGCTGCGCGAGCACGTTCTCCAACTGCGTGCGCGTGTTCTTGTAGAGGTTGAAGAGCGCGGCGACCGTGCCGGCGAGCTTCGGTTCGGCGGACAGCGACTGGAGCGACTCCGAGTCGATGTCCAGGCTCTTGAGCAGCGGCTCGTCCAGCAGCTTCGCCAGGGCCTCGTCCACGCGGCCCTCGCCCAGCGTGGACATGAACTGCTCGGGGTCCTGTTCGAAGTAGCGCAGCGCCTTCCAGAGCAGCGGGAAGGGCATCACGCGCTTGCCCTTCTCAATGAGGTTCAGGTACGCGGGCGACACACCCAGGTCCTTGGCCGCATCCGCCTGCTTGATGTTGCGTTGCAAGCGGAGGCCTCGAAGCTTCAGCCCCACGTTCGCGTTCAGCGCGTTGTCGTTGTTCATGGCTCCAGCCGCCGGCGGGCCGCGTCAAAGGACGTGTCCGGCACCGGGTCTCTGGATCCACTCTGCAAATCGATTTACCGATTTGCAATAAACGTTTTCAATCCACCGGAGCGCTGTCCCGCAAGCAACGCGCGGAGGGTTGACTGGTTCCCTCCTGGCCACCGGACGACGTAATCCCATGGAATCATGAGGCTTTTTGACGCCGCCGGTGCGCGGAGGGCCCGCCGGGGCCGCGCGTTGTCAACCGTTTACCAACGCGGCGCGGCAGGACTGGGGAAAAGTCAGTAAAACGGCGGATGCATTTTTACAAACTCGTTACGGAGCGTCCGGCGCGCGGCGGAAGACGAGCGCGACGTTGGTGCCGCCGAAGCCGAAGGAGTTGCTCATCACGGCGTCCACGCGCTGCTCGCGGGCGACGTTGGGGATGCAGTCCAGGAGGATGCGCGGGTCCTGGTGTTCCAGGTTGATGGTGGGGGGCAGCACGCCCCGGGTAAGGGCCAGGATGCTGATGACGGCCTCGGCGGCGCCGGCCGCGCCGTTCATGTGGCCCGTCATGGACTTGGTGGAGGAGATGGCCAGCTTCGGGGCCGCGTCGCCGAACACGCGGGCGATGCCCTGCATCTCCAGCAGATCGCCAATCTCCGTGGAGGTGCCGTGCGCGTTGAGGTAGCCGATGTCGCCCGGTGACAGGCGCGAGTCCTTCAGCGCGGCCTTCATGGCGCGCTGGGCGCCTTCGTGTTCCGGGGCGGGGGCGGTGACGTGGTGGGCGTCGGAGCTGGCGCCGTAGCCCACCAACTCCGCGAGGATGCGGGCGCCGCGGGCCCGGGCGGATTCGTACTCCTCCAGGATGAGGATGCCCGCGCCCTCCGCGAGCACGAAGCCGTCGCGGTCCTTGTCGAACGGGCGGCTGGCGGCCTGGGGCGCGTCGTTGCGCGTGGACAGGGCCTTCATCGCGGCGAACCCGCCCACGCCCAGCAGGGAGATGGGGGCTTCCGAACCGCCGGCCACCGCCGCGTCGAACTCACCGCGCTGGATGCCGCGCATTGCTTCGCCAATGGCGTGGGCGCTGGTGGAGCAGGCGGAGTTGGTGGACCAGGAGGGGCCCTTGATGCCGTGGCGCATGGTGACGTAGCCGGGCGCCATGTTGATGATCATCTGGAGGATGAAGAAGGGGCTGATGCGGTCCGCGCCCTTCTCCAGCGCCTTCTTGTACGTCTCCTCCATGCTGGAGATGCCGCCGATGCCGGAGCCGATGATGGCCGCCACGCGCTCCGCGTTCTCCGGGGTGATTTTGAGGCCCGAATCCGCGAGGGCCATGTCCGCCGCCGCCACCGCGAACTGCGCGAAGCGGTCCATGCGCCGCACCTCGCGCCGTTCGATGTAGTCCTCCGGGTTGAAGTCCTTCACCTCGCCGGCGAACCGGCAGGCGAGCTGGCTTGCGTCGAACAGGGTGATGGGCCCCACGCCGCTCCTGCCCTGGATGAGCCCCTCCCAGCTCTTCTCCACGCCGGTGCCACACGGGCTGATGAGCCCCATTCCCGTCACCACGACGCGCCGCTGCTCCATGGAATGCTCCTTGACCCCAGTCGTTGAACGGGATGGTATTATGGTCATCCTTCCATGAGTTCAAGTTCGAGTGTCATGGATGGCGCAGGCATCCAGGCGCTCAGGCGATGGATGGAATGATGCTGGTCATTCAAGCGGTGAGGAGCCTTCGATGAGCGAGCAGGCCGTGAACCCGCGGACGCGGACGGTGACATGGAAGGACCCCCGGGAGGGCGCTTCGGCGGCGAAGAAGATGTCGGGGCTGGAGTACCTGCGCGCCATCCAGAGGGGCGAATTGCCGGCGCCTCCCATCGCGGAGTTGATGGGCTTCACGCCCGTGGAGGTGGAGGAGGGCAAGGTGGTGTTCGGGGTGCAACCGGGCGAGCACCACTACAACCCCATCGGCATGGTGCACGGGGGGCTGGCGGCCACGCTGATGGACTCAGCGATGGGGTGCGCCATCCACACGATGCTGCCGGTGGGCGTGGGGTACACGACGCTGGAGCTGCACGTGAACTACGTGAAGGGCGTGGCGCACGACTCCGGGGAGCTCTTCTGCAAGGGCGAGGTCATCCACCTGGGGGGCAAGGTGGCGACGGCGCAGGGGCGGCTGGTGGACGCGAAGGGCAACCTCTACGCGCACGGCACCACGACGTGCATGATCTTCCGGCCGCCGGGTTCAGGCGGCGCGAAGGAGTAGGTGGGGACGATGCGCTACACCGCTGAGCACAAGCAGGCCACGCACGCGCGCATCCTGGCGGCGGCGGAGAAGCTGTTCCGCGCGGAGGGCTTCAGCGGCGCGAGCGTGGAGCGGGTGATGCGCGCCGCAGGGCTGACGGTGGGCGGCTTCTACGCCCACTTCGCCTCCAAGGAGTCGCTGCTCGCGGAGTCCCTGCGGGCGTTCATGGTGGAGCGGCAGATGCGCTGGCTGGCGGGGCTGGAGGGGTTGCGGGGCACGGCGTTCCTGGATCACTTCGCGCGCCGCTACCTGAGCCTCTACAACCGGGACACGGGGCAGACGAGCTGCATGATGCCGTCGCTCCTGTCGGACCTGACGCGCGCGCCGCCGGAGGTCCAGGCCTCGTTCGGCCAGGGCCTGGAGGCGCTGGTGGGCGCGGCGCAGGGCCAGCTTCCGGCGCGGGAGGGCGCGACGCCCCGTCAACAGATGCTGGCGACGGTGGCGCTGTGCTTCGGCGCGATGACGCTCGCGAGGGCCACGGGTTCGCAGGCGGTGTCGGCGGAGATCCTCGACGCGGCCCGGGCCCTGCTGCTCGCCGGGGCTCCTATCGCGGAGGCAGGGGAGGTGGGCGGGGCTGGGGCGCGGAATGTGGTGCGCAGACCGAAGCGCGCGGACGTACCGGTGTCGAAAGCGGATGCATCCGTGCCTGCGTCACGGCCTTCGCGGAAGAAGCAGGCACGGAAGCCGGGCTCTGGGACCCGGGGAACGAACGCAGGGGATGCGCATGCGCGTCCTTCACGGCCCTCGCGAAAGAGAAAGCCTGCCCGGGGCTGAGCGCCGGCCCCTGAAGTCGGAGCGAGTGGAGGACTCAGTGGGGCACGGGGGCGGAAGGCACCGTCACCTTGACGGAAGGTGTCGCGCTGGCGTCAGCGGACGCGCCCACCGCCTGACGCTCGTCCTCCTGCGTCGACACAACGCACTGGACGCCGCAGGGCACGCCGTGGGGTCCTCTTGTCCGGAGCGGAAGCCAGGGGAGGCGGTGCCACGTGAATGCCTTGAAGACGGTGCCTCAGGCGGTGCTCCTGCTGCTCGCGCTCACCCTGGGCGCCTGCGCGACCACGCGGCCCGCGCTGCCCCGGAGGGACACGGCGGCGCTGCGCTACAACGTCACGTATGCGCGCGAGCCCCAGCGCGGACTGGAGGTGGAGATCATCCTCCTGTCGTCCTCCCCGCGCGACTTCCTCTTTCGACAGCCGGAGCGCGTGGACACCGTCTGGGCCTTGAGCGAGGACGGCTCCTCCCGCGCCCTGCGGCTGCACGGAGGCGAGCTGCACGTCCCGTCCGGAACGCGCTTCCTTCGCTACTTCTATCCGCTGGAGTCCCCGTCCCGCGGCGGTGAGCGCTCCTTCTTCTCTGGCGTCGGGGAAGGGGACGCATGGCACGTGGCGGGGCGTGCGTACCTCTTGCGCCCTCGCGTGGTGCCGCCCGACCTGCGCGTGGAGTTCACGGTGGATGGGACGGACGCGCTGCTTCCCTGGCCCCCGGATGACGCTGGCGTCTACCACCTGCGCGGCGAGGACCTGGTGGACTCGGGCTTCCATGGCTTCGGCGGTCGGCGCTGCGAAGCGAACGTCGGTGACGCCGTGCTGGAGGTCGCGCTGCTGGGGCGCTTCATGTTCCTGTCGGACGCGGAGGTCTGTGACTGGCTGGCCCAGGCCGCGCGCGAAGTGAACACCGTGCGCAAGACGTTCCCCCATCCGCGCATCACCGTTCGCGTCGTGCCCGTGCCCGGCGCGGAAGAGCCCGCCCTCTTCGGTATGGTCCAGTGGAGCTCACCCCCCAGCATCTCCATCCTTGTGGGGCAGGACACCACCGCCGACGCCCTGAGACGCGACTGGATCGCCATCCACGAGATGCTCCACCTGACGCACCCCACGCTGTTGCCGCGCGTCGCCTGGCTCACCGAAGGGCTCGCCACCTACTACACGGAGATCGCCCGCGCGCGCTCCGGACGCCAGACGGCGCGGCAGGCGTGGCAGGAACTCACGGACGGCTTCGCTCGCGGCCAGTCCGCCGCGGGTTCGCGCACCATGGCGGAGGTCGTCTCACGCGAAGGCGACTGGCAGGGCGTCTACTGGACCGGCGCCCTCTTCGCCCTGCGGCTGGACCTGGAGCTGCGGCGGGTGACGCACGGACGCGCCCGACTGGAGGATGTGCTGGAGCTGCTCGCCACCCGGGGCCCCACGTCCTCGCTCGCGGGCTTCGGCGCCGCCGTGGACACCGTCGCCGGGGAGCCTCTCTTCGAGCGACTGCTGGCCCACCAACTTTCAGTTCCGGCTTTCTCAGATTTGGGAAGTTTGTTAGATCGCCTCGGCGTCCGGATTGACCCGGGGGGCGTCAAGCTCCAAGCTGCCCCGGACAGTCGGTTGCGTGAAGCGGTGGACGGTGGACGGCCCTCGGACGACGCGGGGTGAACACCTGGAATTGGGCGGCGCCGTAACCGTTCGCGCGGGTGTCGCGTATCGCATGCATCCGCGAGGTTCGCGGCTTCCGTAGATGAGGTCCGCCATGTTCCGCAGCGCACTGATGCTCGCCTCCGTGCTGTCGCTGTCCGCGACCGCCGCCGAGCCCACTTCCGCGAAGAGCTTCGTCTTCAACGACCCGAACGGCCGCGACACGGTCATGTTCGTGCTGGACGCGCCCCTGGAGGTCATCAACGGCCTGTCCAACCAGGTGAAGGGCCGCGTGGAGGTGAAGGAGCAGAAGGCCTCGGGCCGCTTCCAGGTCCCGGTGAAGTCCATCAAGACGGGCAACGAGACGCGCGACGGCCACCTTCAGAATGACCGTTGGCTGGACGCGGCGAAGTTCCCGGACATCGTCTTCGAGTTCAAGGATGTCGCCCTGCCCGCGCCGCTCGCCAACGCGAAGCCGGTGACGGTGAAGGCGAAGGGCACCTTCAGCATCCACGGCGTGACGCACGAGGAGCCGGTGGAGGTCACCGCCACGTACCTCCAGGAGACGGCTGAGACGAAGCACCGCGCCCCCGGAGAGCTGTTGCGCGTGCGCGCGAAGTTCCAGATTCCCGTGGAGGCCTACGGCATCAAGCGCACCGAAGCGCTGCTGCTGAAGGTGGGCGAGAAGGCGGACGTCACCGTCGACGCCTGGGGCTCCACGCAGTTCAAGCCGTAACTGGTTTTCACCGTCGTAGTCACACACCCCCGCGGTACGAAAGGAAGCAACACATGAACGTCAAGGCTCTGGCAGCGGTTGTCGGCACCCTCTCTCTCGGCGCGCTGGCCACCGGCTGTGCCTCCACGAAGGGCGCGGAGGGCACGCAGGCCGCTTCGTCCGAGAAGGCCGCCGAGGCCAACTGCAGCGCGAAGCCGGCCGAGGCGAAGGGCGCCGAGGGTAGCTGCAGCGCCGCGGCCCCCGCCGCCACCACGCCGGAGAAGGGCGCCGAGCACAGCTGCGGCGCGGGCTCCTGCAGCGGCAAGAAGTAGTCATCGCCAGCGGAGGGCCCGGAAGCCGGGTCCCTCCCTCGCTCGCGGGCGGTGGGAAGACTCCTTCCTGCCGCCCGTGTTGTTTTCACCCGCCATTCCCCGTTCCTGAAGGCCCCGGCCCAGGAGGCTTCACGCATGTCCCCCCGCTACTCACACCGCCATGGGTTGAAGCCGCTGGGCGCGGGCATCGGACTGCGTCGCGACTTCTATGAAGCGCTGCCGCGCACGCCCCGGAAGCTGGACTGGGTGGAGATCATCCCGGAGAACTTCCTGTCGCTGGGGGGCCGCTCCCAGCGCGCGCTGGATGCGTGCCGCGAGCGCTGGACGCTCTTGCCGCACGGCGTGGGGTTGAACATCGGCGGGCCGGATGCGCTGGATGACGACTACGTCACCCGGCTCTCCGCGCTGGTGAAGCGCCTGGACGCGCCGTTCTTCTCCGACCACCTGTGCTACTCGCGCCTGGGCGGGGTGCACCTGCATGACCTCTTGCCGCTGCCCTTCACACCGGAGGCGGTGGAGCACGTGGTGCCGCGCGTGCGCGAGGTGATGGCGCGCGTGGAGCGCCCCTTCCTCCTGGAGAATCCCAGCTACTACGCGGCCATGCCGGGCGGCACGCTCCAGGAGGCGGACTTCCTGCGCCAGGTGGTGGAGGCCGCGGACTGCGGGCTGCTCCTGGACGTGAACAACGTCTGGGTCAACGCGACGAACCACGGCTACGACCCGCGCGCCTTCGTGGATGCGCTGCCCCTGGAGCGCGTGGTGCAGGTGCACCTGGCCGGCCATGACGTGGGGGAGAAGGTCCTCATCGACACGCACGGCGACCGCGTCTGCGACGACGTGTGGGCGCTGTACCGCTACACGCTGGAGCGCACCGGCCCGGTGTCCACGCTCATCGAATGGGACCAGGGTATCCCGTCGCTGGACGCCGTGCTGGACGAGGCGGACCTCGCCCGAACCGCGCTGGCGGAGGCGTCGCGATGAAGCCGGGGTTGAAGCACTTCTTCGACAGCATGGAGGCGTACCTCGCCGGGCCTCCCGGCGCGGAGGGCCTGTCGAAGCTGTCCGCGTCGCACCCGGGCTGGGACGTCGCGCCGGAGCGGATGGCGCTCTATGGCCAGTTCGTGCGCGGCCACGTGCGCTCCACGCTGGAGAAGCTCTTCCCGCTCACGCGCAAGGCGGTGACGCCCGCCGCGTGGGACGCGCTGGTGGAGGGCTACACGCGCACCCGGCCCGCGCGGCACTACGAGCTCAACCGGCTGGGGGAAGGCTTCCCACCCTTCGTCGCGGACGGCACCCAGGCGCAGGGGCTGCCGCCGTTCCTGCCCGCGCTGGCGCGCTTCGAATGGGCGGACTTCGCGGTGTTCGCCTCCGAGGAGGTCATCCCCGAGCGCGTGACACAGCTCACGCCCAACCCCACGCTGGCGGTGCTGGAGCAGCCCTACCGGCTCTGCGCCTTCGTGCGCACCCGGGACGGTGCCCCGCCCGCCGAGGGTGACGAGCTGGCGCTCCTGTGGCGCCACCCGGAAGCGCTGGTGACGTACTACATGGCCGCCACGCCCCCCGCGCTGCTGGTGCTGAAGATGGCCGTGGAGGGCCTGTCCGAGGAGGCCGTCGCCCAGGCCACCGGGATGGCCGCGCCGGATGTCCACGCGGAGGTGGTGCGCTTCGCGAAGGACGGGCTGGTGCTGCGTCCGGTGGAGTAGGGCGGCCCTTGAGGGAAGTTGGGACGTTGCCCTCCAACAGGAGGCGGGCGGGCGTGACGCTTCGCGCTGGCCTCCAGGGGCCGGTCGGGGGGAAGAATGGGGGACGTCGTCTTCCACCGTGAGGTCCCCGCCATGCGCGTCATCAACTTCAACGCCGGTCCCGCCGGTCTGCCCCTGCCGGCCCTCGAGCAGGCCCGCGACGAGCTGCTCGACTTCCACGGCACCGGCATGTCCGTCATGGAGCACAGCCACCGGGGCAAGGACTACGAGGGCGTCCACGACGAGGCCGTCGCGCTGCTCACGGAGCTTCTGGGCATCCCGGACACGCACCAGGTGCTGTTCCTCACCGGCGGCGCGTCCCAGCAGTTCGCCCAGGTGCCGATGAACTTCCTCACGCCGGGCGCCTCCGCCGACTACCTGATGACGGGCGTCTGGAGCGAGAAGGCCCTGGACGAGGCGAAGTTCTACGGCTCGCCCCGCATCGCGGCGACCACCTTGCAGGCGGACAAGCGCTACCAGCGCGTCCCGAAGCAGTCCGAGCTGCAACTCGACCCCCAGGCCGCCTACGTCCACCTGACGAGCAACAACACCATCTTCGGCTCGCAGTGGCACACCTTCCCGGACGTGGGCCGCGTGCCGCTGGTGGCGGACATGAGCTCCGACTTCCTGTGGAAGCCCACCGACGTGAGCCGCTTCGCGCTCATCTACGCGGGCGCGCAGAAGAACTTGGGGCCCTCCGGCGTCACGCTGATCCTCGCGGCGAAGGACTTCATCGCGAAGGGCCGCAAGGACATCCCCAGGTACTTCCGCTACAGCACCCACGCGGAGAACAACTCGCTCTACAACACGCCCCCCACGCTGGCCATCTACCTGGTGCGCAACGTGCTCCAGTGGGTGAAGGGCCTGGGCGGCCTGCCCGCGCTGGAGCAGCGCAACCGCGAGAAGGCGGACACGCTGTATGGCGCCATCGACCGGAATCCGGGTTTCTACCGGGCCCCCGTGGAGCGCGAGTCCCGTTCAGTGATGAACGTCGTGTTCCACCTGCCCACGGAGGAGCTGGATGCGGCCTTCGTCGCCCAGGCGAAGGCCGCCGGGATGGTGGGCCTCAAGGGGCACCGCACCGCGGGAGGCATCCGCGTGTCGCAATACAACGCGGTTTCGCCGCAGGACGTCAAAACACTGACGTCCTTCATGGATCACTTCGTGAAGATGCACGGGTAGGCTGCCGTCGACATTGCGCAGGACAACCTGGAGGCATTCCATGAAGAAGACGCTGACCGCCGTACTGCTGTCGCTGACCCTCGCCGCGCCCGTGATGGCCAAGGAGATCGCCGGGGTGAACTATCCCGACACCGCGACGGTGGACGGCAAGGAGCTCAAGCTCAACGGCGTCGGCCTGCGCAAGAAGGCCATCTTCAAGGTCTACACCGTGGGCCTCTACCTGGAGACGCCGTCGAAGGACGCCGCCCAGGTGCTCAAGGCGGATGAGATCAAGCGCGTGCGCATGTTCATGAAGCGCGACCTGAAGAAGGAGCAGATCACCGAGGCCATCGAGAACGGCTTCAAGAAGAACGCCGGCGCGGACCTGCCCAAGCTCCAGGCCCGCCTGGACACCTTCAAGGCCGCCATCCCCGCGGAGATCAAGGAAGGCGAGGAGCTGATCCTCACCTACGTGCCGGGCAAGGGCACCAACGTGCAGACCAAGGGGAAGGCCATCGACGTGGAGGGCAAGGACTTCGCGGACGCGCTCTTCTCCGTGTGGCTGGGCAAGGACCCGGTCGACGGCGGCCTCCGCGACGGCATGCTCGGCAAGGACTGACCTTCCGCGCTGTTCGCAGCCCTGACGCCCCGCGAGGGCCCTCCCGCACCGGAGGGCCGTCCGCGGGGCGTCGTCGTTTCCGGGAGCGGGCGGATTGCTTCAATGGTGGACAGCGCGGGGCGTCATGGCCTTTCGCGTGCAGTTGCCGCTGGAATGCCCTGGCAGGTCGGGCGTTGATGCGCGCCGAAACAACCCCCCCCCGTTCGCGTTGGAGAGCGTTGTGAAGCGTCTGGCCCTGTTCGCTGCCTCCTGTGTCCTTGGCGCCGCCTGCAAGACGGCGGAGCCCACCCCCGAGCCGTCCCGGGCCTCCTC
>NZ_RAVZ01000120.1 GCF_003611635.1 Corallococcus terminator | reverse complement strand
GGGCGGTGGAGACGCTCCGGAAGCTGGAGCGCGCGGGAGCGTCCGAGGCGCAGCGGGTCAGCGCCGCGGAGGTGGCGCTGGAGGTGCTCACGGGCGCGGGCGAGTCGGCTCCGGACAGGTCCCGGAGCAAGGCGGAGGCGTACCTGCGCGACCGGCTGGAGGAGCACGCGAGGACGGCGGGCGTCTTCGAGCACAACGTCCGCCTGAACCCCGAGGACAAGCGTTCCTGGGAGGTGGACTTCCTGAGCCGCCAGTTGCGCCTCGCGGTGGAGGTCGACGGCTATTTCCACTTCCAGGACCCGGAGCGGTTCCGCCGCGACCGGCGCAAGGACCTGGACCTCCAGCGCGCGGGCTACTGGGTGTACCGGCTGCTCGCGACGGACGTGCTGTCCCAGTTGGAGCACATCCTCCACACCCTCGACACGTTGATTGCGGCCCGGAAGCGAGAGCTCGCCGGGCGGGAGCCCTGACCATGGACAGCACCGACACCCCTGACACCCGACTCCAGGGCCTGGCCCTGGCCTGGCTGGCAACGCGCTCGGAGAAGAAGCCGGGCACGCGCAACGAACTGGCGAAGACGCTGCATGCCTTCGTGGAGCACCGCTGGAGCCGGGGCGAGTGGACCGAACGGTTCGACGCGTTGCTGGAAGGGCTCCAGCAAGGAAGGCTGGTGGAGAAGCGTTCGCGCACAGCGCTGGCGTTGACGGGCCAGGGCCGGCAGCGGGCGCTGAAGTTCCTGAGGGTGGATTCGCCCAAGGGGCTGACGTGGAAGCGGGTGAAGCAGCAGCACCTGCTGGCCCGGAGCCTGGGCCTGTCGAACACCAAGGCGGTGCTGGGGCGGCTGGCGAAGGCGGACGGCGTGCGTGCGGTGCTGCTCAAGCGCGCGCACCGGGTGGAAGGGCCGGAGACGCCGACGCTGGAGCAGGTGCGGGACCGGTTGTTGTGGCGACAGTTGGGCGTGGAGACGGGTGAGAAGTTCTCCCTGCGCGCGGTGCAGGCGCACCTGCTGGGACAGTTGCTGGAGCAGGAGGTCAGCGACCCGAAGCGCGGCGTGGAGCAACTGGCCGCGCGCACCGTGGGCGCAGCTCGGGTGGACGGGGAGGTCGTGCGGCTGGCGGCGCTGCGGGAGTGGGTGCTGGCCAAGAACGAGGCCCCTGTGAAGCCCCCCAAGCCCAGCGCGCCGGAAAAGCAACAGCCCGCCGCGATGGAGTCATTGCCCACGAACGCGGAGGCATTCGCCGAGCGGGTGTTGAACGTCGCCAGGGCTTCGACCACCGGACGCTTTGGGAAGAACAAGGTCTTCATCTCCCATGTGTGGAAGGCACTGAAGCCCGACGGGGCCAACAGAGAGGCCTTTGACGCGGCGCTCCTGGAAGCCAACCGCGCCAACCGACTCTCACTGAGCAGAGCGGACCTCGTGTCGGTCATGGACCCCGCGGACGTAGCTGAGTCCGAGGTGAGATCCACCCACTCAACCTTCCATTTCGTTGTCGTCTAGTCCGAGCCCTTCCGGAGCCCTTCATGCACACGGACGCCCGCCTCGAAGCCTTCCTCTCCGATGGCCCCGAAATCTTCAGCAGCATCCAGCAGGGCCAGACCCTCTGGAAACGCGATCCCTACGACGTCGAATCCATCAACGCACCCGCGCGCAAGGCGTTTGAACGACTCGTGAAGCGGGCCACGGCAACGCCCGAATCGGGAAAGCTGTTGCTGCTGCTAGGTGAGTCCGGAAGCGGGAAGACACATCTGGTCCGAGCCTTCCGGAACAGCGTGCACAGCCGCGGTCGCGGGTACGTCGGTTACATGCCGATGACCGTGGACGCGTCCAACTATGACAGGCACGTCCTGTCCTACTTCATCGAGTCGTTGGACCGTCCTTACGATTCGGAAGCAGGACCGGATTCGGGGCTGATGCGCCTCTCGGATGCGGTGATGGCCTGCTGCACGAGCGCGTTCGCGCCGCTCATCCCAGAAGAGCGCATCCTTGAAGAACACGAACTCCACGACATGATCCGCGCGGTCGCGGACGACCTCCACGCGGACGAACGGTTCCGCCGCGTGGACGTCCAGTTGCTGCGCGCCCTCATCTACCTTCAGCGCAGGGAGGCCCGCTTCCATCACCGGGTTCTCCAATGGTTGCGTTGCGAGGACATGTCCCTGGCGGACCGCACCGTGATTGGAGAGATGGTGCCTCGCACCGCGGATGATGGCCCCATCCGGATGTTGTCGAGCCTCGGGCGGATCATGGAGGTGATGGGACAGGCCCTTGTCTTTTGCGTAGATCAGGTGGAGGACAGCAGCGACTTCGAGCAAAGCCCTGGAATGGAACCTTCGTTCCGGCGCGCGATGAACAGCTTTGTCGCGCTCGCTGGGCACGTCCCAAACTCCATTGTCGTGGTCTGCTGCCTCTCCGACTTCTGGGAGAGCATGCGGTCCAAGCTCAGCCGGCCGATGCTCGACCGCATCGAGCGCGACCCAGACCCGGTTGAGTTGAGCAGGCTCGTCAGCGCGCAGACCGCGCAAGACGTCGCGGCACGCCGCCTGGAAGTTCTCTACCGGGACCAGGGCATTGCGGTGGAAGCGTCAGACCCGACCTTCCCCATTCCAGCCAAGGGCTTCGCGCAGTTCGAGAATGAGCGGGTCCGCGACGTCCTGGAGGCGTGCCGCCGTTATCGCGACCGAGCCATGCAGGACGGCAAGCTCCCGGCCGCATTCCCGTTGTCGTCCCCAGAGAAGGGCAAGGTCCAATCCCCCGAAAAGGAGGCCATGCCCAGTCCGCTCCAGAAGATGGACCAGGCCTGGACCGACTTCCGCGCGAAGTTCAAGGGTGCGATTCCCGAAGAAGACTCGGACGTCGCCGCGCTGCTTGCCTGGGCCATCGAGGTGGGTGGCGATGAACTGGGAGGCTCGCATCGCTTCAAGGTCGAGCCCCATGACGAGGAGAGCCTGAACGTCACCCTGCTGCCCGGAGACGCGAAGATGTTCGTCGCGCTCTGCAACAAGTCCTCCAGGGGTGGCCATCTGGGACGACAGATGGCGGATGCCATCAGGGCCGCCGCGAGGCGCGTTCCCATCCTCGTCCGGACGACGGAGTTTCCAGGCTCGCTCGGAACCCTCGTCGAGGAGTCGACGACGACGCTGATGAAGCGGGGCGGGCGGAGGGCGGTGCTTGGGAACAGCGACCTGCGAGAGCTCCTGGCGCTGCGTGCGTTCCGTCAGGAACAGCCAGAGCCGGCCTTCGTGGAGTGGAGTCGAACGGTCCGGCCCGTCACCCGGCTGAAGTCCATCACCGACGTGCTCGCCCTGGAGAAAGGCCCTCCGCCGGAGCCAACGCGTCCGCTTCCGCCGCCTCCCCTCCCCACGAGAGGCCCTCTTCCCTCAAGCGTCACGAAGCCAGTCCAGGGAGAGCGCCGTGGGGCACCCTCTGAAAGCGCGCGGCGCGTGGACACCCGGCACGACGACGAGCCTGCCCACGGGGGTGATTTCAAATCCTCCAGGGAGGACTCGATGGCCGAGACAGGACTGGACGGACATCAACTCAGGGCACTGGGCCCACCCTTGGTGAGCAAGGGGACTGGCCGCACGAAGACTCCCGTCGAGGTACCGCGAACGAACGTCATTCCTCCCATGCCCGTGAGCAACGCGCAGCCTGGAGCGATGCGGATTGGCATCTCCGAAAGCGTCTTCACCCAGCCCGTCTTCTTCCAGCCGGATGAACTGACGAAGCACAGCGCGTTCCTCGGTGGCTCCGGAAGCGGCAAGACGACGCTCGCGTTGAACCTCATCGAGCAACTGCTCCTGCAAGGCATTCCAGCGCTGCTCGTCGACCGGAAGGGAGACCTCGCCGCGTATGCACGCGATGAGGCGTGGGAGGAAGAGCTGAAGGACCCTGCCCTGAATGAACGCCGTCGTCTCCTGAGAGAGCGGGTAGAGGTGGCGCTCTACACTCCGGGGAGGTCCGACGGACGTCCGCTCGCCATTCCCATCGTTCCGCGCGGGTTGGAAGTCCTGCCTCCAGAAGAACGGGATCAGAGCATCCAGCAGGCCGCGGAGGCCATCGCGAGCATGCTGGAGTACAGGAACAGCCCAAGGGACAGGGCGGCGAAGGCGCTGTTGGCCCAGGCCTTGAGGATGCTGGTGGAGCGGCCCCTCGGGCAGGAGCTCACTCTTGACCTGCTCCAGAAGTTCATCGCGTCCCAGGACATCGCGCTCGTCCAGGAGGTGAGCGGGATGGACCTCAAGGTGTTCCCCAGGCTCGCACAGGACCTGACGACGCTGAAGCTCAACACCCGGACCCTCCTGTCCAATCAGGGGGAGAAGCTGGACATGGAGGAACTGCTGGGACGAGGAAGCGCGAAGGTTCCTGGCCGGACCCGGCTGAGCATCATCAGCACCAAGTTCCTGGGCGGAACGCAGGGCTCTCTCTTCTGGGTGTCGCAACTGCTCGTGGAGGCCAATCGCTGGGCAAGCCAGCACCCCTCGTCCCGGCTCCAGGCCGTCCTCCTGTTCGACGAGGCGGACCTGTACCTCCCAGCGATGAGCATGCCCGCCACCAAGCAGCCCATGGAGAACCTGCTCAAGCGAGCGCGCTCGGCGGGCATCGGGGTGATGCTCGCGACGCAGAGCCCGGGAGACCTGGACTACAAGTGCCGGGACAACGTGCGTAACTGGTGCGTCGGTCGGGTGAAGGAAGACACGGCGATCAAGAAGCTCAGGCCCATGTTCGCGGATGCCCGTGTCGATGCGGCCGCGAAGCTCCCTGCCCAGAAGCAGGGACAGTTCCACGTCCTGCGCGACGGACAGGTGGAACAACTGAAGGCGGACCGGAACATCATCAAGACGGACCAGCTCTCCGAGGACGAAATCCTCCAACTCGCGCACCGCTCACGCGAACAGGGGCACTGAAGCTCCCCAGGCGCTATGCGAAGAAGTGCGTCCAGGAATCCGGGCGGAAGCGAAGGGCCACCTGTTCACGGGCCACCGAGGGAATGAACAGGTGGTCCTCCAGAGGGTGCAGACCTTTCGAAACAGCGAGGCGCACCAGGGCAAGGCCCTCGACGGACACGTACCCTTCGGTCGCGAGCACCTCTTCGGCCGCTGACTCCTTCTCGCGAAGCTTTCGGAACCGCACCTCCCGAGCCTCCATCATCCGCGAGAGGCCTTCATCGAACCGGGCCTCATCCGCTACCAACAGGGCCTGGCACACCGCGAGCCGCGAGTCCTCGGAGCTCTCCAGGACCTCCTCGTAACGCTTGAGGAGGGCCTTTCCCTCGCGCGCGTCCAGCCCCAGAAAGAAGTGGTCCATGAGGAAACGGACGAAGAGGAAGTCCTCCTCGTACTCGCGATTCCTGTCACAAGCCCGCGGGGAGAGACGCGCCAGCTCCCGTGCGGCCTCGGTGTCCCCACAGGCCACCGCGTCGAAAAACGGCTCGGCGCGACTGGTCAGATTCTGTCCCTCGGGCACGGAGCTCGCGAAGTGCACGAACGCACGTGCACTCGCATGCAGACATTCGTGCAGGCGTGCGGAGGTGCCAGACATCAGCAGCGAGCCGATGCCCGCGATGCGGAAGTTCTGGCAGAGTCGGAGTGCCTCCTTCAGGCCGGCCTTCCCGGCGATGAAGGCCGGAAGCAGCTCCTCGTTATCGCCAAGTGCATTGTCGATGAAGACGGACAGGAACTTCGAGGCCAAGCGAGCCACCCTTCCAGTCGACGGGTTCAGGGCTTCGCAGCGAAGACCGTCAACTCGCGCAGCACCACGTTGGTGAAGCGCCGCTCGTGGAACGCCTTCGCCAGGGACTCGTTCACCACGTAGAGCTGCGGGTCCTGCTGGAGGCGGAAGAGGGCAGGAGCATCGCGCAGCTTCTCCGGATCCAAGACCAGTTTGCGGATGCCGACAATGGCCCCACTGCGGTGGTACTTGATGTCACTGGCCTTGGTGTCCACGCCGTCGATACCGCCGAGCGGATTGACGAAGAAGTAGTCCTGACTGCGAACGCGTTCCCGAGGATCCAGGAGGGTGAAGGGCAGACATTCGAGGGAGCCCTTCGGGCAGTGTTCGGCGATGACGTCCTTCATCGCACCGGAGACGATGAGGTAGTTGAAGTTGTTCCCCAACACCGAGGAGAGCTGGATGCCGGTTCGATCCTCACTCGATTGGAGCTTCACCTCCGCGGGATAGGAATCGCCAACAGGCTCTCCAGCCGCCAGACAATATCCGTCCAGCCCCAGCGCCTCTGGCTCCTGGTCCAGGAACAGCAACTCGGAGTCGTTGAGATCGCCCAGGGTCTCCAGCTCGAAGAATCTCATGGCATTCCATTGAGGAGGGTATCCAGCGCTCCCCTCTATAGGCGCGATGATCCCGATACAGGAAGGTGATGAAGTGACGCGGAAAATTCAGGGCGCCTGCCTAGTATATCCTGCCAATCCCTGGCGCCTGGAGCAGCACCATGCTGGACCTCGCAACCCTGACCACCAACACCCTGCTCACGGCACGTCTGACCGACGTCGTCGAGACACTGGTCACCCGAGACAGAGTCACCTTCCGGGCGCGTCTCGCGAGCCTGGACATGGACTCCATCGATGCACGCATCGATTCCTTGCGCAAAGCGCATGGTGTCATTCCACCTGGGGAACTCCGCGAATGGGTGGCCCTCCAGCAAGCACTGCGGAGTGACGAGGACCCCGGGTCCTATTGGTGTTCCGAAGATCGTTCTCTCCGGTTGGACATGCCCCTCCACGTACCGGAAAGCCTTCCAGCACTCGCGGAACTCCTGCCCTCCTACTCCGCAGGACTCATCGCGGGCCTGTTCCTCCTGAGCGAGGACGCTTCAGGCGACCGCATCCTGCTGAGCCTGCTGCCCGGTCCGCGAGGGGTCCTCATCGTCTACCCGTTCATTCATGAGCGAGGCGCGCTGCGTCCTACCTGCACCCTCAAGCGCCTGCTCCTCACCCAGTGGCTATCCGAGAATGATCCGGAGCCAGACAAAGCTCCCGGTCAGGTGGGCGAGTCACGCTATGAGGAGTCGATGACATCCTTCATCGCGCCGGAGGCAAGGTGGTTGGAGGTGGCCAAGGCGGGATGAGGGTAATCCTCCCCGTGCCAGCTAAATCCACGGTCCGTGAGCGCGAAGCCCCCCGACGCGCTATCATGGGCTCTGGAGGAAGGTGGCCATGCCCGTCAATACCGGTGTGAACAAGATGTCTGTCGTCACCAAGGACAGCGGCGGTGTCACCATGGCCTTCCCGGACGTCTGCAAGACGCCCAGCCCCGCCGGGCCCGTTCCCATCCCCTACCCCAACGTGGCGCAGTCCTCCGACACCGACAAGGGCACCAAGAAGGTGTCCGTGGCCGGCAACCCGGTGTGCGTGAAGGACTCCAACTTCAAGATGAGCACCGGCGACGAGGCGGGCACCGCTGGTGGTGGCGTCGCGTCCAACAAGACCAAGGGCAAGGCCGAGTTCGTCAACTACTCCTTCGACGTGAAGTTCGAAGGCAAGAACGTGGCGCGCGCCTTCGACCTGATGCTCCACAACGACAAGAACACGCCTCCCTTCCCTGTCATGCAAGGGCCTGTCATCGCCATGGGCGACAGCGAGAAGAAACCCAAGTGCCTCGTCTGTGATCACGACGTCTAGGCACCGGCGCACCTGGAGCCCGACCATGAGCGCCCCTTCCGACAAGAAGTCCCCCGCCCCGACGATGGAACCGCCCACACCCATCCTCGGCAGCCGGGGCGGACACCTCTCCGGGCTCGATGCCTCCGGCGCCGTCCTCGTCGACTTCCCGGGCAACACCGCGGGCCCCGTGCGCGCCCGGCTCGCCGTGGCCGTGGAGGCCCAGGCGCTCCAGGTCGCCGTGACCCGACAGCAGAAGGTCGTCCTCCTCTTCGAGAACGGCGACCCGGCACTGCCCTTCATCATGGGCCTCATCCAGGAGCCCAGCTCGACGCCCCTGCTGGACGCCTTGCTGGAAGGCCCTGCTGAGCCTTCGCGGGCGCTCACCGAAGCCCACGTGGATGGCAAGCGCGTGGTCATCGAGGGCCAGGACGAAATCGTCCTCAAGTGTGGGGAGGCCAGCATCACCCTGCGCCGCAACGGCAAGGTCATCGTGAAGGGCACGTACCTGGAGTCCCGTGCCACCGGAACCCATCGCATCAAGGGTGGCTCCGTGGAGATCAACTAGGACCATGGCCACTCCCGCCGGAGCGCCCCTGCGCTGGGACATCCACGAGACCCACCTCGACGAGGCTGCGTTCCGGTGGAGCCAATGGGAGAAGGCCCTCGACGCCCCCGACTTCACGTTGGAAGAGGTCGCGGAGCTGGAGGAGCCTGTCGCCGCGCATGTCGACGGACTGGTGCTGGGCGGTGAGCCCGTCGCGACGCGCCTGCTCGTCCCCGCGCTGACCGAAGACCCCGAGCGCATCGTCGCGGCGGCCCTGGCGTTGCTCGGGGCCGAGGCGGAATATGGGCCCGCCCTGGTGCTCGCCGCGCTGCCCTCGGCCGAACCTCCCGCGTTCTCGGCCTTCCAACGCGCGCTGGCGCTGTCCCCTGCGTCGGGCATTTTCCCGGCCCTGCCGGCGCTCCTGAAGGAGGACACCGTCCCCGAACTGCTGGCCCTGGTGATTGAGGCGCTGGGAGCCCAGGGACTGGCCACCGCCCCGCTGTGCGCGCCGTTCCTCTCGCACCCCGAGCCGGGGGTCGCCGCCGCGGCCCTTCGCGCCGCCAGCAGTGCCCGGCTGCCCCTGGAGCCGGCCGTGCTCCAGCGTGCACTGGACTCCAGCGCTCCCGTTCTGCGGGATGCCGCCATCCTCGCGGGCCTGCTGGGAGGCCATCGCGCCGCCTGGACGACATGCCAGTCCGTGGTCGGCGCGCGCGTCCCCGGCGGCCGACTGCCCCTCCTGCTGCTGGCAATGAGCGGGGAGGAACGGGATGTGAAGACGCTGCTGGAGCTGCTCTCCGATGAGAAGCTTCGGCCGGACGTGCTGTGGGCGCTCGGGTTCTCCGGCCGCATCACCGCCGCCGATGCCTGCGTGGAGCTGCTGCGGCACAAGCCTGTCGCGGCGCTCGCGGGCGAGGCATTCAGCGCCATCACCGGCTTGAGTATGGCGGAACAGTACGCGGTCGCTCGCGAGGAAGAGGACACCGCGCTGCCTCCCCTGGAGGAAGAGGACCTGGACGCGGACCTGGCATCCAAACCCGAGGACGCACTGCCATTGCCCCAACCCCAGGCCATCTCGGAGTGGTGGGGTGAGGCTCGCCAGCGGATGGATGTGAAACATCGATACCTCTCGGGTCAGCCCTTCACCCCGCAGGCCCTGCTTGAGGCGCTCCTCTCCGCGCCCATGCGGCGACGCCATGCGCTGGCCCTGGAACTGGCGCTGCGCAGCCGGGGCGCGGTGCAGATGCCGACCCGCGCGTTCGTGATGCACCAACTCACCGCGCTGAAAGCAGCCCGTGCTGCGCCGGCCTCCCTGCTCAGCCGGTCGTTCGCCGAATCGTTCCGGGGCTGAGTTCCCCCGCCGCTGGGCTGTCTCACTCGGCGCCTGCGAGCAGCCTGGCGCTGCGCCTCCGCGCTCCGGATGACCCACGGGCGAGGCATCGTCGGAAATGCCCGCCGGTGCATCCCGAGAAGCGGGACGCATACCTTCAGTCCGAGGTGGCTTCTCTTCGAAGGGCCTCATGGGGAAGCGGGCAGCGAGCCCGCCGTGGGCCCGAATGATGGACGGGGGTGCGGGAGGTGGTCTCGCGATCGCGGCATGTGCGACCTCCGAGCGAGAGGGTGGCCTCCCTCGTGGGCGGCGCCATCCAGGACCCCGACTCCCTGGAGCGCATCTCGGATGCGGTCTTCTCGCTCGACCGCTCCTGGTGCTTCACCTACCTCAACGCGCGCGCCGAGCGGCTGCTGAGACGCCCGCGCACGGACCTCATCGGGCGCAACGTCTGGGAGGAATTTCCCGAAGCGGTCGGCACCGTCTTCGAGCAGGAGTACCGGCGGGCGCTCACGGGCCGGGGCGGCGTCATGTTCGAGACGTTCTATGCCCCCCTCGAGGCCTGGGTCGATGTGCGGGCGTACCCCTCCGCGCAGGGCCTCACCATCTTCTGCCGGGACATCACCGCACGCAAACAGGCGGAGCAGGCGCTGCATGAGTCGGAGCAGTTCCTGCGCTCCACGCTCGACTCGCTGTCCACGCACATCGCCATCCTCGACGGCCGGGGCATCATCCTCGCGGTCAACGCCGCGTGGAAACGCTTCGCGCGGGAGAATGGCTGCGATGAGGACTCGCCGGTGTGCGGCGTGGGCGCTGACTACCTGGGCGTGACGGACGCCGCACAGGGCCCGTTCTCGGAGGAGGCGTCCATCGTCGCGGCGGGCATTCGCGACATCCTCTCCGGCCGCACCGCGTCCTTCCTGCTGGAGTACCCGTGCCACGAACCCGGGGGGAGGCGACGCTGGTTCCTGATGCGGGTCACGCGCTTCGCCGGACAGGGCCCGCTGCGCGTGGTGGTGGCCCACGAGAACATCACGGGTCGCCGCGAGGCCGGGGAGGCGCTGTGGCGACTGGCGCGCGAGGAGGCCGCTCGCGAGGAAGCAGAGGTCGCTCGCGAGCGGATGAACGCGGTGCTCGAGCGCATCACCGACGGCTTCGCCGCCTTCGACCGGGACGGCCGCTTCACCTACGTGAACCAACACGCGGAGGCGCACTTCGGCCGGGGGCGCGAGGACCTGTTGGGCCGCCGCGTGGTGGCTGTCCTCTCCGAGCCCCAGGGGGCGGCGATGGAGGCCCTGCTCCAGCGGGCGACCCAGGCCGGGGTCCCGATGGAGGAGGACCAACCCTCGGCCCGGGCGGACCGGTGGCTGCGCGTCGTCGCGTACCCGTCACCCGAGGGCCTCACCGTCTACTTCCGCGACGTCACCGAACAGCGCGAGGCCGAACTGTGGAGCCACTTCCTCTCCGAGATGGGCGCCGTCAGCACGGGCTCCCTGGACTGGGGGCACGTGGCGCGCGCCGTGGTGAAGCTCACCGTGCCCACGCTCGCGGACGGCTGCGCCATCACCACCTCCAGCGGCCCCAGTGGGGAGGAGCCCTCCACCGAGGTCGCCGCGGTGACACCCGACCTGGGGGACATGCTGCGCGCGGCCTGCACCCCGGGGTCCACGAGCGCGCTGGGGCGGACCGTGGAACAGGCCCTGCGCACGGAGTCCGTGGCGCTCCTGCCAGGGCCGTGCCTGGACAGGCCCCGCATGGATTCGGCGGTGGCCGTGCCCTTGATGATCCAGGGACGCCCCATGGGCGCGCTGGTGCTGGTGTCCACGCACCCGGGCCCGCGCTACGGAACGCAGGGCCTGTCGCTGGTGCTGGAGCTGGCGCGGCGGACGGCGCTGGTGCTCGAGAACGCGAGGCTGTACCGCACCGCGCGGCAGGCCGTCACCGCGCGCGACCAGACCCTGGGCATCGTCTCCCACGACCTGCGCGCACCCCTGAACACCATCTCCCTGCTGTGCCACGGCGCGGAGCGGCGCGTGGCCCACTCGAGCGCGGACCCCGTCGTCGAAGAGGCGCTGCGAAAGATCCGCCTCGTGGTGGGCAACATGGACCGGCTCATCGCCGACCTGCTGGAGGTGGCGCGGGTGGAGTCGGGGCAGCCGGGGCTGGACCTGGAGCTGCTGGATGTGCCCGCGCTGCTGGCGCAGGTGCAGGGATTGAACGGGCTGCTGGCGGCGGACCGGTCCCTGAGCCTGGAGGTGTCCCTGGCGCCGGACCTTCCACGGGTGCGTGCGGACCGGGCGCGGGTGCTGCGCGTCTTCCAGAATCTGGTGGGCAATGCCATCCAGTTCACGCCTTCAGGAGGACGCATCCTCCTGAAGGCGGAGCGCCGGGAGGGCGGCGTGCGATTCTGCGTGGTGGACACCGGGCCCGGCATCGACGCGAGGTCGCTGCCCCACGTGTTCGACCGGTTCTGGCAGGCGATCCACGCCCACAAGGCGGGCGCCGGGCTGGGGCTCGCCATCGTCAAGGGCGTGGTGGAGGCGCATGGGGGGCGCGTCTGGGTGGAGAGCCCGCCGGGACAGGGCGCCACGTTCTGCTTCACGCTGCCTGGGCTCCCGGAGGCAGCCGACGCCGTCGGAGAACGCCCGTAGCGCGCGTCCTCACGGCGGCGAACTCACCCCCGCCGCAGCGTGAGGACCGCCAGCTCCGCGGGAGCACCCAGCCGCACGGGCGGGCCGGTGGTGCCAGCGCCGCGATTCACATACAGCCAGGAGCGCTCCTCCCGATACAACCCGGCGGTCCACCGCGTGAGGAACCGCGCCAGGGACAGACGGCGGACACCCGGAACGCCCAGTTGCCCGCCGTGGGTGTGCCCCGAGAGCGTCAACTCCACGCCGCGCGCCCGCGCCTGTGGAAACAGGTCGGGGTCATGCGCGAGCAGCACCGTGGGGACTCCCTCCGGCCTCTGCGCGAGCGCCCGCTCCAGGTCATCGCGCGACGTCCAGGTGTCATCGACACCCGCGACGTAGAGACGGGCTCCGCCCCGCGCCACCACCACGCCCCGGTTGCGCAGCACACCCAGGCCGTGGCGCTCCAGTTCGCGGACCAGGTGTTCGGCATCGGTGTAGTAGTCGTGGTTGCCCAGACTGACGAAGGCGCCGTCCTTCGCGCGCAGGCCTCCGAGCGCCCTCGCGATGGCCTCCACATGGGAGGGGCCCTGGGTGATCAGATCGCCCGTCACGGCCACGAGATCCAGGTCGAGGCCGTTGAGGCGCTTCACCCAGGCGGCCACGCGAGACTCCGGCACCTGGGGACCGCAGTGCACGTCGGAGAGCTGCCCGATGCGGTAGCCGTCCAGTTCCGGCGCGAGTCCCGCGATGCGCACGGTCCGCCGTCGCAGCCGTGGCCGGGCCAGGGCCGCATCCAACCCCACCACCAGCGCGACCGCCGCCGCCAGTCCCCACGCCGCCGCTTCCGGAAGGCCCGCACGGATGGCCAGCACGGCGGGGAGCATCAGCAGGTCGAACACCAGGCAGGCGGACCACCATCCCAGCGCCAGGAAGGTGGACCGCGAGGGCGCAGGGGTGTGCCACGGCGTCGTGAGCCGCTTCAGGTAGGGCCAGGAGAGCCCCAGCGCGACGAGCGCGGGAAGCGGCGTTCGCGTCCGGACGCAAAGCCAGAGCACCGTGGGAAGTTGCACGGCCGTGACGACGACGCTCACGATGAGGCGGAAGTGGCCCTGGAAGCGCGTGGGGAAGGACATCGGCACCGGATGTCTAACCGGTTCCCGGACCGCCCCAGGGTGATTTCGCAGGCCGGATTGACGCAGGACGACAGGCCGCGGCTTCTTGCTTCAAGACCTGCCCACCTGGAGACTCCGGGATTGCCGTCCATCCCACGAGGAAGTCCTCCATGTCCCTGAAGCATGTGTTCGCGGTCGTGACCCTGCTGTCGACGTCCGCCTTCGCCGAAGAAGACCTCAAGCCCGCCCAGGAAGAAGCCAAGGCCAAATTGGAGGAAGAGATCGGGGACGCCCTGAAGGCGACCAACGACAAGTGCGGCACCAAGCTCGAGGTGAAGACCGACTTCCAGAACTTCAAGACCGACGATTGGTCGGGCACGAGCTTCAGCTCGTACTGTGAGGGGGTCATCCAGGAAATCGGGTCCATGTGTGAAAACCGCCCCGCGTACAAGAAGGTCATCGCCAAGAAGGTGACCGGCGTGGCGTGCCTGTTCGGCGGCGTGAAGCCCGTGGAGAAGAAGGACGGCTCCAACGACGCGACGCTGCGCAACATGTCGCTCGACAAGGGCGTGTTCACGTACCACATGTCCCCCAAGGGCCACGCGAACCTCGGCGACAACACCAAGGCCACGCTCGAGAAGGCGTTCAACTGAGCATGCCCCGGACCCTTGCTCCCGCGCTCATGCTGGCGGCGATCCTCGCGACGACGGCGGCGCACTCCCTGGAAGCGGTGGCGGGCAAGGTCTACCGGGGCAGCGACGGCCAGACCGTGGAGGTCGTCACGTTGGAGCCGCGCACGGCCTCGGAGGTCTTGATCCGCGTGCGCGGCACCGACTCCGAAGACGACGGCATCGCGCTG
Organism: Corallococcus terminator; assembly: GCF_003611635.1. Lineage (GTDB taxonomy): Bacteria > Myxococcota > Myxococcia > Myxococcales > Myxococcaceae > Corallococcus > Corallococcus terminator. The sequence continues at coordinate 11,810 of NZ_RAVZ01000120.1, read as the reverse complement.
CGCGCCACCCTGAAGAAACACTCACGCGGCGCCGACTACGTGGTCCGCCACCGGGGAGGCGACTACGTGCTCCTCCTCCAGCGCGACGGGCGCTACGAGGCCGTCCTGCCCGGAGTGCAGGCCTTCCCCGTCAAGTTCAACCAGGAAGCGACGGACAAGGCCTCCACCGCGGAGGTGCTCGCCGCGCACCAGCAGCAGTTGGAGTCGGGACGGATCGCCGCCTTCCAGAAGAAGGCCTGGCCCCACCTGGAAAAGAAATACACGGCCCGCGCGGGCGAAGCCGTCACCGCGTTGAACAAGGCCTGCGGCACCACCGTCACCTTCACCTTCGACTGGAAGAGCTTCAGCGACGAGGTGATGGCGGAGTTCGACGTGTGGGCCGCCTGTGCTCCGCTCGCAAGCCGCGCCCAGGCCCGCTGCGCGTCGGTGAAGACCGTCACGACGCTGGTCTGCCGCTTCGGCCCAACGCTCGGATTGGAGCGCGGCGGCGACACGCTCACCTTCACCACCACTTCGAAGGGCGCGGCCGAAGGGCCCGCGTTCCTGGACAGGAACCTCTCCCGATGATCCGTCGACTCGTGGTGGCCGCCTGTCTCTTCGCGGCGGATGCGGGGGCCCGGGAGCCGGTGACGCTGCCGGAACTCCAGACACTGGGCTCGCAGAAGGCCTGGGCGGAGCTGCTGGAGCGCGCGGAGGACCTTCCCGCTCCCCAGCGCACCGACGCGTGGCGGGCCCTGGTCACCGACGCCGCGGCGGCCGACGTGGAGTCCATTCCCCCCAGCGACAAGGAGCCTTTCGCCGCCTCTCAGCGAGCGCGAGCGCTGGGGCAGCGGTATGCCTTCCTCCCCAAGGCGCCGCGCTTCACCACCGCTCGCGATCAGGGCGCGCGCAAGGACCTCCAGCGCTGCCTCGAACTCGACCGGCGCGGCTGCATCGACACCTTCCTGGAACTCACGCCGGACATGGGGCCCGAAGCGGCGCTCCAGGCCGCGCACCTCGTGAAGCAGGGGCACTTCGCCTACGTGGCGATGCCGCTCTTCGCGTTGGCGGTGGGGGGTGGCAAGGACGTCAGCGCCTGCAAGGACACGGCGCTCGCCGAGACGGTCATCGCGGCGCTCGGCCTTCCCAAGGAGGACCCTCGCGCGGCCCAGGCGAGGAAGGTGGCCTTCGAGGGGTGCTGGTCCGCGCTGGGCCCGAAGCTCAAGGCGGCGACCGTGGGCGCTTCGTCGTACTTCCTGGCGAACACCTGCCAGCCCATGCGCGCCCGGAAGGCGCTGACCGAGCTACAGGACGAGCTCTGCAAGGACGAGGAGCTGTAGTTCGGGACGGGAGCGGTTCCTGCTAGGAACGGCTTCCGCATGGCCGTTCCCGCTTCCCCCCTCCCCCCGCTGGACCGCGCCCGCTTCGACGCGCTCGTGACCCAGGGCTACACCCAGGTGCCGCTCGTGCGGACCCTGGACGTGGGCGCCGCGCGGCCCGTGGATCTGCTGCGCGCCCTTCCCGCCGGGGACCGCTTCCTCCTGGAGAGCACCCGCACCAGCACCGAGGGCCGCTACTCCCTCGTCGGCGCCCGTCCCTTCCTGCGCTACAGCGCCCGGGGAACGCGATGCCACGTGGACGGCGTCCTCCAGGAGGAGGCGCCCCTCACCGTCCTGCGCGGACTGCTCGGCCGATGGAAGGGCCTGCGCCTTCCCGGACTGCCGTTGTTCTGCGGCGGCGCGGTGGGCTTCTTCTCCTACGAAGCCAGTCACTTCTTCGAAGCCCTGCCCTACCACCCGCACGACGACCTGGGCGTGCCCGACATCGCGCTGCACTTCGTGGACACATTCCTGGTCGTGGATCACCTGGAGCACACCGTGCGCGCGGTGGCCACGGGTTCGGACTGGGAGGACTGCTCGCGCCGCCTGGACCTCCTGGCCTCCCAGGTGCGCACCGCCGTCGCGACGCCGTCCCCCGCGCCTCCGCCCGCCGACCTGCCCCTGGCGCAGTGGCGCTCCAACTTCACGCACGACGCCTACCTGGACGCGGTGGAGCGCGTGCGCGAGTACATCCGCGCGGGGGACACGTATCAGGTCAACCTCTCGCAGCGCCTGGAGGTGGACTTCCCCGGCGACGCGCTCTCCCTCTACGAGACGCTGTCCGCCACCAGCCCCGTCCACTTCGCCAGCTACTTCGAAGCGGACGGATTCCAGGTCGTCAGCGCATCGCCCGAGCGGCTGGTGCGCGTGGAGGACGGCCGCGCCACCACGCGTCCCATCGCTGGCACCCGCCGCCGGGGCACGCCCGAGGAGGACGCTCGCTTCGTGCACGAGCTGCGCACCAGCGAGAAGGAGCAGGCCGAGCACGCCATGCTCGTGGACCTGGAGCGCAACGACCTGGGCCGCGTCTGTGCGTATGGCACCGTGGAGGTCACCCGGCTGATGGAGATCGTCGAGTACGCCCACGTGCTCCACATCGAATCGGAGGTCGTCGGCCAGCTCGCACCCGGCGTGGAGTCGCTCGATGTCGTGGGCGCGCTGTTCCCCGGGGGCACCATCACCGGCGTGCCGAAGATCCGCACGATGGAGATCATCACCGAGCTGGAGCCCCACCCGCGCGGCCTCTACACGGGCTCGCTCGGGTACTTCAGCTTCGCGGGAGGACTGGACCTGAACATCGTCATCCGCACCGTGGTGGTGAAGGACGGCCGCGCGTACGTGCAGGTCGGCGGCGGCATCGTCCACGACTCGGAGCCCCGGCGCGAATACAAGGAGACGCTCAACAAGGCCCGCTCCCAGCTCCTCGCCCTGGCCGCGAGCACGAGGCCGCGATGATCCTCCTCATCGACAACTTCGACTCGTTCACCTTCAACCTCGTCCAGGCGTTGGGCTCGCTCGGGGCCACGCTCCAGGTCGCGCGCAACGACGCGCTCACCGTCGCGCAGGCTCAGGCGCTCCAGCCCAGCCACGTGGTCATCTCACCCGGGCCGAAGACGCCCGACGCGGCCGGCGTATCCCTGGACATCATCCGCGCCTTCGCGGGCCGAGTGCCCCTGCTGGGCGTATGTCTGGGACACCAGAGCATCGGGCAGGTGTTCGGCGCGAAGGTCGTGCGGGCCCCCGTGCCGGTGCATGGCAAGACGGCCGAGGTCGAACACCGGGGCCAGGGCATCTTCCGGGGCCTGCCCCAACCGTTCACCGCCGCGCGCTACCACTCGTTGGTGGTGGATCGCGACAGCCTGCCGGAGTGCCTGGAGGTCACGGCCTGGTCCGGCGACCTGGTGATGGGCCTGCGACACCGCGAGCTGGCGGGCCTGGAAGGCGTGCAGTTCCATCCCGAATCCTTCCTCACGCGCGAAGGCCCCCGCCTGCTCGCGAACTTCCTGGAACGCTGAAGCGACAGGGCCCCCATGTTCTCCACCGTCTCCGTCGATGGCGTCGTCCAGCGCTGGGAAGACCTGCGGCTCCAGGACTTCGCCCAGGGCTTCTTCTTTGGCGCGGGCTTCTTCACCACGTTCCGCATCGACGCCGGCCGGCCGCTGTTCCTCGCCCGGCACCTCGCGCGCCTGCGCGGAAGCCTCGCCGCGTTCCCCACCGCTGTGCGCGCGCCCGCGCTCGCGCTCCTCCTGGAGGACGCCGTGCGCGACTCGCTTCGCCGGTGCCTGGAGGCGGATCCGCTGCTCGGGCCAGACTTCACCGGCGTGGGCAAGCTCGCGGTCAGCGATGGCCGGGTGCTCTGCACCTTCCGCCCGCTCGCCCCGGACTTCGAGTCCCTGCACCGCGAAGGCCGCGGGCTCGACAGCGTGGAGCCTGGGGCGTACCGGCGCGCGGAGCGCACGGTGAACCACAAGGGGCTCGCATGGTTCCGGCAGCACGCGCTCCTGCCGCGACTGCCGCTCATCACCAACGAGGCGGACGAGGTCTGCGAGTTGCCCACCGCGAACATCTTCGTCCAACTCGACGGCGCGCTCATCACTCCACCCCTCGCGGCCCCGTGCCTTCCGGGCATCGCGCGCGCGGTGCTGTTGGACGCAGACCACGTCGCGGGGCTTCCGGTGGTGGAGCGGGCCATCCCGCTCGCGGAGCTCTCCCGGGCCCAGGCGTGCTTCTTCAGCAACGCGGTGGCGCTGGCCGTGGGTGTGCCCCAACTGTTGGGCCAGGCGCTTCCCGACAGCCTGCGCCTCGCGGAGCAGGCCCGCGCGGCGCTCGAAGCCCGTGCCCTCCGCGAGGCATGAGCGTGCCCGCCCTGAGTGCGGCACACTGCGCCCCATGACCCGCTCCCTCGTCATGGTCCCTCGCTGGGCAGGCAGCCCCGATACGGACTTCTACCCGTGGCTCACCGCGAAGGTGCGCACCGCCCCCGCCCTCTTCGACGACGTGCGCGCGCTGGCCATGCCTACGCCCTCGGCGCCAACGGTCGACGGGTGGGTCTCCACCGTGGCCTCGGCCGTGGGGCCCGTGCCCGCGCCCTCCACCGTGTTCCTGGGCCACAGCGTCGGCTGCCAGGCCCTGATGCGGTATCTGGTGACGCTGCCTCCGGGCCACACCGTGGAGGGCGCGCTCTTCGTCGCCGGCTGGTTCGAGATCGACACACCCTGGGACACGTTGCGGCCCTGGCTCGACACGCCGCTGGACTTCGACCGTGTCCGGGCCGCGCTCCGCCGCTGCGTGGTGCTGCTGTCCGACTCCGACCCCTACACCTCTGACTGGCGCCGCAACACCCGGCTCTTCGAGGAGCGCCTGGGCGCCGAGGTCCGCCTCATTCCCGGCGGCCGTCACTTCAACAATCCCCAGGAGCCCGCCGTCCTGGAAGTGCTCCAGGAGCGGTTCGCGTCACCGGAGTGACACCGGGAGAAGGACAGGGAGCGGCGCGAAGTCGCTTTCGCTGGCACGGGGAGCCATTAACCTGGGGGACATGGCCGACCCCGCTCCCTTCGTCTCCCGCGTCCCCTTCGAGTCCGTCCACCCGAAGGCGCTGGCCGTGTACTGCTCGGACGGGCGCTTCACCGAAGCCGTGGAGGACCTGGCCCACCACCTGGGCCACCCGCGCATCGACACGCTCACCCTTCCCGGTGGCCCCGCGCTCCTGAACCGCTGGGCGTCGGACTACCTGGAGAGCGAAGGCATCACCCGCGCCGCGAAGTTCCTCATCGAAGGACACCACATCGAGGACGTGCTGCTCCTGGCGCACGCGGGCTGCGGCTACTACCAGGCCCGGCACAGCGCCCTGGGCCCGGACATCGCCCTGGAGCAGCAGTTGAAGGACCTGCACTTCGGCGCGAAGGAGATCCAGACGGCGTACCCGCACCTGCGCATCCACCTGTTCTTCGCGCGCCCCAAGGGCAAGACCGTCGAATTCGAGTCCATCCCCCGTCAGGGTTGACGCGCGTCCCGAAGCCCCTGCCGGAGCGCATCCAGCAGCACGGGCGGATCCCCCACGCGGAAGGCCGCGAGCCCCGCGTCGAAGTCCGCGCGCGCGCCCGCTACGTCCCCCCGCCCAAGGCGCAGCACGCCGCGCGCGTGGAGCAGCTCCGGATCCACGGCTTCGTCCACCTGGGCCTCAAGCGCGGTCGTGAGGTCCTGTTCGGCCGCCTCCGTCCGTCCCACGCGCGTCCGTGCCTGCGCGCGCTGCTGGAGCAGCCACGAATTGCCGGGGTCTTCCGCCAGCGCGGCCGTCCAGTCCGCTTCCGCCTCCACCCAGCGGCCCAGGGCGCCCAGCGACTCCGCGCGCTTCATGTGCACCACCAGCGCCTTGCGAAACCCCGCGGCCTCCACCTGCGTGAAGCCCTCCACCGCTTCCGCGTGCCGTCCCAGCCGCGCCAGCGCGAGCGAACGGTAATAGCGCGTGGCGGCGTGTCCCGGCGCCAGGGCCAGCACCCGGTCGAACCAGGGCAGGGCCTCTGCGGGCTGGCCGCCCCACACGCCCAGCGTCAGGCCCACCTCCACGAGCACCCGCACCTGCTCCGGGTGGGCGTCCGCCAGCTTCCTCGCCAGCGCCAGCGCCGACGTGTAGCGGCCCCCGCGTCGCAGGCGGTCCACCTCGCGGAGCGGCTCGGACAACTCCGGGGGCCACGCCTGACGTCCGTTGCGTTCCATGCGGTGGGGCGGCTTCCTCGGGTCCTGGGACCCGGGGCGATTTCGCAGGCGCATCCCCGGGGTGTCAAGGCACGCGGGCGGCCCCCTTGACCTGCGGCCCCGGTCGCGCGAAGAGCGCCGACATGAAGCCCTGGGAGACCGTCGAGAAAGAAGACGTGCCGGAGGTGGGAGAGGTCGTCCTCGCCCGGCGTGACAGTGAATACGTGCTGCGCGTGCGCGGCCAGACGCTGATGTCCAGCCGTCAGCACGGCTCCGAAGCGGCCATGGCCGACGCGGGCTGCGCGCACCTGGTGGGCACCCAGAAGGCCCGGGTGCTGGTGGGCGGCCTGGGCTTCGGCTTCACGGTGCGAGCGGTGCTCGACCGTCTGGAGCCCTCCGCCCGCGTCGTCGTGGCGGAGTTGCTGCCCTCGGTGGTGACGTGGAACCGGGGCATCCTCGCGCCCCTGGCCAAGGCCCCGCTGGAGGACTCGCGCGTCACCGTGGTGGAGGGCGACGTGGGGCGGCTCATGCGCAAGCAGAGCGGCGCGTTCGACGCCATCCTGCTCGACGTGGACAACGGCCCCTCCGCCCTCACCCACCCGGACAACGAAAGCCTCTACGACATCACCGGCGTGTCCGTGGCCTACGGCGCCCTGCGCCCCAAGGGCACGCTCGTGGTGTGGAGCGCCGGGCCGTCACCCGCGTTCGTGAAGCGACTGGAAGACGTGGGCTTCACCGTCCAGGTCCTCAAGCCCGCCGCGCATGGCACCAAGGGCCCACGCCACACGCTCTTCGTCGCCCAGCGCATCGGGAAGGGTCCGGCCTCGGTTCCGTCCCGCGAGGGCAAGCGCCCGGGACGGGGGAGATGACATTGCGCCGTTCGGTGAACCGACTCAGCGTGGTCCTGTTCGCGGTGCTGCTGGCCGGATGTCGGGGCCACGCCGTCGTGCCTCCGGAGCCGATGCCGACGCACGCGGCCTTCACGCTTGTGTCCGCGGCGCTCCAGGAGACCCGGCGGCTCAACGTCTACACGCCTCCGGGTTACGACCCGGCGCAGGCGACGCGCTACCCGGTGCTGTACATGCCCGACGGTGGCGAGCAGGAGGACTTCCCGCACGTCGCCACCACGCTCGACACCGCGATCCGCGCGGGCGAAGTGCGGCCGTTCATCCTGGTGGGCATCGAGAACACCGAGCGGCGGCGCGACATGACCGGTCCGACCCAGGTCGACGAGGACCGGAAGGTCGCTCCGCGCGTCGGAGGCTCGGCCGCGTTCCTCGCCTTCATCCGCGACGAACTCATGCCCGAGGTGCACCGCCGCTATCGCGTCACGGAGGAGACGGCCGTCATCGGAGAGTCCCTGGCCGGCCTGTTCATCGTGGAGACGTTCTTCCTCCAGCCGGAGCTGTTCACCACCTCCATCGCCTTGAGTCCCAGCCTCTGGTGGAACGATGACGACGTGGTGCGCAGGGCCGGCGAGCGGCTCAAGGCACGGCCGGAGCTGCGCGCCACGCTGTACGTCGCGTCCGCCGACGAAGAAGACATCGCGCCGCAGTCCGCGCGACTGGCGGAGGCCCTGCGCGCGAACGCCCCCGCCGGATTGAAGTGGCGGTACGAGCCCCGGCCGGACCTGCGCCACGACAACATCTACCGCTCGCTGTCACCCCAGGTGCTGCGCCAGTACCTCGCGCCCGTGCCCACGCCCTGAGCGTCCGCTACGGCGCGACGCTCGCGGCGTCCGCCTTCGGGCTGGAGGCCGCGCGCGGCTTCATCATCCCGCCCGCCACGCGCAGGCCCACCCAGCGCGGCGCGAAGCGCGTCATGTTGGCCTGGAACCAGTTGCGCCACCCCGGCACCACCGAGGCGCGGCCCTGGTCCAGGGCCTTGAGGGCGCGGAGCACGACCTCCTCCGCCGGCGCGAGCGGCCCCACCGCGGCCTGCTTCGTGCCCACCACGTCGAAGAAGGCCGTCTGCACCGGCCCCGGGCAGAGCGCGAGCACGCGCACGCCCCGCTCCCGGGTCTCCTCCGACAGCGCCTCCGTGAAGGACAGCACGAACGCCTTGGTGGCGCCGTAGATGGCCATGTACGGCACCGGCTGGAACCCCGCGATGGAGGCCACGTTGAGGATGCCGCCCACTCCACGCGCGAGCATGTCCGGCAGGAACAGGTGGCAGGCGTCCGCCAGCGCCGTGACATTGAGCATCACCTGCTCGTGCTGCCGCGCGAACGACGCGGACTCGAACGCCCCGTGGGAGCCGAAGCCCGCGTTGTTGACGAGCAGGTCCACACGCAGCCCCTTCTCCTGGCAGCGCGCGTGCAGCTCCCTGCCGGCGCCCTCGCGGCCCAGATCCAGCGCGATGACCTCCGCCTGGATGCCGTGCTCCGCCTGGAGCTTCGTCGCCAGCGTGCGCATCCGGTCCTCCGAGCGCGCCACCAGGATGAGGTCCATGCCCCGGGCCGCCAGCTCACGGGCGAACACCTCACCCAGCCCGGACGAAGCGCCCGTCACCAGGGCCCGGTGCCCCGCGTAGGGGAAGGCCCCGGACCGGGGCGCGGGGGTGGAAGCAGGACGGTGGGCGAGGGGCTGTGCGGAAGTCGTTTGCATGGGGTTAGAATGTGAGTGAGCGCTCACGTTCTCAACTCGCGTTGGGCTCACATTCCGTTTCCGGAGGTCCCATGCCCCGCCGTCCGTCTCCCTCCCGTCGCAGGGCGCCCCGTCAGGAGCGGTCGCAGGCCACCTGTGATGCCATCCTCACCGCGACTGCTCGCGTTCTGGTCAAGGACGGGTACGAGGCCGCGAGCACCAACCGCATCGCGCAGGAGGCGGGCGTGAGCGTCGGCTCGCTCTACCAGTACTTCCCGAGCAAGGAGGGGCTGGTGACGGCGTTGCTGGAGCAGCACCGCGCTCGGGCGGTGGCGGACTTCGAGGCGGGGCTGGTGCCGCTGGCCGGGCAGCCGCTTGCGGTGGCGATGCGCGCGCTCATCCGGCAGGTCATCGCCGTGAAGCGGGAGAACCCGCGCTTGAACCAGGTGCTGCATGAGCTGATGCCGCGCATGCGCGAGCGGGGCCTGTTGGATGTGTACTCGCAGCGCCTGTTCCGGGTGGTGCGCGCCTTCCTGGCGCCGCGCTTCCAGGACCTGCGTCCCCAGAACCTGGACATGGCGGTCTTCATCCTGGTGACCACCGTGGAGGCGCTCTGCCACACGGCGGTGACGGAGCGGCCGGACTACCTGGAGGATGAGAGCTTCGTGGAGGAGATCGCCACGCTCGCGCTGGGCTACCTGCGTCCGGAACCGGCGGCGGTCCCGGTGCGCCGGACGGCCCGGGAGCGGACGGTCCGGATGTGAGCAACATCCCGCCGCGAGGAGGATCCGACGCGCGGCCTTGGAGGGGCGTTCTCGCGCGTGGACCCCCTCCTCGCGGGAAGAAGGCATGGCCTCAGGGCGGCGGCGACGCGCGGCCCATGGGAATCACCAGCGGGCCGGGCAGGTCCGGCCGCGACACGACCTCCACGCGCAACCCGAAGGTGTTCGCGATGAGGTCCGGGGTGAGCACGTTCACGGGGGTGCCGGTCTCCACGCACCGGCCCTGGTCCAACACCGCGATGCGGTCCGCGTAGCGCGCGGCCAGGTTCAGGTCATGCAACACCGTGAGCACCGCGCCGCCTTCGTGCGCGAAGGCCCGCGCCCGCTCCAGCACCAGGTGCTGGTGGGAGAGGTCCAGGCTGGCCGTCGGCTCGTCCAGGAGCAGGTAGCGGTGGCCGTGCGCGGGGGGCGTCCACAACTGGGCCAGCACGCGCGCCAACTGCACGCGTTGCCGCTCGCCGCCCGACAGCGTGGTGTACGCGCGCGAGGCCAGGTGCTGCGTGTCCGTGGCATCCAGCGCGGCGCGGGCCACCTCCACGTCGGACGCTTCACCGCCGCGCCTTGCGTGCGGACTGCGCCCCAGCACCGCCACTTCCAGCGCGGTGAAGCCGAAGCCCAGCGAGGACTCCTGGAGCAGCACGCCCAGCCGCTGCGCGCGTTCCAGCAGGGGCCACTGGTGCAACGCGCGGCCTTCCAGGAACACCTCGCCGGCCTTGCAGCGCAGCTCGCCCGACAGCGCGGACAGCAGCGAGGACTTGCCCGCGCCGTTGGGGCCCACCACCGCCAGCACCTCGCCGGGCCTCACCTCCAGCGACAGCGGCCCCGCCACGCGCCCACGTCCGCGCCACACCTCCACGTCGCGTGCCTCAAGGCTCATACCGCCTCCTGGCGCGCCGCATGCGTTGGGGAGGGCGGCACGCCCGGACGGAGGCCAGCTCCGCCTCAGGAGCTCCCGACGTCACGCGCTCCCTCTGCGTGGAGCGCGCGATGCCCGCCACGGGCGTCGTGTCACGAGCCTCCGGACTCACGCGGGCCCTCTGTCCGGAGCGGGTGATGCCCGCCGGTGCGCCCGTGAAGAAGGTCGGGTCCAGGTCACGTGCCGCCGGACGCACGCGGATCCATTGCATGAAACGCTTGATGCCAGTCGGTGCGCCCGTGACGACGGTCGAGTCCCCGTCGCGAGCCTCTGAACGCTCCCCAGGCGGGGCGCCCATGCGTTCGACCGGGACACCCGCCTCGGAGTCCTGCTCCCGCGAAGGTGACTCCACGCTCATGCCGTCCCCCTGCGAGACAGGAGCGCGATGAAGGCCGGCACGCCCAGCACGGAGGTGAGCGCGCCCACCGGCAGCTCCGACGGCGCGGCCAGGGTGCGCGAGAGCAGGTCGGACGCGAGCAACAGCGACGCCCCTGTCAGCGCGGACGCCGCCAGCAACCGCCGGTGGTCCGGCCCCAGCGCCATACGCAGCAGCGCGGGCACCATCAGGCCCACGAAGCCAATCATCCCCGTGAAGGCCACCGCCGCCCCCACGCCCAGCGCCGCGGAGAGGATGAGCCGGCGCTTGAGGCGCTCCACGTCCACGCCCAGGTGGTACGCCTCGCGCTCGCCCAGGAGCACCAGGTTGAGCGCTCGCGCCTCGCGCAGCACCAGCCCCAGCGTTAGCAGCAGGGGCACCGCCGCGGCGCCCACCGTCTCCCATGACGCGCCACCCAGGCTGCCCAGGCTCCAGAAGGTGATGGAGCGAAGCTGCGCGTCCGAGGCCGCGTGGGTCAGGAGTCCCATCCCCGCGAACGCCCCCGCGCTCACCGCCACGCCCGACAGCAACATGCGCGGCGTGTCCGTCCGACCGCCGCCCGTGCCCAGCCGCTGGGCCAGCAACGTCGCGCCCAGGGCTCCCAGGAAGGCCGCGCCCGGCACCACCAGCATGCGCAGCGGGCCCATGTTCGTGCCCAGCGTCACGTCCAGCACGATGGCCAGCACCGCGCCCAGCGCCGCGCCGCTGGAGGTGCCCAGCAGGCCCGGCTCCACCAGCGGATTGCGGAAGAGCGCTTGCAGCGCGGCGCCCGTCGTCGCCAGCACCGCGCCCACCATCATGCCCAGCACCACGCGCGGCAGGCGGAGCGTGAACAGCACCGCGCGCTGCGTCGGCTCCAGCCGTTGGGAGGCCTCGCCCAGCCCCAGCGCCTCCCACAGGCTGCCGAAGATGGCGGCCGGAGGCACCGGCACCGTCCCTACCGCCAGCGACGCGAGCGCCACCAGCGCCAGCACCAGGCTCAGCGTCACCCAGGGCCGCACGCCCGGGAGCCGCGAAGGCACCGGGCGCGCGGAGGACACAGGCAGGGCCTCCGACGCGCTCATTTGCCGACGCCCTTCCCCGCCGCCGGCAACACCC
>NZ_RAVZ01000011.1 GCF_003611635.1 Corallococcus terminator | reverse complement strand
CAGTGGCTCCCGCCGCACCTCCGACACCTTTGAATCCGCGCCCGCGAGCCGCCGGGGAGGCCCCGCGCTGGGTTCGCCCGCGCCGGTGGCCACGCCCACCCCGGTGGGGACGGCCGGAACCCCGGTGGCGACGACCGACACGGTGGCCACGTACCAGTCGGGTCCTCCGCAGCGGCCGGCCATCCACCACGACAACGGCTTCCTGCAGAACCCCAACGACCCCGACGATCCGAACCCCATCGCCACGCAGAGCCCGGGTCTGAGCGACTACGCGGCGCTGGCCGAGTGGGAAGTGAAGCTGCGCGGGGCCCGCGCCCTCCAGGGCGTGCCGGGCGTGCCGCACAACGACATCCCGGACGGGCTGGACGCGTACGACCACTTCCTGCACGGCGGCGGGAAGGACTCGCAGTTCAGCTACGAGCGCTTCGTGTCCACGGACCCGTCCGGCCAGGCGGTGCTCACCAACTCCACCCGCGACACGCAGCAGGGCGCGGAGGCGTACTACAACCAGTTGGTCGCCAATGATCCGTCGCTCGCCGGCAAGCCGGTGACGTTCCAGATCACCGGCTCGCCGATTGGCGTGGGCTCCAGCGAGCAGTTCCCGTACCCGGAGACGGAGAACTGGCAGAAGGCCATTGGCGGCCACTCCATCTGGAACAGCGCCACCGTCACCGTCTATCCCCCGGAGCAGCCGGGCGGCAAGCCGCGCTTCGAGATGGACATGACGCTGCACGCGGAGGACCGCTACAACTTCAACCCGGACCAGGCGGACATCGCCACCGGCACGCCGGACGCGGACAACGGCCGCTTCGAGCAGACGGGCCTGGGCCACCAGTACACCAACCGTGCTGAGCTCCAGCGTCATGTCACCTGGACCCAGGGGAGCCCCGAGAATGCGGTGTCGCGTCCCATTGGCGGCCGTTAGCCGCGCGCTCGCTTCCACCCTGCTGCTGGGGTGTGTTTCGCTCGCCTGTGACAAGCCCGCTGCCGGGAGTGAATCCATGACGACGGAAACGGCCGCACCGGCCGCCAAGACGGGGACGGACCTGGAGACGTTGGAGAAGAGCGTCGCGCTGCCGCGCCGTCCCCAGGCGGTGCAGTGGCGCAAGTCCCTGCGCGGCATCCAGGGCGGGCTGGGGCCCAGCGACACGCAGCTCATCGCCGTGTTGGAGTACCCGGCCGCGGAGGCCCAGGCCCTGCTGCCCACGCTGAAGGCCACGCGGCTGACGGTGAAGGTGGACGACGGTGGCTGGCTGCCGGAAGCCACCCGCGAGGCCCTGAAGCAGGCCACCGCCTATGAGGCGACGCCCTTCTTCAAGGGCTCGCTGCGCCAGGGCACCGTGTTCCACCTGCCTCAGTCGAACACCTTCGTGCTGGTGCTCTTCAGCACGTAGCGGGAACGACGGGGCCCGGGCGCCCTTTCGCGCCCCGGCCCCCGTGACGACTTCGCGCGGTCCGTGGACTACGGCCGCGTGCCCACGGGCTTGGACCGCTTGGGCTCCGTCGGGGAACGCCCGGAGCGCTGGTCGGAGGGCGCGCCGTCGGTGCCGTTGATGATGGCGCTCGCGAGCAGGAAGGCGTTGAGCCGCAGCAGCATGAAGTTCTCTTCGACCTTCGGCGGCTGCTGCGCGCGCATCAGGAAGTCCTTGCCCTTCTCATGGCGGGGCCATTCCGACGCGGACGCGGGCGCCGCCGTCCTGGCGAAGTCGATGAGCCAGCCACTCACCTGGCGGGCGTAGGAGCGGTCCTCGTCGCTGATGATCTCCTGCGTGGGCGAGCACCGGTCCGCCGTTTCGAGGAAGTAGGGAATCTCCTCGCCGTGGCGGACGCCGTGGGGCCGCTCTTCGCGCAGCCGCGTGGCGGTGTATTCGAAGTAGCAGCGCCACACGTGGGACGCCTTCGAGTGCAGGTCCGCGATCTGCCGGGGGATGAGGGTGAAGAGGATGTCGCGGCACACCTGGCGCGCCAGCTCCACGTCGTCGTTCACGCCCGGGTAGAGCAGCTTGATGGGGACGCCCTTGTCGCGCAGGGCCTGGAGGATCTCCATCGGGTCGCGCCCGAAGGCCTCCATCACGCTGACGTCGTCGTTGGTGCTCCCCAGGATGAGGGGCACGCGCGCCTGCTGCTCGGCCTGGAACGTGGCCAGGATGGACTGCGGCAGCACGGAGTCGCCGCTGATGGCCACGGGCGCGGTGGACGTCTCCGCGGGCTGCTTCCAGAACTCCTCCGCGGGCAGCGCGCGCAGACGCGCGGGCGTCGCCTCGGCGTCCGGGACGCCCATGCCCCGCGTCAGGGCCCCACCCCTCAGCAGCGCCTGCTCCAGGGGGACCTCATCCAGCCCGTACACGCTGAGCGCCACGCCCCGGTGGAAGTACGGGCGCGCCTGCTCCATGCAGAACAGCGACAGCACGCTCTTGCCGCCAGCGGACTGGCCCACGAGGGTGACGCGGCTGGGATCGCCGCCGAAACGCTCGATGTTGCGGTTCACCCACTGGAGCGCCGCCAACTGATCCAGGAGGCCGAAGTTCGCCGGGCCCTGCTTGCGCTCCGCCTCCAGGGCGGGATGGGCGAAGAAGCCCAGGTGGCCCAGGCGGTAGTTGAACGTGACGAAGACGGCATCGCGGGAGGCCAGCGGCACGCCGTCGTACGGCGGCAGGCCTCCGGCGCCAATGACGAACGCGCCGCCGTGGATCCACAAGATGACGGGGAGCTTCGCCTGGGCGTCCACGCGGGGCGTCCAGACGTTGAGGTAGAGGCAGTCCTCGCTGAGGGTACCCGGGTCGCCACCTCCGCCTTCGATGCAGGCCTCGCGCGACTGGAGCGACGCATTGCCAAAGGCAGTCGCCTCACGGATGTGCTTCCAGGGGACGACCGCCTTGGGGGCGCGCCAGCGCAAATCCCCCACGGGGGGCTGGGCGTAGGGAATGCCCTTGTAGGCAAACACACCCTCTTCCGCGGTGCCACGAAGCTGCCCTTCGACCGTGCTGACGACGGGTGCGGACTGTTTGACCATGGTTTGAACCCCCCAGAGGCCCGCTCACCAGGAACGGGCGGATGCGAAGTAGAGGTTCAACCGATGCAAGTCAATGCATCACCTTCCAAAGACAGACACCCGTCCTCCATCCGACGAAGGTCTGCGACCCGGGAGCATCAGGGAGAAGCCATACCGAGCGCCCCGAGCACGAGGCGCGCGAGGCCCGCGTAGTCCCCATCGAAGTGGTGTCCACCCTTGAGCATTTCCGCGCGGACGCCGGGCACGTCGGAGAGGGAGGGACAGAGGCTGTCGGCCAGCTCCTCGTCGCCGTAGAGGCAGAGCACGGGCGTTCCCTTCAGGGCCTGCACGTCCGGGAGCACCGGGTGCGTGGGGCGGCCCCTTCCGCCGAAGATGTCGGTGACGTGCACCTCGAACTCCGCCTGCCTTCCAGGCGCGAGCAGCGCGAGCAGCCGCACCCGGCCACGCAGGTCCACCGGAAGGCGCGAGGCGATGGCCGGCACCACGTCCGCGCCGCGCGAGTAGCCCAGCAGCACCACGCGCTGCTTGCCCCACGCGGCCAGGAAGTGCCGCAGCACGCGGGCCACGTCCGCGGACGTCTCTTCCGGCGTGCGGCGCTTCCAGAAGTAGCGCAGCGAGTTGAAGCCGATGACAGGGATTCCCTTCGCGGCCAGGGACTCGGACATGGCCTGGTCCAGGCTCGCCCAGCCGCCGTCTCCGGTGACGATGAGCGCCAGCGTGTCGCCCTGGGTCTGGGCCATCGACGGGACCTCCACCAGGGGCAGGCCCTCCACGGATGTGTCCCCCGCGAGCGCGCCGGTCCCTGCGTCCGGCAGGGGGTGGGCGGTGACGGGAGGAAGCTGCTCGGCGGAGAGCGGCACGCCCGCGGCGGCGTATGCGGCCAGCAGCGGGACCTGCCATACGGACACGGGCATGTGGCGCAGGCCGGGACCGGGCACCGTCACCACGCGCCCGGACTCGAGCGTGCGGGTGAAGTCCTTCGCGGCCTTCGCGCGGTGGGCGGGGTCGTGGTCCGCGACGAGCAGCACCCAGGGCTCGGTCAGCACCCGTGCCGGGGAGAGCCTTTCATGGGTGCCTTTGTCGGCGCGGGAGCGCACGAGGCCCGAGCCCGGACAGAAGGCCGCGGACGTCGGAAGCTCCGGAGTGAAGTCCACGCTCACCGCCCCCCGGAACGTCCCCGGAGGAGCCTGGGCCAGCGCGGCGTAGGCCAGCGCCGCGCCCGTGCCATCGCCTACGAGGATGGGGTGCAGGTATTCGGGCAGCTTCGCGTGTTGCTGATAGCCCTGGCTGAGCACCTCCAGGTCGCCGGCCGGATACGCACAGCGTCCGCCTTTCTCCAGCGCGCGCAGGTACGCGTTCGCATCCACCGCGAGCACCAGCGCACCGTGCGAGGCCAACACCAGGGACAGCTCCGCGCCCCGGCCCTGATCCGCGGGCCCGTCCGCCAGCAGCAGCGCCACCGTCGAGGGCGTCCCGGAGGGAGTCACCACCGTGACGTGGCCGAAGCGACCTCCGGGATGCAAGGTCTCCACCCGAGGCGCGGCGGGTGCCTGGGCGGTGGAAGCCACCTCTCCATCGGAATGCGACGACTCGACTCCTGGCGCGGTGGGCGAGGCACAGGTGCGAGCCCACGGAATGAGCGCGAGGGACAACGCCATCACCGCGCCCACCACGAACCAGCCTGCACGGTGTTTCATCGCGCCACCACCCCACCCAGCCCGCGAGACACCAGCGACGCCACGCCCGTGAGCACGCCTGGAAGCGCCAGCCCTCCTGGCGAGGCCAGGTAGCGCGGCGCCCACTCCGGGCGGAATTTCTCCTTGTACTGGCGCAGGCCCTGGAAGTTGTAGAAGTGCTCGCCGTGCCGGAAGACGAGCGCGCCCAGCCGGTTCCACACCGGTGCGAGCGTGCGCTCCTCGAAGCCGCTGAAGGGCGCCATGCCCAGGTTGAAGCGGCGGAAGCCCTGCTCGCGCCCCCACAGCATGAGCGACGTGAAGAGATAGTCCATGGCGCCGTGCGGACTGCCCGGCACGTAGCGCATGAGGTCCACGCTCAGCTCCTCCTTCGTGTCCGGGGCCCACACGTTGGCGAAGCCCGTAAGGACGCCGTCCTTGAACACCACGGCCACGGGGCCCTGCTCCAGGTAGCGCGGGGAGAACCAGCCCAGGCTGAAGCCCTTCTCGCGCGTGTGCTTCTCCGCGAGCCACGCGTCGGAGATGGCCTGGAGTCGGGGCATCCATTCCGGAACGGCCTCGCGGGGCTTCACCTCGAAGGTCCAGCCCTCGCGCTCCATCCGGCGCACGCCATGGCGCAGCCCCCGGCGCTCCGGGCCCTCCAGGCAGAAGTCCGCGAGCGGCACCGTGGCCTCCTCGCCCAGCTTGAGCAGCGTCAGCCCCAGGTCCAGGTAGCGAGGCAGCGCGCCCGGGCCCACCTGGTAGAAGCACGCCCAGCCATGGTGACGGTCCGCCAGTTCGCGGAAGCGCCACGCCAGCTCGGTCGCGGCTTCATCCGGGCCCACCGGGTCGCCCATGGACACCCACGCGCGGCCGGACACGCCGTACATGAGGAACGCGGAGCCCTCCTCGTTGAGCAGCAGGGACTTGTCCCCTACCAGGGCCAGCGAGGCCATGGACTCCGACGCGCTCGCCACCAGGGGCCGCACGCGCTGGAGCTCCTCGGGCGTGGGAGGGTGCGTGCGCGGCCCGGCGGGACGCAGCAGCGCGGCCAGTCCGAAGAGGGCCGTGGCACCCAGCACGCCCACGCTGGCGCGAAGGAAGCGCGGCGCGTCGCCGGAGAAGGTGAAGCGCCACCAGAGGTCATGGCTGTAGTCGACATGGCGGTAGGAAAAGAACCCCAGCCACACCGACGCGCCCACCACCGCCACCGTGGCCAGGAGCCACCCGGGGCTGAAGGCCTCCGCGAAGAGCGAGGTGTGTCGGTAGAACTGTTGATGGAACGGGGCCAGTGCCGCGGCCAGGACGAGCAGCAGCGACGCCTCCTCGTAGTCCACGCCCTTCACCACGGAGAACACGGCGCCCGCCACCAGCAGCACCTGTGTCAGCACATAGGCCGCGTCCAGGCGCCGCTGGAGTCCTCGCGCGAGCAGCAGCAGCGCGAGCCCCACCAGACTGCCCAGCAGGTGCGACACTTCCAGCAGCGACAGCGGCACCAGCCTGCGCAGCACCGCCAGCCGCTCCGCTTCCGCCGGGGTCGCGCCGGAGAACAGCAGCACCGCGCCCGCGACGAAGGCGACCGCCGACGCGGCCCAGGGCACCACGGGCGCGAACGAGCTGTGCACCGCCTTCGCCCACCGGGTGAGGTGGTGACGTCGCTGGAGCAGCTCATGGCCCGCGAGCAGCAGCGCCGCCACGGTGAAGGGCATCAGGTAGTAGACGAGCCGGTAGATGAGCAGCACGCCCACCACCTGGGGCGCCGGGACCCGGGGCGTGAGCGCCGACAGCATCACGGTCTCGAAGACGCCCAGGCCCGCGGGCACCTGGCTGGCGATGCCCGCGAGCTGCGCCAGCGCGAACAACGCGGTGAGCGACGGCAGCGACACCCCACTGTCCGAAGGCAGCAGCACCCACAACACAGACGCCGCGAGCACCCAGTCTCCGCATGACACCGCAAGCTGCGCCAGGGCCCGCGCGGGGGTCGGGAGGGTCCACTCCAGCCCGCGCACGCGCAACGGTCGGCGGACGAGGGCGCAGGCCGCGAAGTAACCCGCGAGCAGCAGCCACAGGGCCACGCCCAGCCCCCGCGCCAGGAGGGGTGAGAGGGGCAGCACGCCACCACCCCCCTCGACGAGCAACGACGTGCCGGTGACCGCGGCCAATCCCAGCCAGAACGTGAGCGCGTTGAAGGCGGACACCTTCGCGACATCCAGCGCGCTCAGTCCCCAGGCGGAGTAGAGGCGGTAGCGGACCGAGCCGCCGCTGAGGAACGAAGCGCCCAGGTTGTGTCCAAAGGCATACCCCACGAACGACGTGAACCCCACGCGCGCGTAGGGCAGCCGGTGCCCCGCGTGGCCCAGCGCCAGCACGTCGTACAGCGTGAGGGCCAGGTAGTTCACGACGGTGAAGGCCAGCGCCAGGAGGATGCGTCCGGTCGTCACGGCCGCGAGCCCCTCGGTCACATCCTCGCGCCGGAAATGAGACAGCTCGCGGTGCAGTACATATGCCGCCACGCTCAAAAGCAGCAGGGGCAGCGCGGTGATGAGGATTCGTTGCGCCTTCGGCATTCCCTCGGCCTCCCGAAGGAAGGACACAGCACTCCGCATGCCACCCACCGTCCGGGCGGACGGAGGGGCCGGGATGTGCCCGGAATGCCCCATCCGGGGCATTCCGCCCCACCCTGGCCCCTGATCATCTGCGGTTCCAGCAGCCGTGCAAGCAGCTCAATCCTCTGGCAACCGCCCTGCTCGCCACTCCCGGAGCGTCATCTCCGCATTGAGTCTGGAGGGACTGGGGGATGCGTGGCATGCGCGCTCAAGCACTTCTTCAGCCCGAGCTGGCGCGAACGACAGGGCATGAGAGGCCGCCCAGACCCGGACATCTTGTTCCTGGTGGTCCAACAACCGAAGGAGCGAGGCCTGGCCTTCTTCTCCACGAGTCCTCAGCTCCCCCCAAACAGCCACGAGTGTCTTCTGCTGTGCGTTCGCGGTGCGGAAATCGCCTTCCAGTGAAGCCCGCCCCTGTCGGACCGCAGCCTCCGCGTAGGCGGCTTCCAACTCGCTTGGCAATGCACGACGCATGGACGTGAGCTTCAAGGAGCGCCCCCGAGGTCCCTCATCATCTTCAATCCGAACTCTCTCTGTTCCACGAACGATTGTGGCCGCAACCAGTCGCGCACGGTCCTTCCTCGTGTGAATGGCTGGATTGAGGAATAGTAGCCGCTGATGCGTGAGTGAAGAGACTTGTCGAGCGGGAGGATGTTCTCGCGGTTGTGGAGTGCCTTCGGCCCGAAGCGCGCCACATTCCCGTCCGTCTGCTCCACGAGGTGGTGCCACTCCTTACCCTCCCCCGCTGAACCCATCGCCCGTTTGAAGGATTTGAAGGACGAGTACGCAGGAGTCCCACTCGCCGCCCAGGGAGCTGGCGATTCTCCACCGGCCTCCACGGTCGAATCCACTGCATCATCCACCCTTTGCAGGATGATGCCGGCTCCAGGCCCTCCTCCCAGCAACGCCGCCGAGCGGCCCACCGGCACCGCGATACGCTCCACAACCAATAGTCCGTCCGTGGAAAGCGACAGCACGGGCACCGTCGCGTCCACGCATGCCAGGGCGCGTGTCACCGTGCGAATGGAGGCAGAAGCCGTGCCCCAGAGCGCGATGACGTTCGTCATCACCCGGGCCGTCTCGCGGATCCGCTCGCCTGCGGTCATGTACTGGAAGCGTTCCCAATATTCGGGCGAGGACGAGAGGAGCGCCGCCATTCCCATTGGCAGATCTCGAAGTCCCGCGATGCTGTCCATGGGATGGGAAAGAAGCTGTCCCACGGCATGGTACATTTCGACGAAGGCATCCTCCGCGCCGTCCAGGGAGCGGTTGATGACATCCGCGTCATCGTACACCTCGGCCAGGGGCCGCCAGTCCGAGGCGCGCAGTTGCGCATCGACGCTGCGGAAGACGCCGCCCTTGCCACTGTAGAACCGCCCCAGTTCGAAGTAGCCCGCGCGGAACACCCCGTCCTTCCACACGACTGGGGCAACCTTCTGCTGAGTGCTTCCATCAAGGGCCCACGCAAGGTAGCCGTCCGGCCGCAGTACCGCCACCTGTTCACGAGCGAAGCGCGCCACCCGGCGCGCCATTTCCTCGCGTGATACTTCACCGTGCGCCAATACCTCGCGCAGGAGGAAGCCCGCCGCCATCCGCGGAGGGAAGGTTCCCAACGTCATCGGCTTTGCCATCAGTTCGCGCAGGACCGCGACTGCATCCTCGGGAGTGAAGGGATTTCGGCGGACGGGCAGTTCCTCCAGGTCGTCCAACCCCGCACGCACCAGGAGCTTTTCGAAGGAGTCCACATCCAGAAGACCCAGCTCCACGTACTGACGAAACATGTCCCCGGAACGGAGTTCGATCAGCGCCGTTCCCGGAGGCAGGCGTTTCGGACGCCGGTTCCGTAGATGTTCTTCTCCCCCATCGTCGGAATCGGCATCCTGCATCCCGGAGTTCCGTGACCTCCCGTCCACGACGATCGCTGCGGGAGTCGAGCGCTGGCGAAGTTCCCGAGTCCCCTTCCGCCCGGAGGACATCTCCACCCCAGCACATCCCGTGCTTAGCAGAGCCAAGCACAACATCAGCACGTCAGCGCGCATCACACCAAGCACTCGATTCTTCAGGGGGCAGCAGCAATCGTCCTTTGCCGAGGCCTCTGCGAAGTTTCTGTTGGGAGCCTACACGCTCCACGATAGAGACAGACTCCTGATGAGGAAGCAGAATCCATGCGCTTGCCGCGAGCAGGAAATCTCCGGACGGCTGTTTCTAGAGCGCCGAACAGCTTAAGAGCTTCTTTTGGAGGCGCTCGTCATCACCCATCGTGACGGTGCGGTCTCTGCCCGAGGCGGCCTGATTCACGGCCTCCAAGCAAGCCCAAAATAGACACATCAGGCATCCTCCGATATAGAAAAATTAATCTCTCTGCTTCGAAAGCTCTACGAGGGCGCAGGCAACATTCACGCACGACTGAGCGGACATCCCCGAACACTTGCTCGACTTCGCCCGCACAACCAAGAATTCAAATCAACCTCAGAAACACCCCGCCGCAGTCGTCTCCACATTGTTCAGAGCAACTGCGGGCACAAACCTACCGACAGGGCGCGGGTGTTCTGGATGTGCCATCGTCACGTAGGCATTGCAAGACCTTCCACTTGCCTCAAGGCCTCCGCACCGTCCAGATGCTCACGCAGGAGCGCGTTGACCTGCTCCGCGAAGCGCAACGTGACGCCATGGGAGGCATTGGGCACCTCCACGTAACGGGCTCCCGGGATCCCCGCCGCCAGCGCCTGCCCGGCGGAAGGCGGCGCGATGGGATCATGCGTGGCGCTCACCACCAGGGTCGGCAGGCCCGAGAACCCGCGCAGGAATGGTGTGGCATCCGCGCGGCCCATGGCCTGGAACTGTCGCAGCGCCACGGGAGGTTGATCCGCCAGGTCATGGCCGAACAGCGGCGCGAGTTGCTGCGCGAGCGCGTCCGGGTCCGCCTGGGCCAGTTCCCCGGGAGCCAGCACCATGCGGAGGAAGGCATGCCGGCGCATGCGCCGCGTCCCGAGCCGCGTCCGCAGTCCCATCGCGAGCATCCGCGGCGTCAGCCGGGTCGGCACCGCGCCCGACGCGAACGTGCACAGCAGGGCCAGGCTGCGCACCCGCTCCCGGACCCGGTGGGCGATGTACAGCGCCACCAGCCCGCCCAACGAGTGCCCCACCACGTGCGCGCTCGCCCAGCCCCGCGCGTCCATCAACGCGAGCACGTCCTCGGCCATCAACTCCACCGTCAGCGGCTCGCCCGGTGGCTGGCTGCCACCGAACCCCCGGTTGTCGAGGCAGAGGCAGTCGAACCGCGACGCCAGGCCCTCCACCTGGGGCCGCCACCCCTCGGCGCCAATGCCCACCCCCTGGATCATCACCACCGGAGGTCCGTCCCCTTCCACGAACCAGCTCAGTGTGCAGCCCCGGTGCGGAGTGCCCTGCCGGGCGGACGTGGCGACCATGATGGCTCCTGGAGAAAGGCGTGCGAGGTAGCACGCACGGTGAAGAAGAGGCTACCGCGTGGAGCGCACCGGCGGTGTTGCCTGGGGAGCAACAGCCCCTGCTTCCTCCCCTGCGCGTCCCTGCTCGCGCCACCCGCGCCCAACGCAGCAGGTCCACCGCCCCTGGACGCAGGGCACGCCCGGGAACCGGCCGTGTCAGAGAACCATTGCCGGCGTGAGACAACCCGGTGAGACACCCTCACGCCAAGGCGTCACATGAAAAACCCAGACGCCGGTTACATGTTTTACAGACCTGCTCCGCTGTCTCCCGCCAGGGGCTGCTCCTCGGGACATGAGAGGCGTGCCAGCAGGCAAGGCGGGCGAGGCATCAGGGACCCATTTTACAGAGGACCCCCAGGCGCTAGAGCATCTGTTTCAAATGGGTCAATCCTGCCTTTTCGTTCTCGACCGCCATCGCGGGTTCGCTCGCAACAAGAACATCCGGCCGTCGAATGTCTCACGGCTGGCGGCCCTGGGCACCGCGCTGCTTATGGTCCTCGCGGTGGCCCCCGCCGCGCACGCGGAGCCGACCCAGACGACGACGGTGCCCGCGCTCGAAGGCTGGCGCTTCCGCTGGGGGGATTCGCCGCTGGGGCCTGACGGCGTGCCCACGTGGGCGACGCAGGCGGAAGCGACGGAGGGTTGGCAGCCCATGACCGCGCTGAAGGAGCCGCCGGGTCGGGGCGACCGCACGATGCTCTGGGTGAGCATCCCGGTGCCCGCGGGCCCCTGGCTCGAACCAGCGCTCTTTCTCGGCAATGTCGCCAACGCCTTCGAGGCGTACGCCGGCGGGCAGCTCGTCCACAAGAGCGGGAAGCTGGCCCCCCAGGGGAAGGAGACGATGGCGAACATGGCCTGGCACGTGGTGCCCCTGCCGCCCTCCAGCGTGGGCCGGCATGTGCTCCTGCGCATCCAGGGCACCGGGCCGGCCATTGGCGTCACGCGCGACGCCCGGGTGGGTGGGCTCCATGAGGTGCTCGCGGCGGAGACGCGCAGGGGCCTTGCGCCCTTCGTCATGGGGACGCTGCTGGTGGCCATCGGCCTGACGTCCCTGGGCGCCGCCATCCTGCGCCGCCAGCAGCGGCTGCTCGTCGCGCTCGCGGTCTTCTCCTCGGGCTCGGGCATGCTCCTGCTGGGCGCCAGCACCCTGTCCACCGCGCTCTGGAAGTCGGAGGCCAGCGGCAGCGTCCTCACGCTGCTGGGCTCCTACGCCGTCCTCCCGGGACTCGCGTGGTTCATCTCCGACACCGCGGGCCCGGACAAGCTGCGCTGGTTCCGCCGGTTCGCGGCGGTGGTGACGATTCCCGCCGTCATCCAGGCCGTGCTCGCGCTCATCGACCTGGGCATCGTCTGGCGGCTGCTGCCCGCCTTCATCCTCTATTCGCTCCCCGGCCTCCTGCTCTGCGTCGGCGTCGCGGCGGTCCAGGCGTGGCGGGGCGACGTGGATGCGCGCATCTTCGTCGCCGGCCTCTGCGTCCTCACCTTCGTCCTCCTGCTGAGCACGCTGCCCACGCTCGGGCTGATGGAGCCCACCGACAGCCAGGTGCACTGGGGCTTCCTCGCGCTCACGCTGTCGCTCGTGGGCATCGTGGCGCGCCGCTCCTCGCTGGTGGTGCGCTCGCTGGCGGAGCACGCCCGGCTGCTGGATGCCCGGCGCAAGGAGGTGCGGGCCCTGGCCCAGAGCATGGGCCATGGCGCGAATGAGCTCGCCGCCGTCGTGCAGCAGCTTCGCACCACCAGCGAGGAGCAGACCGCAGGCATCAGCCGTCAGGCCTCCGCGCTCCAGGAGCTGGAGCAGACGGTCCAGGAGATCCGTCAGGGCTCGCACCTGACGGCCGACAAGGCCCGCCTGCTCGCGGCCTCGGCGGAGAGCGCGGAGCGGGTGGGACGCGAAGGTGGCGCGGCCATCGACCGCACGCTGTTGGACCTCGCGGCCATCCGCACCGAGGTGTCGGAGATGGCCGCGCGCATCCTCGCGCTCGATCAGCGCACGCGCGAGGTGTCCGGCATCGTGGACGACGTGAAGACGCTGGCGGATCAATCCAACATGCTGGCCATCAACGCCGCCATCGAAGCGGTGCGCAACGGCGACAGCGGCAAGGGCTTCAGCGTGGTGGCGAAGGAGATGCGCAGCCTGGCGGATCAGTCCATCCGCGCCACCCAGCGCATCCGCGACGTGCTCGACGGCGTGAGCGCGACCATGCGGGAGACGGCGAAGATGAGCGAGCAGGGCGAACAGCGCGTCCAGGTCAGCCTGAACGCGGTGCGCACCTCCGGCTCGCAGCTCCAGAAGCTCACGGGCATCATCGGCGACACCAGCGGCAGCGTGCGGCAGATCACCGAAGCCGTGGCCCAGCAGGACACGGGCACCTACCAGATTGCCCAGGCCATCCAGGAGCTGTCCGGCCAGATGCGGCGCACGCTGAAGGTCGTCGAGGAGACGCAGACCGTCACCCGCTCCGTCCAGACGCTGGCGGAGAGCATGTCGGGGATCGCCAGCCAGGCGCTCAAGTCCGGCACGCTGGACGAACAGCAGCCGGAGGCCGCCTGACGTCAGGGCGGGCACGAGGCCGGGGTGTGCCGGATATCGGACGGACCCGGGCGCGGGGGTGCCCACCCCTGGACGCCCTGATGCAAGCGCTCACCCGCTCGCTGACGAAACCATGACCTGCCCGGAGTAGGAGCAGCCCATGGACGAGTTGAAGCCCCGGCTGCGAGGCGTGTCACACATGCTCGCGTTCATCGCGGCGCTGGTGGCGTGCCTCCAGATGGCGCGGGCCCCCGTGCAGGGCGTGCAGTACGGGGCCAACCTGACGTTCGGCTTCAGCATGGTCCTGATGTTCGGCGTGAGTGGCACCTACCACTGGCCCACCTGGACGCCCGCGACCTACCAGCGCCTGGGGCGCTTGGACCACGCGGCCATCTACATCCTCATCGCGGGGAGCTTCACGCCCCTGGCCACGCTGGACCTGGCGGGGGGCTGGAGCCGGCAGTCGCTCTGGGTGATGTGGGGCGCGGCGCTCACGGGCGCGACGCTCACGCTCCTGGGCATCTCCACGTCGCGGGGGTTGCGCTCCGCGCTCTACGTCGCGCTGGGGCTCGTTTCGACGCCGGTGATGCTGCGGCTGTCGGGGGTCATCGGGCCTGTGCGGGTCCGCTGGCTCATCTTCGAGGGCGTGCTCTACGCCGTGGGCGCCGTGGTGTACGCGCGCCGGTGGCCGGACCCGAGGCCCGCGTTCTTCGGCTACCACGAACTCTTCCACGTGATGGTCATCGCCGCGGCGGCCCTGCACTACGTCATCCTGCTGGACGTGCTGGGCCGTTAGAGCGTGCCCGCAAATAGGTCGAGGGCGCCCGGCGTTGAGAGAGCATGAGCCGGGGCGAACTGACCGACGCGCAATGACGAGACTGCGGAGCCTGTCAACGTGAATGAGACAGTGAAACGGAGAGATTAGTGCGCAGCTCTCTGTGAGGTGGGGTGCGGCGCGGGGTTGTTGATCCAGACGGCGTTCGGAAGGGCCTGGGCCTTCGGCGGGCCGTGGGAGAAGCGCTCGGGGTGCGCAGCGAAGGCGGCGAGGACGGTGGCCACAGTAGCGCCCTTCATCGAGCAGTGGCGCGTAGGCTTCCGCAGGCGCTGCATCCACAAATCTCGGCTCATGCAGCACGGTGAGCACCTCGGCCCGCGGCTTGGGGGGACAAGGCCTGGGGCTGACGGCGTCCACGGGCCGGCCCCTGCTTCGGCCGCAGTCCGACGTAGAAGGTGGCTCGCGGCAGGCCCAGCACCTGGCACACCGGCGATTCCCAGCGCGTCCACGGCCTCGCGTGCCGCGTCCATCAGGGCTCCTCGTCTTGCTTGGGCAGTTCCACTCCCAGGATTTCCGATACTTTTTTTGGAACTCCAGTAGAGCCTCGGCGCGTTTGAGCCGCGCCTGGGAGCGGGCCAGCTCCTTCTCCAATTCGGCGATTCTCCGGGCCCCTGGCTCGGCCACCTTCGCCGGGGGGCCTCGCTTGGAGGGCGCCAGGGCCGCCAGTCCTCCGACCTCACGGCGCTCTCAATCGGTCGTCGCCACACGCTCAAGAGCGAGGAGTACAACCCCTCAAGACGCAGCAGCGCCCCACCTCACCGGGCTTCGTGCACCGGTCCGCATCCTCGAGGATGCGCCGCTTGTCCTCCGCCGTGAAGCGACGACGCTTCGCCTTCTCCACCACCTCGGTCTCCCCAACCCGAGCTTCTTTCACCACCGGATTCATCGTCCCTGCTTGGCTCGCCCTGCACACTAAACTACCGGGTACGAACTGTCTCACTCACGTTGGCAGAGAGGGCTGACGAGCGCCGCGTGCTTCAAGGGCGCCACGACCTTGACCGGGCCCTGGGTGAGCAGAGTCATTGCCCACCAGCACCTTGTACTTCGCTGGAATCCGACGCGTAGGTCGCGATGCTTCTGATGGTTCTCGCCTCGGGGGCATCAGCAGCGGCTTCTCCGAAGACCGCATGCCGAGAAGTTGGGCGCCAATTGCCCGGGCAAACACCTCGGCCAGCAATGAGGGCACGGCGTTACCGATCTGCTTCTGAACCACGTGACGGCTGCCGCGTACCACGACGTCGTCGGGGAAGGTCTGAATCCGGCAGAGTTCTCGCATCGAGAGGCGCCGGTTGTCCCAGTGGAACGGACCGATAGCCGGGCCGGGCTGTGCCTGAACAGTCCACGACGGCAGGTTCTTCGCGAGCTTCAGTAGGAAGGACCAGTACCGGCGACGCCAACCGAACAGGGGGACGCCGCCACCACGGTCAGTGTGCCAGAGGTAGTTTGACCCCTCCGGGATCGACGGCAACAGGTCGGCCCAGTGCCCTGTGGCGGCGACGTCTTCTTCGGGAGCAAGGACGAGATCGCCAAGCGCATCCCAAGCGGTGTGCGGCGGCGCGAGATGCACATCTACAGGATCGGATTCGGTGACCGAGACTCGATGGGTTGGCGATGGGACGTTGAATATCTTGCCGTCGCGCGCACCAACCATGATGAGGCGTTTTCGAAGCTGCGGCACGCCGTAGCTCGCGGCGTTGACGACTTGGAACACCGGTCGGTACTTGGTGCCGATGCGGCCATTGATCGCCTCGATCTCGTCGAGGATCAGGCGCAGTCCTTCATCTTTGCCCCGGTAGGCGAGGCCTTCGACGTTCTCGAGCAGGAACGCGCGTGGCTTGGTCTCCTCCAGCATGCGCAGGTAGGCAGCGAGTGTTGCTGCACGCGGGTCGCTCAGCCGGAGAGCGTCGCCTCGCGCCCAGTAGCCCGCCTTCGAAAAGGGTTGGCACGGCGGCCCGCCGATCAGAACATCCGCCTCGCCAATCTTCAGGCCGGCAGCCTTGAGCACGTCTTTGCCGCGGACCTTCAGGATGTCGCTCTCCATGACGGTCAACGACGGACGATTTTCACGCAGCGTCTCGCAGCACGCGTGGTCCATCTCCAGCGCGACTGCGGTCTCGAATCCGGCGGCCTCGAAGCCGTAGTCCAGACCACCGGCACCCGAGAACAGGCTGATGACTTTGGGCTTGGTCATGCGGGTACTCCTACGAATAGCTCTGGCAAAAGGTCGGCGTACAGCGGAGCGAGTGCGCGGGCCTGGTCGAGGGGCAACTCGTGTGCGTTCGAGAGGTCAGCGACGAACTGCACCCGCTTGATCCCTGCAGGTAGCGGTTGCGGCACGGTCGGAACGTCTACGGCGCGATACAATTTTAGGGTCTGTCTCGTGGCATTGAGGTCGAAGCGCACGTCATCGGCGTCGGCACCCGGCCAGTCGCGCCCCAAAGAGTCGGCGATGATGGTCTCCAGCCGGGCGGTAGCCTCGTCACCGACTCGAATTCCAATCTGTTCGACGAGGTCGAACACGCTCACCCCGTGCGGAGTCTGCTGCAGTATGAGCGAGGCGATGACCGTCTCGCCCGTGATCGCAGTGCTCAGTTGGTCGAGCTGGAAGTGGTGCTCGCGCAGCTTGGTCAGCGTGGACTTGATCTCGAGCCGATGTGATCCGATCGCGAAGTCGTGAAGTTCGGTTGGTTCCGAGTGCCAAGCCGAGATGGCAGCCTCTGGTACACGGGCCCACGCGATGATCGCGAGTTCGGCCCAGAGTCCTTGGACCGACTGCCTTGGCGCTCGGTTCAAAGCGCTAAACAGCGTGGTGATTCCGTCGAGCGTCCGCTCCACTTCCTCAGCAGAAGGCGCAGTGATGGAACCGTCGCCCACGTTGCCGAAGAATACTCCGACCACCCGACAGAAGTAGCGCTCTAGTTCGGCATCGTCGGCGGTGCAGACGAGTACCGCGAAACGCGCGTGTTCGGAAGCGCCATCGGCGCGGGCGACAATCATCTCTAGCGGAGGTGAGAAGGTGAGGTTCGCCAGCCGTCGCGGGGTTAGCCCGCTCCCAGTGGTCGCAATTAGGAGCGCCGGCTGATTGGCCGAACTGCGCGCGAGGCGAAGCGCTCCGGCACCATGCGCGATCGTGTACGCAGCCTCAGGCGAGGGGCGTGGTAGTGCGCGATATGTGCTCCAGAGGTCCATCAGTGCCCCTGCGCGATGACGTCGTCCTTGCGGAGCCTGGTGTGGATATGGACGGCGATCGCCGGCACCGGGCTCTTGAGGTCGGGAACCTTTGAAATCTGAAGCCAATGAATCTGGAGCGTGACGAACGTCGTGTCATGCATCTTCGCGTCGCCGGGATACTTCCCCTCGCCCGTGGCTGACGACCGGCCCTGGTGGAGCTTGATGGCACCGGCTCTCGGATCCACGCTTCGCACACGGGGATGGCCTGCGTCCATCTGCATGACCAGGACCTGCGCTTCCGGGTTGTCGTCCAAGATGTCGCGCAGCGTGACGAGCTGCCCGTACCAGTCCGCGACGTCGCCGCCGCGAACCTGATAGGCGAGGAGCACATCGCGGAACAGTGGAACAAGCAGAGCCGTCGCAACCCGGTGTTTGAAGAACGCCTCGTCGGCCTCGAAGGCAAGGCCCGCTTCGAATTCCCGAAGCATCACACCGTTGCGAGCGGAGGCCTCTGGATCAAGGTGAGGTTGCTCTTGCAAGAACCACTCATGGTCGGCCGAGATCCGATAGTAGGGGTCGGCGAGGACGTTCTTGCGGGTCGGCTTGAGCTGCGAGTCGAGGAAGAAGGCTCGTCGCCATTCCCGCAGCGGCCGACCACGATGTTGCGCGAGCTGGGTTCGCACATCCTCCTCATGGCGAACATACGACCGGTAGGCGTGAATGACATCAGGGTGCAGGTACAGTCTGCAGAGTGAGAGGTACGCCTGCTTGTAGCCAAAGAAGCGGGCGCGCTGTTGGATGGTATCGGCGTTCCAGTCACCCGCGCTGCGCGGCATGTACGTGACCGTCAGCCCCTCGACGGTGAAACCGCGGTTGAGCTTTTCGCCACCGACAAGAATGTGGGTCTCGGCATTGTCCCAATCGACCTGGTCGTTGCCGTTGCTCGAGTTGACCTCGCTCAGGTGGACGTCGCTCACGCAGCGCCGGAGCTGCACGACCAGCTCGTCGAAGGTGGGCAGCGTTGAATCCATCGCGCGCAATTCATCGTAGGCCGGGCGAAACTCAGCGAGCGTATCGGTGCGCTCATCGCTGTCTTGGCTCCGCAAGCCGGTGGTCCACCTCCCGATGATCGCCTGCACCCACGCCAAGTAGCGCTTGTGGTCGTCCTGGCGCTGGCTCGGGTGGATCAGCATCGAGATCGGACGAGGCTGGTTCCGAAGGCCTCCCACGGCGGCGCCGACAAAGAAGACGCGCATCGCGCTGAGCAGCGTTTCGGGCGGTTCTTCAGTTGCGCTGACGTCCAAGTCGTGAGCTGGGATGGCGTGAACGAGCGCGGGGTTGGCGTCGACGCCAAAGAACGTCTGCCCGCCGGTGTAGCCATCGCCAGGGCGCACGAGTTCGGCGAATGCGGGGGAGAGCATGTCATCCAGCGCAATCAGCAGCGGTGCCTGCGGCGTCGCCGTGTACTGGAGGTAGGTGTGGTTTGGGAGTGCCGCGCGAACCCGTGCGATGCGCTTGTAGGTGGTTGATGCCTCGGCGGCGTTCGGCTTCGTATTGAGGCCTGCCTGATCCGCCTCATCATCGAGAATCAGCGCCGGGATGCCGCGCAAGTCGACCTTGCTGAGGAGCGAGGCGAGTCCGTCGAGGTGGGCGTGGTTCTTCAGGACCAAGTAGAGCAGGGTCTTCTTGTCGTCCTCCCGAAACGAGCCATCGCGCCAGTCCTCGGCAGCACGCTGGAGATCTCTGACCGCATGCTCGCCGAACCCCTTGGCCGAGTTAAGGATGCGCCACGCGGATGGCCGCCCCGACGCTTCGCGGAGGTCCTTCTGAAATCGATCAGCGTTCTGCTGCAGGAGGTTGGTCGTCACGCCGGCCAACAGGATGATGATACGGCAGCCGTTGTCTCGCGCGAGGGCGCTGACCGTGGTCATCGACATCGTCTTGCCACTTTGGACGTAGCCGATGGCGAGACCCGTTCGGGTATCGTCGGTGGCGCTGGTGAACGGGCGGCAGTTCCGCACGATTGCCAGGGCGTCGTCGCGCACCCGCGTGACGGCCTCAGGGGTCTTGAGCTTGCCAATCCTCTCCAGATACTGCCCGAGGCTGATCGTGGTCTCGCCGATCACGGGCGACCATTCACTACCGGCAGGGGCAATCACACGGGCTTCGTCGAAGGTCGTTGTCATGAACTAGGAATGCTCCACCGAGAGCGCGTTGAGGATCTTGTTCGCGCCGCTGCGCACGATGCTGGTATGGCTGATGCCGCTCTTGCGAGCCATGCGCTCCGACAGCGCAAGGGCGGCCAAGATGCGCAGGATCGGCTGCAGCGCCTGCTCGTTGTCGTTGATGAACGCGATGCTGAATCGGTGGTCGAGATTGAGCCGAACGGTGAGAACCTCCTCACTAGTTACGCTCTTTTCGATGGCCGCGACGAAGAAGTCGGCCGCTTGGTCCTGGACGAGTTGGAGCACAACCCTGATGGATGAGCCCTCCCACGGCAGCACGAGGACGTGTTCGCGCTGCTGAAGCACCGCCTTGGGCTCGGGCGACGGCGACGCCTGATCAACCTCGGCGGCGGGAGGCGTGGCGGCAACTTCGCTGATGGCCTTGCTCGTACCGGCGTCGGCGATGGCCTCGAAGGCATCTGCGAGCGCGTTCGCGCCAAAGTCCTTCGGAAGTTGGTCTGCCGTCTTCCGCGCGCGGTATCCGTTGGCCTGGTCGAGCAACGGGCAGTCAGGCGAGTTGATCTGTCGCCAAATCTTGTCGAGGAGTTCGTCCTCGTAGCCTCCCCACTGGATGCCATCTTTCGTGTGCGAGACGTCGAAGCCCTCGACGAACATCTCGCCGATCACACGCTGTGACGCGAAGCTATTGGGAGTGCCGAAAAGAGCGGACGGCTTGTAGGCTTCTCCAACACTGCCCTCGATGAGCCGACGTCGGCGGAAAACGCTGAAGCCGGCGTGGACGTGGCTACCCTTCTCGAGGATGCCGACCCAGCCCGTGACTTTACGGTCGCC
Organism: Corallococcus terminator; assembly: GCF_003611635.1. Lineage (GTDB taxonomy): Bacteria > Myxococcota > Myxococcia > Myxococcales > Myxococcaceae > Corallococcus > Corallococcus terminator. The sequence goes on along the minus strand of NZ_RAVZ01000011.1, from coordinate 38,747 downwards.
GAAGTCCACGTCGAACGTCTGGCGCCAGAGCCGCGAACTCGCGTTGCGAGTCTTGTAGTACGGGGCGTCGAGCAGTTTCGGTGGGTCGTAGGAGAGTTCTTCGACGCTGCCCGCAGTCGTGACACGGAGCTTGACGATGCCTTCGTTTATGAGGACGCGGTAGATGCTCTGCAGGTGATCTTTGATCTTCGCCAGGGTGCGGCCCTTTGGGCGCACCCTGAGGTCAGTGAGCGTGACGACGGTGAAGTGGTCGCTCTCTCTCGCCGTGGTCGTCTCGATCGGGAGCACCTCAGCCCCAGAGCGCATGATCGCCGGGATGTTGAAGATCACGGTGCGCTGAACCGGCTCACCAAGCGCGGAGGTGCGAACGGTCCACTTCTTCGCAAACCAGCAGGCTGCCGCCTTCATGCCAAGGCCGAACTCGCTGAGGCCGGTGGCATCGGTAGGTGGCGTTGCCGGTGAGAAGGCCCGCGGGAAGTCCACCCAGGCGATGCCACCTGCGCGGTCGGTGATCGCGATCTCGTTGTCGTCGATGTTCACGTCGATCACGAGCGGGCCTGCGTGGCCGGCGTCGGCGAGGCGCTGTTTGTTCGAGAGGAAGCTCTGGATCGAGTTGTCGATGAACTCGGCAAGGGCGAACCAAGGCTTGTAGTTGAGACGCGCGAACGCGGCGTACATCCCCACCTGTGGGCGGATGTTGAGCTGACTCGAATGGGCGACCGACCATGTGGCGGCGGTCGTCGTTGTTGGCGTGGCCTGGTGTTCGGCGGCCTTCGCCTTGCTCGTCGTCCAGATGCCTTCCGAAATCATCGCCTGCACATAGCGGTCGATGTTCTCCGGCCGGAACGCGTACAACGTCTCGCCCGACGTATTGTCGTGCGTGGCGAACCCGGTGTCGGCGGCCTCTTCGAGCAGCGACAGAGGCATGAACATCGAGAACCGGGTCGTCCGACCCATGCGGCGGTAGGGATCGAAGGCGACGATGACGGTCCGCCCGGGGCCCTGCTCCTGCCAGATACCAAGCAGCAACTCGTGGCGGTTCGGGTCGTCGATGATCGGTGTGCCCTGGGCCGGGTTCTGGAAACGGCGTTCGAGGTGGCGACCCCGAGCACTCCCGCCGATGCGGCGCGCATAGATGGCTACGTCGAAGGTCTGACTGTCGACGGTGAGCGTTCCCTTGGTTGGCCAACCCGAGCTGGCGTCGACGACCGCCAGCGCCGGTCGCAGCAGTTCGCCGAGACTCATCGCGGGCGAGGCGTCGTCGCGTGCTGCGCGATCGGCACGACCGGGCGACTTCTCCGCCACGTCTACACCAACCTCCTCGTCATCATCCTCCTTATCCAGCGCCGTCGCGCTCTCGGAGCGGAGCTGGCTCACGTAGTTTCCGAGCAAGGTGCGCCCGTGCGTCGCCTGCAACTGCGCTTGGAGCGAGTTCGGATCAGTCCTGAGCAGGGTCGCCAAACGACGAACAGCGCGGGCATCCTCGCGCACCTCGGACACCGTCTGGTCGAGATCGAACTCCTGTGCGACGGGATCGAGACGAAACGCCAACTCGGCTTGCAGGTCTTCGAAAGAGCGCCGCGCCTGACCTCCGAGATTCGTCGCGACCAAGTTCCAGTCAGCCAACGTCAATGGCCCCGAGTGGCTGACCAAGTTCGTGAGATCGGGTCCCACACGCGTCATCGCCGCTACGACCATCTGCTCGTGCGTCCGAGCGCGCGGGAGACCATAGTGATCGACGATTCGCCGCAAATCGTCGATAGGCAGAACTCGGAGAAAGCGGCGAGACAAGCGAGCTGGGCGACCGGGCGGCATGTTGGAGCCTTACACGACACGCTCCTCTCGACCATATGAGCCACGCGCTGCTTAGACGATTTTTCGCTCAGGCTCAACACGTGTTCAGGCGCGCGACAGCATCCGCGCGAGCAAAGACGCGAGGTTACGGTTCAATGGCGACCGGCAGGCCGACCTGGGTGGCGACCGGCGTCCAGATGTCGGTGTCGACGCCGGGCGTCTCGATAAAGACCACCAGCGCGTAGCACACGCCGTGCTCGCTGCGTTCGCGCTTAGGCTGGTCCTTCCACCAGCCGCTCACCGGGTTGACCGCGATGACGCCGCGCTCGGCGAGGTCGGCGGCATTGCACGAGAGGATGTCCGATTTGACTGGGGTAACTCCAGTTGAAAAACCCCCTCGAGAACGCCCCAGAGCATTGCTTCGGGCCCCCCTTTTCCGCCCGAGGCGTCCTGATGCGCCCGGACGACGGAGGCGTCAGCCAGAGAGCCGAGCTCATTCACGTCGAGCCGCAGCGCTTTGAAGATGGCTTCCCAGCGCCCGGTTTTCGCCCAGCGGCGGAAGCGGTTGTAGACGGTCTTCCAGTGGCCGAACCTCTCGGGCAGGTCCCGCCACTGCACCCCCGTCTTCACGCGCCAGATGACGGCGTTGATGAAGTCACGGTCCCCACGCTTCGAGGGCGGGCCGCTGCGGGAGCCCAGCAGGGGCTCGATGCGGCTCCACTCGGCATCGCTCAGTTCATGTCGGCGCACAGCCCGCGTTGCTCATGCCTGACGCTGGTTGGCAACCTCCTGCTGCCCCCGAAGCCGGGTCCAACCCCGATGTTCGATCCGCCAGGTTGAATTTCCGGACCGGAGATCAGGGACAGCCCCTAGTCCACCAGGGGTATGCTGCGGACATGGTGCCCCTGACCGACCACTCCGGGCTCTTGCCCGTCCAGCGCGCGCAGTTGGAGCGGGAGCTTGGGCCGCTGACGCTGCTCCAGGACGTGGTGCGCTGGGGGTTTGCCCGGACGCCGCCGCGCGACGTGGCGGCGGTGGTGGTGCAGGACGAGTTCACCCACGACGTGGTGGTGCACTGGGAAGGCGAGCGCTACCTCGTCTTCGACACCACGTGACTGGGCGGCGTGAACGCGGTCTCCGTGTGGGACCACCAACCGAAGGCCGATGAAATCCTGGACGCCCGGCTCGCCGCCGGCTGGACGCCCACGCCGACGAGCACCGTCGACGGCGACGTCATCCTCGGCCATGCCGCGTGCCGGGTGCCATCCAAAGCCAATCCCTGAGCCCGAGGAGTCCTGAGTGAAACGCCTTTCCTACCGGGCCGCGGTCATCGGGTCCTCGCTCGTCATGCTGGGCGGCTGTGAGCGTCCGGAGAAGCCCCTGGCGCCGGCGTCCCCCACGCCCTCGCGGCCCGCTCCTGCTCTGGTGCGGCCCCAAGCACCGGCCCCGGCGACGTCCGCGACGAGCAGCACCGCACGGGAGCTGCACGAGCGCCTGCGATGCGAGGCGCTCCTCGGCTTTCGCGGCGTGATGGAGGGGCAACGGAACTTCTTTGGCGAGAAGGACCGTTGGACGGAGGACCTCGCCCTGCTCCCCGTCCCCGCGGCCTGTGCGGATGGGAGCCGGGTCTCCACCCCGGACGCGGGCTGGCTCGCGGGATGCCACTTCCGCTACGCGGTCAGGGTGGCGGGCACGCTGCCCGACGACACCACGTACAGCGTGCGCGCGGTGGGGGTGGGCGGCATCGCCGAAGGGCTGACGTACTCCATGACGGATGGCTTCGTGGGCGGGAAGCCCCTGCGCGTGTGGCCTCCCGAGCTGGTCCTGGAGGAATGCCATGGCGTGCGAAGGCCGGAGGGCGCGCCCCTGCCAGCGCCCCTGTGCGAGGGGACCCTCAACCTGCGCGGGCTCTTCACGGCCCAGAAGGCGTATTTCGGGGAGCGCGACCGCTACTCGGAGCGGGCCGACACGGTGGGCTTCTCCCCGGAGCCCTGCCTCGACGGCTCCCGCGCGCCAGTACCCGACGCCGCATGGACCGCAGGCTGCCGCTTCATCTACCGCGCCGAGGTCTGGGGCGAGATGCCAGCGCAGGAGTTCCGGCTCACCGCCCGGGGCGTGACGGGCACCGTGGCGGGGCAGGAACTGACGCTGGACTCCCGCTCGAACTGGAGTCCAGCCGAGCCCGGCTGCGTCCCCTGACGCGCTGCCGTCGTGCGGCGAGGCGCGCAGGGACACGGGGCCAGGGCTACTTCTTCTTCTCTTCCTTGGCCTTCTTCTTCTTCTCCTGCTTCTCCTTCGTGGACAGCTTCGGCTTGTTGTCCTTCTTCGCCTTCTCTTGACCCTTGGGCATGGTGCGTCTCCTGGCGCCGGACAGCGGCGGTCCACAGCCTAACGTGCCGTGGACCCGATGTGACCTGATTCGCCAGGCCCGGCAGAAAAGCGGGGGCCGTCGTCAGGGGTTCCCGCGACCGCCCGAGGCCCCGTGGATCTGCCCGGTGGTGTAGCTCGCCTCGGCGCTCGCGAGCTCCACGTAGACGGAGGCGATCTCCACCGGCTGGCCGGGGCGGCCCATGGGCGTGTCCTGGCCGGACTGGGCGTCCAGGAGGGGGCCGGCGCGACGCCATTCACCCGGATGCCCTGCCTGGCCAGTTGCTTGGCGAGCCCCTGGGTGAAGATCGTACTCCCTCCCTTGGTCATCGCGTAGTCGAGCAGGTTCTCCGACGGTTCGTAGGCGTTCACCGACGTGGTGTTGATGATGGCGGACCCGGGCTCGAGGTGCGGCACGGCCGCCTTGGTGATCCAGAACATCGCGTAGAGGTTCGTCTTCACGGTCGCGTCGAACGGCTCGGTCGTGATGTCCAGGATGGAGTCCTGGCTCTGCTGGCGACCGGCGTTGTTGGGATGTCCAGGCCCCCGAGCTTGCTCACGGCGTCGGTAACGAGCTTGCGGCAGGCGGCCTCGGTGCGGATGTCCGCGGGCAGGGCCACCGCCTTGCGCCCAGCGACCTTGATGAGCTCCACCACTGTCAGCAGCAGAGACATTCCGGCAAAGGGACTTCTGCCGGACATGTCATGAGCAGCGATTGTTCGGCGTCAGGGAATCAGCCTGCCTGGGTTGTTGGACAGCCCACGGGCCCCTGGCGGCGCCGGGTCGGTCTCAGCTACCGGTGTTGGTACCGAAGCCGCAGGCAGTTTGACCGTTCCGGCAGCTTGCCACGCATTCCTCTCCGGCTCCGTCCGGATCACAAGGCCACCCCCGGCACTCATTGAGCCCACAGGAGCCCCAAGTGCCAGTCCTCTTGCACACGGACGTGGAGATCTCTCCGTCCGCGGCGTTGGTCCAGGACGTATTGCTGATGTTGGCGTAGCACCACTGGCAGGAGTTGGATGGGTTTTCCGAACCGTCCGGGTACGCAACGCCATTGATGACACATCCGCTCGCGGGGGCGCTTCCACAGTTGACGGTGACGCCATCACAGGTGACCGAGGCACCCGAAACGGAACTACAGAGGTTGCCCGAGCACTGGAGGGGCGGGCCGTATGCGCACGGGGTCGACGTGTTGCACAACGCGGACGACTGACTGCCCAGGGACTCCAACGCCGCTTCCTCCTGGGGCACACCACACGCAAGAAACAGCACACATCCAACGACCATCGCGACAACATGCTTCATGGTGGGCCTCCTCGTGCGCAAGGCACGGTGACGCGCTGCCAGCCATCGCTGAGCGCGCACGGGAGCACCCGCTCTCAAGGGGCAACGCGAGCGGGTAGCATACACAATTTCCTGGAAGGCCTTTACTGATTGACTGTCCATCCGCGTCGCGCGCGCCTTGCGCATGTGAACGCGGTTAGGATTCACCTGCCCGCTTCACTCCAGGCAGGGGGAACACCATGGCCGCGCGAACCATCACCACGCAGTGCTGCATCGCGGGAGGAGGCCCGGCGGGGATGATGCTGGGCCTGTTGCTCTCGCGCGCCGGAGTGGACGTCACGGTGTTGGAGAAGCACCCGGACTTCCTGCGCGACTTCCGCGGCGACACCATCCACCCATCCACCCTGGAGCTGATGCATGAGCTGGGATGGCTGGAGGAACTGCTCGCCCTGCCCCACACCAAGGCCTCCGAGCTGCGCTTCCAGAACGGCACCCATGACGTGCAGGTGGGAGACTTCAGCCACCTGCCCACGCACGCGCGCTACATCGCGTTCATGCCCCAGTGGGACCTGCTCGACTTCCTCGCGCGCAAGGCCTCCGCCTGGCCGGGCTTCCACCTGCACCGGCGCACGGAGGTGACGGACCTGCTGCGCGACAAGGGGCAGGTGGTCGGCGTCCAGGCACGGACCCCCGAAGGCCCCCTGGAGGTGCGCGCCCCGCTCGTCGTCGCCGCCGACGGGCGCACGTCCACCGTGCGCAAGCACTCCGGCCTGCAAGTGGACGAACTGGGCGCGCCCATGGACGTGCTCTGGTTCCGCGTGTCGCGCAAACCGGGAGACCCATCGCAACCCATGGGCCGCTTCGAGCGCGGTCAGATCTTCATCCTCATCAACCGCGGCGACCAGTGGCAGTGCGGCCGGGTCATCGCCAAGGGTGCCTTCGAAGGCCTGCGCCAGCGCGGCCTGGAGGCCTTCCAGAACGACTTCGCGCAACTGGCCCCCTTCATGGCCGACCGGGCCCATGAGATTTCAAGCTGGGACGACGTGAAGCTGCTGACCGTGCGCGTGGACCGGCTGCGCACCTGGTACCAGCCCGGCCTGCTGTGCATCGGGGACGCGGCGCATGCGATGTCTCCCGTGGGCGGCGTGGGCATCAACCTCGCCGTGCAGGACGCCGTGGCCGCCGCCAACCTGCTCGCCGCCCCCCTGCTCCAGGGCCGCGTGACACCCCAGGACCTGCGCCGGGTCCAGCAGCGGCGGGAGCTGCCCACGCGCCTCACGCAGAGCGCCCAGGTGTTCATCCAGGACCGCGTGCTGGGCCCCGCGCTGCAAACCCCGTCGACGCGCAAGGGGCTGCCCCTGCCCTTGTGGCTCGTCCAACATGTGCCCGCCCTGCGCCGCGTCCCCGCGCGCATCGTGGGCATGGGCTTCCGGCCCGAGCACGTGCGCACGCCGGCCACGCCAGCCGCTTCGCCCTCGCGCTGAAGCACGCCGGGCAGCCAGTTCCAGCGGCCCTCGCACCCGTCCAGTTGTCCTGGGACCTCCCGGCCCCAAGCGTCCCCGGAAGAGCCCGGCGAACGTGCCACACCCCACGCGCGCCCGGGCGGGAGGACCCCATGCGGATTTCACGAACAGAGGCCCCACGGGACCTCGGACCCCAAGCCACCCTCTCCCGGGAGGACCTCCTTCCGGGCCACTGGGGCCGAGCGGCTTCGACGGTGGTCGCCGGCACGCTCGTGTCACTGGGACTGAGACGCCGGTCCTTCGGTGGCACGGTGGTGGCCCTGGCCAGCGGCGCCCTGCTCTACCAGGGGCTCCACTCCCGGCGGCGAAGCCCCGCGGCCGGTGACCGGCTGATACGCCACGCATCACCGTCCGAGGATGCACCGGCCGCCCGCGCCATCCAGGTGGAACGAACCCTCACGGTGGGCCAGCCCGCGGAGCTGTTGTACCGCCTGTGGCGCATGCCGGAGACGCTGGGCCGCATCATGGGCCACTTCGCGGAAGTCACGCGGACCGGCGAAGACAGCCTGCACTGGAAGCTGCACGGACCGCTGGGCCGCACGCTGGAATGGGACTCCCGCATCGTGGAGGACCGGCCGCCGGAGTTCATCCGCTGGGAGTCCACGCATGGCAACGCGCTGGCGACCCAGGGCTGGGTGCGCTTCCGGCCCGCCCCGACGGACGGGGGCACGGAGGTGACGCTGCACCTGGAGCTGCTGCCCCCGGGCGGAGTGCTCGCCGAGGCCCTGGCGAAGCGACTGAGCGGCATCCCGGCCCTGCAGTCGCTGAAGGCCCTGCGCCGGTTCAAGAGCCTGGCGGAGACCGGAGAGATTCCCTCACGGGAGCACGAGGCCTCGTGAGCCACGCCCGAGCGGGGCCACATGTCCTGCGCTGAGCAGCAGATGCCCGGGCTTCCCACAACTCAACACCCGGGCGCGGCGCCCCGCATCCAGTCATCGCCTGGGAGGGAGGCTTCTCCCTAGAGGAAGAAGCCCATGCCCCCATTCTTCCGAGGCCCGCCCTGCATGGCGGCCGCGCTGCTCCTGACGGCCTGCGCGCACCGCTCCCCTCCGCCGTCCCCGTCCGCCCCGGGACAGGCACAGGCCCTGCCCGCGCCGGATCCCAGCTTCGATGTGAAGCGCTACAGCTCGGTCGTCGGCTGGCCGGAGGGCAAGCGCCCCGTGGCCCCCGCGGGCTTCGACGTGACGCGCTTCGCGGGCGACCTGCGCAACCCGCGCTGGACGTACGTGCTGCCCAACGGGGACGTGCTCGTCGCCGAGGCCAGCTCCGAGTTCAAGGACGAGCAGGACAAGAAGGAAGCCATCGAGTCCGGCAAGGTGCGCTCGCAGAACCTGGGCAACAGCGCCAACCGCATCACCCTCCTGCGCGACGCCGACCATGACGGCACGCCCGAAACGCGCGACGTCTTCCTGGAGGACCTGAAGCAGCCGCTGGGCATGCTGCTGCTGAGCGACCAGTTCTACGTGGCCAACACGGATGGCGTCTGGCGCTACCCGTACATCGCCGGGGCGACGAAGCTCGAGGCCCAGGGCACGAAGCTGCTGGAGCTGCCGGCGGGCGGCTACAACAACCACTGGACGCGCAACCTACTGGCCAACGCGGATGGCACCAAGCTCTATGTGTCCGTGGGTTCGGCGAGCAACGTGGCCGAGCACGGCCTCAAGGAAGAGGAGCGCCGCGCGAACATCCTGGAGCTCAACCCGGACGGCACCGGGGAGCGCATCTACGCGAGCGGCCTGCGCAACCCCGTGGGCATGGGCTGGGCGCCGGGGACCCGGGCGCTGTGGACGGTGGTGAACGAGCGCGACAACCTGGGCGAGGACCTGGTGCCGGACTACCTCACGCACGTGGAGGACGGCGGCTTCTACGGCTGGCCCTTCGCGTACTTCGGCGCGAACGAGGATCCCCGCATGTCCGGTCAGCGGCCGGACCTGGTGGCGAAGACGCGGGTGCCGGACGTGCCCCTGGGCGCGCACACCGCGTCGCTGGGGCTGGCGTTCTACGAAGGCCAGGCGTTCCCGAAGAAGTACCAGGGCGGTGCGTTCATCGGACAGCACGGCTCGTGGAACCGCGCGGAGCTGTCCGGTTACAAGGTCGTCTTCGTGCCGTTCCAGGACGGCCAGCCCTCGGGTCCGCCGGAGGACTTCCTCACCGGCTTCATCGCCGACGCGGCCCAGGCCCAGGTGCACGGCCGCCCGGTGGGCATCACGGTGCTGCCAGACGGCGCGCTGCTGGTCGCGGACGACGCCAGCAACACGCTGTGGAAGGTGTCCGCCAGGCGCTGAAGGCACAGGAGGCCGCGGCACGACGCCGCGGCCCCCCGTCGACAACACGTCAGTTCAACTCGCAGGTCTCGCAGACCGGGCGGATCAGCTTCCAGCCCTGGCACGAGGAGCCCCAGCAGCAGCGCTGGTGGAGGTTGCCCGGACGGCCGTAGGCGCCCCGGGGCCAGCTTCCGTCACCCCCCACCTCCGTACACGCCTTGCAGGCAGCGGCCCAGATGATCTGCGACTGGAGCTGGCCATCCAGTCCACAGTTCGGCGTGTCACCAATCTCCTGCTCGACCTGCGCGTCCACACTGATGGCGGCGGCGGGCGCCTCATCCACTTCCGACGCGGGGCCACAGGCCGACAGGATGCCCACGGTGACGCTCATCAGGACCAGGGCGCGAATCATGTTTCGCATGCGGGAGACTCCAGGTGATGGAGGCAACAATGCCTCGCGCCCGCAGTCCGGCAGAGTGATGCGAACCACGCAAGCCCCGTCTCGAAAACCTTGTCGCCCGAAGGGTTGACGACCCGATGTCGGGTGCTGCCAGGAATTGTCAGCCAGGGACCCGCGCCCTACCTTGCGGCGCGGCAGGAAATACAGACGCGGTAGGTTGCCGCGATCCTCTTCCAGGAGACGAACGCCATGGGAATCAGCAAGGGCAGTGCGCAGTGGACCGGTGGCCTGAAGGACGGCAAGGGTTCGATGAAGCCCGGCCACGCCTCCGAAGTCCCCTTCTCGCTCGGTACCCGCTTCGAAGGTCAGCAGGGAAGCAACCCCGAGGAGCTGATTGGCGCGGCGCTCTCCGGGTGCTTCTCCATGGCCCTGTCGCTGGGGCTGGAGAAGGCGGGCCTCAAGCCCACCAGCATCAAGACGAACGCGGACGTGCAGTTGGACAAGCAGGGCGAAGGCTTCGCCATCACCACCATCGCGCTGAGCACCGAGGTCTCCGTCCCGGGCACCGATGACGCCCGGTTCCAGCAGATCGCCGAGGAGACCAAGAAGAACTGCCCCGTCTCCAAGGCGCTCGCCGGCGTGAACATCACGCTCAAGGCGAAGCTCGCGAGCTGAAGTCCCACACCTCCGCGTTGAACGAAGAAGGCCCCCGGACGGTGTCGTCCAGGGGCCTTCGCGCTTCAGGGCCCGGGGGCCACGAGCGCGCCCGGGCGCGGGTGGCTTTAGGAGCCCGCGCACTCCGCGCGGCACTCCGCCTTGCACTGGTTCACGGGCACGGTGCCCCCGGTACAGCCCGCGTAGCAGTTGGCCAGACAGGGGGTGATCTCCTGCTTCACCGACCCCGTGTCCGACATGGAATCCTCGCTGCCCGCCGACGAACCACATCCGGTCGCAAGCAAGCCCATCGCCGCGAATGCAACGAACACGTGCCTCATGTGAAAGCCTCCTGTGGGTGGTGAGGCCGCCCATGGTAGCCCGCTCCAGAATCAAGGCCTGTGGCCGATTCGCCACGACGGGGGTCTTTCACACAGGTGGGTGAGACGGACGCATTCGCGGACGAGGTTCGGCGGGCGACGCAGGGGGAGGAGTCCGCCTTCGGTGAACTTTACCGCCGCACGCGGCCCCTGGTCGCACGCCTGGTCGCGGGTTTCGGCACATTGGATGCGGATGAGGTGGAGGACGTCCTCCAGGAGTCCTACGTCCGCGCGTTCCGGGGGCTGCCCCGGTTGAAGGAGGCCGGGGCCTTCACGCCCTGGCTGCTGACCATCGCGCGCAACCGGGCGCGAACGAAGTTGGAGCGCCGCACGGCCCTGCGGCGGATGGAAGAAGCGCTGGCGGATCCCGAACCGGAAACCGTGCCGGCCCTGCCCCCGGCGCTCCAGGTGGAGCGGGACATCGCGGTGGTGCGGCAGCTCATCTCCGAGCTGCCCGAGGGCGAGGAGAAGAAGACCGTGCAGCTCTTCTATCTGGAGGGGCAGTTGTCCGCGCGGGAGATCGCTGAACAGTTGGGCGTGGGCAAGAGCACCATCACGATGCGGTTGGAGCGGTTTCGAGGGCGCATCAAGCGGGAGCTCCTCCAACGGGTGCTCGCCGGACGGTGGGATTGAGACATGAGACACCTGGATGCCGCCGTGATGCGCGACCTCGCGAACCGGGACCCGGTCGCGGTCGCCTGGTTTCGTGAACACCTGGCCTCGCCGTGCGAGCTCTGCGAGGCCTTCCTCGCCAACCACACGGACCCGCTCGACGGGCGCGTGGATGCCGTGCTCCTCCAGCTCGCCCCCGCGAAAACAGTGGAGGCCGACGCATCGAAGGTCGTTCCCCTGCGCCGCCCTGCCCCGCCCCGGCGCTTCGCCGCGCCGCCGGGCAGGTACTGGGGGTGGATGGCCGGAGCGCTCGCGGCCTCCGTGCTGCTGGTGGTGCTGGTGCCCCTCGTGAAGGGCCCGGTCCAGGGTCCGGCACCCTTCCAGGAGGAGGGCCTCAAGGGCACAGGTCGCCTCTCGCTGGAGCTGGCGGTGGTGGCCCGGGGCCTGGACGGCGGGCTGCGCAGGCTGGATGCCGGCGCCGACGTCACGAAGCAGGAGGTGCTGCTCGTGCGCTACCACGCCACGGAATCCGGTACCGCGCTGCTCTACCAGCAGCGGCCGGGCCAGCCGCCGGAGCTGCTGGGGCACTTCCCCCTTCAGGCGGGCACGCACGACCTGGAGGGTCCGGAGGGGCTCGCAGGGGTGAGCCTGGAAGCGGACGAGGGCCCGCTGTCCCTCATGCTGGTGGCCTTCACGTCCTGGGAGCCCCCTTCGGAAGCGGACGCGCTCACGGCCCTGGGAACGGACGCGGCGGAGGATTCACGCCCGGGAACGGTCGCGCGGTTCGACGTGCGCGTCCAGTCAGGACAGACTTCGCGCCAACCGTGAGGTGCCTCCTCCTCCTTCTGTTCGCCACCCTCACCGCCTGCGCGGGTCCTTCCGCCATGGCCGGGGACAAGGGAGGGCTCGTGCCGCTGCGGCTCGACGCGGCGGACCTGTCGCGCGCGTACACGCCCCGGCGCTTCGCGCTGCTCGTGGGCGTGTCGTCGTTCGACGACCCGCAGTGGCGCGCCCTGCGCTTCTCCGCCAAGGACGCCACCGACCTGGCGCGCGTGCTGAAGGATCCCACGCGCGGCCACTTCGATCAGGTGCGCGTCCTCACCCGTCCGGAGGAGACGACGAAGGAGGCCATCCTCGCGGCGCTGGGCCAGTTGCGGCGCGAAGCCACCCGTCCCGATGACGTGGTGCTGGTGTACCTGTCCGCGCACGGCACGCTCGCGCGCGACGGCCGGGGGGAGCTCACCCGCTACCTCGTCACCCGCGATGCGGCGTTTCGCGCCATCCCCCAGACGGCGCTCTCCATGGACGCGCTGAAGGCCCAGTTCGAACAACTGCCCAGCCGCAGACGACTGCTGGTGTTGGCCACCTGCCACAGCGGCAGCGGCAAGTCGCTTCTGCCCCGCGAGCTGGAGGTGGAGCTGGCCGGCATCAAGTCCGGCTTCTACGCCCGACCCCTGGAAGAGTCCTCGCGCGCCTCCATGGTGTTCGCCGCGAGCGACTGGGGCGAGACGGCGCGCGAGGACGCGGGCCTGCGCAACGACATCTACACGTACTTCCTCATCGAAGGCCTGGGCGGCGCCGCGGACCGCAACGCGGATGGCGCCGTCACCGCCACGGAGGCCCACGACTATTCGCGCCGCCGCACCTTCGCCTTCACCGAGGGCCGGCAGCGACCGTCGGCGGAGATCCTGGAGGTGGGCGCGGATCCGGTCATCCTCGCGGGCCGCATCGACCGGACGGGCCAGCCGGAGATGTTCTCCTACAACCCGCGCCTGGACGGCTTCACGCTCAAGGTGGACGGCGAGTCGCGCCTGGAATTGCCCGGAGGCACCGCGGTGATTCCGGGCAAGCGCACGGTGGAGCTCACCAAGGGCTCGGAGGTCCTCGTGCGGCGCGAGGTGGACCTGGCCCGGGGCGAACGGCTGCCCCTGGAGCGCCTGCTGTCGGACGCCCTGCCTCGCCGCGCGCTGTCGCTGGTGGGTGGGATGGTGTCGTTCGCCGACGGCAAGAGCCGCCGCGAGCTGCTGCCCGCCGCGCCCCAGGTGGGCGTGGTGCTCCGGTTGGAGGACGCACCGCTCCAGGACCTGGGGCTGATGGTGGACGCAAGCCTGGGCCGGGGCCGGCAAACGCTCCAGATGGCCCCCGGCAGCGAGGTGCCCTTCGGCTACACCACGCTCACGCTGGGCGTGGCGGTGCCGTACCTCTGGCGCTGGGAGCGGCTGACGCTCTTCGCGGGGCCGCGTGTGGCCGCGCTGTACCTTCGCAGGTCCTTTGAAGTGGAAGCCTTCTCTGGGGGCCAGCGCTACTTCACCGTCAGCCCGGGTGTGGTGGGCGGACTGGCCTATCGCCTGGGCGAACGTCTGGAATTGACCGCGCAGGGCCACGGGATGCTGACGTACGTGGTGGTGGACGGACAGGGACAGGCCGTGGGCTTCATCGGCGGAAGCGCCGGCGTGGGGTACCGCTTCTGATGCGTCGCGCACTCTTGCTCCTGAAGCTCACCTGCCCCGTGCTCGCGTTGGGCCTGGGCGCCTGCGGCAACCTGGACAACACGCCGTTCCGCGTGGGCACCGTGCACGGCCGGCTCACGGAGTTCGACCCGGCCGTCGCGCTGGTGTCCCTGGTGGGCGCGCCCGGCCTGCGCGCCACCGTGGAGCCGGACGGCCAGTTCACGCTGAAGGATGCACCTGCGGGCCCGGGGGAGCTCTTCATCGTCGCCACGGCCACCAAGGCCGCGCGCGTGCCCCTCACCGTGCAGGGCGGCCAGTCCGTGGAGGTGGCGGACGTCGCGCCCCAGCCGGCCGGTATGCTCTCCGTGAAGGTGAAGTCGCGGGGCAGCATCAAGGTCATCGAGGCCCGGCTGTCCGTCGCGGGCACGCCCTACGAAGCGCTGCCGCTCGACAATGGCGGCAAGCGCCGCGTGGGGCCGCTGCCGGACGGCTGCTACGACGTGCGCGTCTCCGCGCCCGACTTCACCACCGCGGTCGGCCAGGGCTGCGTGGGTCCCGGCGAACAGAAGCCCTTGAAGCTGGAGCTGATTCCGGAGGAGGCCTGGGGCCAGAGGGGCTGCGCGGAGACCGGCTGTGATGATGACAGCCATTGCGCGCCCAACGGCCGGTGCGTGGGGTGCGTGGATGACTCGCAGTGCGCCGCGCCGCTCGCCTGCCGGGGTCAGCGCTGCGAAGGCCCCGGGGCCGCCTGTGCCACGTGCGAGGGCACCTGGCAGTGCGCCCCGTCCACGCAATGCGAGGACGTGCCCGGCGACCTCATGGCCTGCGTGGCGGCCTGTGGCGTCGGCGGGCCCGCGTGTGGGGAAGGGCTGACGTGCCAGGACAGCCGCTGCCTGCCGGATCCAGCGCGCTTCGCCACCTGCGCGGAGTTCCCGCGATAGGCCGTGGGAAGTGGCCGTTCCAGGTCGGGGCGGGTCCTTGGATGCGTTCTCCCTCTTCTCCCAAGGCTCCTGCATGCCCTCCTTGCGTCAACTGACCTCTTCCCTCCTTCTGGCCACGGGGCTGCTGCTGGCCGCCTGCGGCGAAGACAAGGCCCGCGTCACGCTGAAGCTGACCGACGCTCCGGGTGACGGCATCGAGAAGGCGGTCGTCACCATCTCCAAGGTCTACCTGAAGGGCAGCGTGGAAGGCGAAGAAGGCAAGGGAGACGTCGTGCTGCTGAGCGAGCCCGTCACCACCGACCTGCTCACCCTGGCCAACGACACCGCGGACCTGGTGACGGACGCGGAGGTGCCCGCGGGGACCTACAAGGAGCTGCGCTTCGTCATCACGGGCGGCTACATCCAGGTGAAGCAGGACGGTCAGAGCCGCATCTTCGCCACCTCCGCCAACTACGAGGGCCTGCCCGAAGGCGCCCAGGTGGACGGCGACCTGCAAATGCCGAGCGCCAGCAGCTCCGGCCTCAAGGTGAAGTTCGACAAGGACGCCGACGTCACCATCACCAGCGATGACGACCAGAAGGTCATCCTGGTGGACTTCGACGTCGCGCAGAGCTTCGGCAAGGAGGCCGGCAACTCCGGCAAGTGGGTCATGCGCCCCATCATCAAGGGCGCGGACATGCGGTTCTCCGGCAACGTGGAGGTCACCCTCCAACTGGGTGACGGCCTGTCGTTCCCCATGCCGGGAACGACCCAGTTGTCCGGCTTCTCCGCGGTGCTCATCAACGCCGACGGCAGCCGCGAAACCATGCCCTTCACGCTCGCCACGAACTCCGTCGCCGTGGCGGACTTCAAGTACCTGCTGCCCGGCGACTACCAGGTGGATCTGGTGGCGCCCACGGGCGTGAGCTTCACGACGGACATCGCGCGCCCGGCGGCCACCAGCGTCAGCTCGGGCGTCGAATCCGACGTGCACTTCACGCTCACGTCCATCGACTTCTAGTCCGTCGTGGCATCCGGCTCAGGCGGCCTGTTCGGTCGCCTGGGCCTTGGCGGCCTGGACCTCCAGGGCAATCTCAATCTTCTCGCCCACCAGCACGCCGCCCGCCTCCAGCGCTTGGTTCCACGTCAGGCCGAAGTCGCTGCGGTGGATGGACGTCTTCGCCTCGAAGGCGGCCTTGGTGTTGCCCCAGGGATCCTTGGCCACCCCGAGCTGTTCGGCCTCCAGGACGACCTCGCGGGTGATGTCGCGGATGGTGAGGTTGCCCGTCACGCGCAGGCCGTCACCGGACGCCTTCTCCACCTTGGTGCTCTGGAAGGTGATGGCCGGGAACTTCGCCGCGTCGAAGAAGTCCGGCGAGCGCAGGTGGTTGTCGCGCTGCTCGACGCCCGAGTGGATGCTCGCCGTCTCGATGCTCACCGACACCGAGGACGCCGTCGGATCCTTCTCATCCAGCGTCAGCGTGCCGCTGAACTTCTGGAAGCTGCCGCGCACCTTCGCGACCACCATGTGCCGCACGCTGAAGTGGATGCCCGTGTGCGTCGTGTCGATGTTCCAGAGGGTCTGAGCCATGGTCGTGTTCCTTTTCGTCGGGAGGGGTGTTCGACAAGGAGCAAGGTAGCGGCCCGGGGGCATCCGGATTAGATGGGACGAACAGGACGGACTGTTCCACCCCTGGGACAGTGCCCGCGTCCCCCAAGCGCCATGGACCTCAACGAACTCCTCGTCTTCGCCCGGGTGGTGCAGGCCGGCAGCTTCACGGCGGCGGCGCGCGCGCTGCGCATGCCCAAGTCCACCGTGAGCCGGAAGGTGTCCGAACTGGAGGAACGCGTGGGCGCGCAGTTGTTGCAGCGCACGACGCGCCAGCTTCACCTCACGGAGGTGGGCCGGGCGTACTACGCGCACTGCGAGCGCATCGTCGCGGAAGCCGAAGCCGCGGAGCTGGCGGTGACGCGCCTCCAGGCCGGCCCCCACGGGCTGCTGCGCGTGACGACGCCGCTGTCCCTCAACTTCCTCGCGCCGCTGGTGTCCACGTTCCTGGAGCGCCACCCGGACGTCCAGTTGGAGTTGCTGTGCACGGACCGGGCGGTGGACCTGATGGAGGAAGGCTTCGACCTGGCGGTGCGGGCCGGGCGCCTGCCGGACTCCTCGCTGATGGCGCGCCGGCTGGGAGAATTCGCGCGCGTCGTCGTCGCCTCCCCGGAATACCTCCAGAAGAAGGGCCTGCCCAAGACGCCCGCGGACCTGGCGAAGCATGACTGCCTGCTCTTCGGCACGGAGCTGCAAGGCAACGTCTGGACGCTGCACGCCGGGGGGCGGGCCGTCGAGGTCAAGGTCAGCGGGCGGCTTGTCGTGAACGAGCCGGACATGCTGCATGCGGTGACGCTGTCGGGCTCCGGGGTCGCGCTCCTGCCCGGCCTGCACTGCGTGGAGGACCTGGACTCCGGGAGGTTGCAGCGCGTGCTGCCGGACTGGAGCTCCGCCGGAGCGCCGGTGCATGCCGTCTACCCGCCCACGCGGCACCACGTGCCCAAGGTGATGGCCTTCGTGGAGGTGCTGCGCGAGCACTGGCCCACGCTGCGTCAGGAGTCAGGCAAGCGCGCGAAACGCTGAGACGGTGTCCGCGTTTCGTCCCATGGGTGGAACGATGTGTCCCGGGGTTCGAGTCTGGCCAGGTGGGGTCCGGGGGCGCATTGTGTTTCTCGAAAGGAAGCACACACCATGATCAACGTTCGACCCTCTGAAGCCCGCGGACATGCCAACCACGGCTGGCTGGATTCCCATCACACCTTCTCGTTCGCGAGCTACTTCGACCCCGACCACATGGGGTTCCGTTCCCTGCGCGTCATCAACGAGGACCGTGTTACGTCTGGCGAAGGCTTCGACACGCATCCGCACCGGGACATGGAGATCATCACCTACCCGCTCAGCGGCGCCATCGCGCACCGGGACAGCACGGGAGGCAATGGACTGCTGCGCGCCGGTGAAGTGCAGCGCATGACGGCCGGCACGGGCGTGATGCACAGCGAGATGAACGGCTCCAACGAGGACGTCCACTTCCTGCAGATCTGGATCATCCCCGACACGAAGGGCCTGAAGCCTGAATATGAGCAGAAGCTCTTCCCGGAGAAGGACCGTCAGGGCCGCTGGCGGGTGGTGGCGAGCCCCGATGCACGCGACGGCAGCCTCACCGTGCACCAGGACGTGCTGCTGTCCAGCACGCTGCTGAGCAAGGGGGAGAAGGCGGAGTACACGCTGCCCAAGGGCAGGCACGCCTGGCTCCAGGTGGCCCGGGGCGCGGGCACGCTCAACGGCGTGGCGCTGAAGGCCGGCGACGGCGTCGCCGTGACGGATGAGTCGAGCCTCGTGCTCGTCGCCTCCGAGCCCATGGAGGCCCTGCTGTTCGACCTGGCGTGAGAGGACTCAGCCGATGCGCCTCGGCCCTTCACCTTCCGGTGAGGGGTTGAGGCGCACGCGGGCATGCGGCCTCCTTCGCTTCTGGCGTGGCGACCGCCATGACGCGGCGCGCGGTGTGGGCTCCCCGCCAGGGGGTGGAGCGGGGCGTCGAGGGGTCCGGCGCGTCACGCCCTGGCATCCCTGCCCGGCGGAAACTACCGTTCACGAATGCGAATCCGTGGCGAGCCGCTGAACCTCATCGTTCGACAGGTGCTTCTCACCACGGCCGGGACCGACAGCGATCAGGACATCTGCTTCCGGGTCTTCAATCACATCCGGGGGCAGGGCAATACCGTCCAGTTTCCCGACATCATCGTCGCCCTCGACGATGCCCGTGGCAACAGGTCGGAGACCGCGCTGGCGCACCGCCGCGTCACCCGGCTCGCCGAGACCTCCCGACAGCTCCATGCCGAGCAGCAAGCCGCCGAAACGGCTCCCCGGCTGCACTACATCTGGTGGGGTCCCGTTCCACAGAGCGGGCTTGAAGGCATCACCGCCATGGCGACCCACGTCGGGAAGGCCGTCGCGATCCATTTCTGGTGCAAGGCTGAACACGCGACGGCCTTCGCGGAGGCCCTGCCCCAGATCAAGGTGTGTGGACTCGACGCCGGAATGAATCACGCGCTCCTGCCACACAACGGATTCGAACTGCTTGCGCCCGTGGTTGAGTGGCTGACCAGCAAACGCGCGTTCTCCGCCGTCAAGGACGTGCTGATGCTCTACCTCTTGTATCAGATTGGCGGCCACTACCTGGACACCACCACCGCCCCCATGAGCGAGATGGTGCGCAGCAAGTACAAGGGCGTGCGCTTCGATACCGCCAGCGTCGTCACTCCCATGCACGAGTTCACGTCCGCGACCCTCGGCATCAAGTTCGCCGGAATTGGAATGGGACGTGATTTCTACGTGGGCTCCAATCCATGGTCATCGGACACCGTCCCCTCCAGGAAGGTGCTGATGACGCCCAGCGTGGACTTCTGGGCGGCATGGGCGAAGCAGGGAAACGCCATTGCCCGTGCCAGCCTCGAAGCCTATCTGGAGTACGCGACGGAGCTGAAGCTGAAGGCCCCTGACAAGCTCGACACCAACAAGCGGGATGCGGTCATCGGAGATCTCATCACCCTCTCCGTACAGAAGGGCATGCTGAAAGAGGTCCTGGAGGGGCGCAAGCAGGGGCAGGAAGTGTATGACCTGCTGTTGGCTGAGATTTGGCCTGTCAGCGCGCTCGACAAACGGGACTTCGAAACGCTGAAGGCCAACTTCACGCTCCCCCAGCTCGGCGTCATGAAATGGCACAAGGGAACCTGGCGAAACAACCCCAAGTAGCATCAGACAAAGGACGCATCGCGGCTCCCTGTCTCGGAAGCGGCGTGCTGGTCAGCCGTACCGGTGCTCAGCATCCGTCTCCCCTGCCTGTTTCAACGCGATCCAGGCAGGGGCCCGCGCTCAGGCGGCGACTTCCTTCGCGTCCGGCGAGACGACCGCCACGACGTGGCGTGCCGGCACCTGCGCTCCGACGGCGACGTTCACCGCCGTGACGACCCCATCGGTGGGCGCCGCGAGCGATGACTCCATCTTCATCGCTTCGAGCACCACCAGCACGTCGCCACGCTTCACGGTGGCGCCGACCTCGGCGCTCACCCGGATGATGCGGCCGTCCATCGGCGCGCGGACACGGCCGTCGCTGGCGCGCTCACGCTCCGAAGGAAGGCGGAAGGTGACGTCGCGGAGCTGGCGCGTGACGCCGTCCAGCGAGCACCACAACGTTCCCCCCGCGCGCCGGTAGCGGACCGCGCGGCGCCGGTCTGAAATCTCGACCTCGGCCCGCTCGGCGCCCAGGGAGCGGAGGCGGAGCGCGACGCGCGCATCGCCGATGCGCACTTCGTACTCCTCCGGCGTGACGGGGCGGACCGAGGCGCGGAACTCCGTGCCCCCGTCGTGCAGGACGATGGGCACCGGCAGGGCGTAGGAGCTGCTCCAGCCCGCGAGCGCCGTGTCGAAGCCTGCCCGCTGGCGGAGCGCCGCCGCGTCGTCGTGGAAGAGCAAGGCGGCCAGGAGGGCCTGCTCCTCCGTGGACGCCTGACCGAGCGTGCCCAGCGCCTCCGGGGACAGGTGCTCCGCGACGAAGCCCGTGTTGTAGCGGCCGGAGCGGAACGCGTCGTGCGCGAGGACGTGCTGGAGGAAGGTCGCGTTCGTCGTGACGCCGAACACCGTCAGCTCCCGCAGTGCGAGGGCCAACCGCTCGCGCGCCGTCTCCCGGTCCGGCCCGTACGCGATGAGCTTCGCCTGCATGGAGTCGTAGAACGGCGTGATGTCCTGCCCTTCGCGCACCCCGTGGTCGACGCGGACGCCTTCCCCTTCCGGCGGCGCCCACGCGAGGAGGCGGCCCGTCTGGGGAAGAAACCCGCGCGCCGGATCCTCCGCGCACAACCGCGCCTCGATGGCATGGCCACGGAAGCGGATCTCCGTCTGCTTCAGCGGGAGCGGTTCGCCGTCCGCGACCCTCAACTGCCACTCCACCAGGTCGAGCCCCGTCACGAACTCCGTCACCGGGTGTTCAACCTGCAGGCGCGTGTTCATCTCCATGAAGAAGAAGTCGCCGCCCGGCGAGAGGAGGAACTCGATGGTCCCCGCGCCCCGGTAGCCGATGGAGCGGATGGCCTGCACCGCCACGGCGCCCATGCGCTCGCGAAGCTCCGGCGTGACCGCCGGGGACGGGCTCTCCTCGATGACCTTCTGGTGCCGCCGCTGGATGGAGCAGTCGCGCTCCCCCAGGTGCACGGCGTTTCCATGCGCATCCGCGAAGACCTGCACCTCGACGTGGCGCGCGCCTTCGATGGCCCGCTCCAGGATGAGCTCGCCGCTGCCAAAGGCGTTCGTCGCCTCCGAACGCGCGGAGCGGATGGCTTCGAGCAGCGCGCCCGGCTCGCGCACGAGGCGCATGCCGCGCCCGCCACCGCCCGCCGCAGCCTTCACCATGAGGGGGAGGCCAATGCGCTCACCCTCACGCACCAGGGCGTCATCCTCCAGCGACTCGCCGGGACGGGCCGCCTCGTAGCCCGGGATGCACGGGACGTCCGCGGCCTGCATGCGCAGCTTCGCCTGCCGCTTGTTCCCCATCAGCTCGATGGCGTCCGCCGGCGGACCGATGAACACGAGGCCGGCCGCCTCGCAGGCGCGCGCGAACTCAGCGTTCTCCGACAGGAAGCCGTACCCGGGATGGATGGCATTGGCGCCGGACGCCGCCGCCGCCGCGAGCACCCGGTCGATGCAGAGGTAGGACTCCTTCACGGGCGCCGGCCCCAGACGCACCGCCTCATCCGCGAGCCGCACGTGCGGCGCGTCCCGGTCCGCATCGGAGAAGACCGCGACCGTGCGCACGCCGAGGGCGCGGCACGTGCGCAGCACGCGCACGGCGATCTCCCCCCGGTTCGCCACCAGCACCTTGTGAATGCGCTTCATGGTTCCCTCGCTACAGCCGGGCGACGCCAAAGGTATTGGGAGACAGCGTGCGGCGCTCGGACTCGTCGCACGTCGCCAGGAGGAACCCGAGGACCTTGCGCGTGTCCCTCGGGTCGATGACGCCGTCGTCGAACAGCCGCGCACTGCAATGGAAGGCATCCGATTCGCGCTCGAACTGCTCGACAAGCGGGCGCGAGAACTCGGCCATCGCCGCTTCGTCGAACGGCATCCCGGCGCGCCGGGCCTTCTCCCCATGGACGATGGACAGCACCTTCGCGGCCTGCTCGCCGCCCATCACCGCCGTGCGCGCATTGGGCCAGGCGAAGATGAAGCGCGGGTGGAACGCGCGGCCACACATGCCGTAGTTGCCCGCGCCGAAGGCACCGCCCATCAGGAGCGTCACCTGCGGCACCGTCGCGTTGGCGACCGCCTGGAGCATCTTGGCGCCGTGCTTCACGATGCCCCCCTGCTCCGACTGGGTTCCCACCATGTAGCCCGTCGTATTCTGGAGGTAGACGATGGGCGTCCGCGCCTGGCAGCAGAGCTGGATGAACTGCCCCGCCTTCGTCGCCCCCTTGGCCGTGATGGGTCCGTTGTTGCCAATGAGCCCCACCGCCCGGCCCTCGATGCGCGCCCAGCCGCAGACGGTGAGCGCGTCGTAGTCGTCCTTGAACGGCGTGAAGTCCGAACCATCCACCAGCCGGGCGATGACCTCGCGACAGTCGTAGGGCCGCTTGTGGTCGGTGGGGACGACGCCGCACAGCTCCTCCACCGCGTAGCGGGGCGACTCGAAGCCAGCGCGCGCGGTCGGCGGCAACGCGTCGTTCCATCCGAGGGACGCGACAATCTCCCGCGCGATGCGGATGCCGTCGGCGTCGTCCTCGGCCAGATGATCGGCGGTGCCGGCCACGGTGGCGTGCATCTCCGCGCCTCCCAGGTCCTCGTCCGTGGCGACCTCTCCGGTCGCCGCGCGCAGCAGCGGTGGGCCGGCGAGGAACACCTTCGCCTTGCCCCGGACCATGACGACGTGGTCGGAGAGCCCGGGGATGTACGCGCCGCCCGCGGTGCTGGAGCCGTGGACCACGGTGATCTGCGGAATGCCGGCCGCGGACAGCCGGGCCTGGTTGTAGAAGGTCTCCCCGCCCGGGATGAAGATCTCCTGCTGGTAGAGCAGGTTCGCGCCACCGCTCTCGACGAGCGACACGACGGGCAGCCGGTTCTCACGGGCGATCTGCTGCGCGCGGAGCGACTTCTGGACGCCCCAGGGCGTCGCGGTGCCGCCCTTCACGGCGGAGTTGCTCACGAACACCAGGCAGCGGACCTGCGACACGAAGCCGATGCCGATGACCATGTTGCCGCCGGCGAGCGAGCCGTCGGTGTCGTCGTGGTGCTTGTAGCCGCAGAGCGTGGACAGTTCGAGGAAGGGCGAGCCCCGGTCGAGCAGCAGCGCCAGTCGCTCGCGCGGCAGGAGCTGTCCGCGCTGCGTGAACTTCTCACGGGCCAGTTGCTCCGTGTCGCGCGACTTCTGCTCGATGGTGCGCAGCTCCGCGACGCGGGCGATCAGTTCCTGGCGCTGCGTGGTGAAGGCGGTGGAGGCCGATTCAATCTGGGAGACGAGCGTCGGCATGTCACTGCTCCTTCGGATCGTCGAGGATCCGCGGCGCCGCTGCGAGGTGGAATCCGTCGTACGGCTTCGAGTTCGAGTGATCCGGCATCGGGAACGCCTTGGTGTTGCAGGACGCCCCGCCGTCGATGCGGATGACCTCGCCGGTGATGAACGCCGCCACGTCGGAGAGCAGGAACACGATGGCCCCGCTCACCTCCGCCTCGGTGGCCAGCCGGTGCAACGGCACCTGCTGGCGCAGCGTGGGAATGAGCGCGCGGACGGCAGGGTCCTTGTAGGTGTCGAGCCCGCTGGATGCGACCCAGCCCGGGGCGACGGCATTCACCCGGACCCCGGAAGAGGACCACTCCACGGCGGCCGTCTGCGTCAGGTTGAACATGCCGGCGCGCGCCGCGCCCGAGTGGCCCATGCCCGGCATGCCGTTCCAGGCGTCCGCCAGCATGTTCACGATGGCGCCGCCGTGGTCGCACATGGATTGGGTGAACACCTCCCGCGCGACCAGGAAGCCTCCGGTGAGGTTCGTCGCGACGACCGCGTCGAAGCCCTTCTTGGAGATGAGCGCGAGCGGCGAGGGGAACTGCCCGCCGGCGTTGTTCACGAGCCCGTGGATGCGGCCATGCGCCTGAACGACGGCGGCGACCATGTCGCGCACCGCGGCCTCGTCGCGGATGTCCACCGCGTGCTGGCTCGACGCATGCCCTTCGGCCGCCAGCTCCCCGGCGACCCGCGCGAGCTTCTCCTCCTTGCGGCCGACGAGGACGACGTGCGCGCCCAGCGACGCGAGCTCATGCGCCGTGCAGCGACCAATGCCACTGCCCGCGCCGGTGACGAGGATGGTGCGGCCCGCGAAGGAGCCAGGAGCGAAGACTGAACGGTATCCCATCGTATTTCCCTCGATGCCCTGGGGCCCGCGGCTCAAAGAAGTGATTCGGGGACGTCGATGTGGCGCGAGCGGAGCCATTCGCCCAGCGCCTTGGCCTGCGGGTCGAAGCGGGTGGACGACGAAACGCCCTCGCCGAGCAGTCGCTCGATGACGAAGTTCAACGCACGCAGGTTTGGAAGCACGTGCCGGTGGACGGTGAGCTCGCGCGCTTCCGGAAGGAGTGCCCGGAGCCGGTCCTCCGTGAGGGTGTGCACCAGCCAATGCCACGCCTCTTCTGTGCGGACCCACACGCCCACGTTGGCGTCCCCGCCCTTGTCCCCGCTGCGAGCCAGGGCCACCCGGCCCAGCGGCACGCGCTTCGTGGCCCCCGGGGGCGGCGGTGGCGGCAGTGACGGTGTCGCGACCCCTTCCAGCCCAAGCGTCTCGTCAGGGGGTGCCACATCGACGCGCGCCCCGTCCGGGAGCACCGCGATGTGCGGCACCTTGCCGGCAGGGACGAAAGCCGGCGTGTAGACACCGAAGGGCGAGGCGTCACCGGGCAGCCGGGGCAGGAAGAAGCCGGGGTAGCTGGCCAGGGCCAACTCCACCACGGCGCTGCTGAAGGGGCGTCCCACGGCCTTCGCGTCGGCGTCCTTCACGGCGACGCGCAGGGTCGCGGAGGCCTGCTCCTCGCTCGGTGCGTCGGGGCCTTCGGTGCGCGCGAGCGTGTAGACGACCTCCGACGGCCTCGGGCGGAGCGCCGCATCCAGTTGCGCCCGCACGAGCGCGGCCTTCGCTTCGATGTCGAGGCCGACGAGCATGAAGTCCGCCTCGTTGCGGAACCCGCCGAGCCGGTTGAGGCACACCTTCACGTCCGGAGGCGGCGGCTCACCCCGGGTGCCCCACAGGCGCACCCGGTCGGTGCCCTGGGACTCCACCTCGATGGTGTCGAAGCGCGCGGTGGCGTCGGGGCCCGCGTAACGGGCACCGCCAATTTCATAGACGAGCTGGGCCTTCACCGTGTCGACGGTGACGGACCCACCGGTGTCCGGGTGCTTCGTGATGATGCTGGAGCCGTCCTCGAAGACCTCCGCCAGCGGGAAGCCTGGGCGGCGCACGTCGAGTTCGTTGAAGAACGCGAAGTTGCCGCCCGTCGCCTGGGCTCCACATTCGAGGACGTGGCCGGCGACCATGGCGCCCGCGAGGCGGTCCCAGTCGTGGCGCTTCCAGCCGAAGTGGGAAGCCGCGGGGCCGACGACGAGCGAAGCGTCCGTCACGCGCCCCGTGACGACGATGTCCGCGCCCGCGTCCAGGCACGCCGCGATGCCCCAGGCGCCCAGATAGGCGTTCGCCGTGAGGGGCTGGTCGAAGCCGAGCTCGTCCGCCCGGCCGACGAGATCGTCGCCTTCGACATGCGCGACGCGCACGGACAGGCCCAGCTTCGCGGTGAGCGCGCGCAGGTCGTCCGCGAGCCCCGCGGGGTTGAGGCCGCCGGCGTTCGCGACGATGCGGACCTTCTTCTCCACCGCGAGGCCGAGCGTGTCCTCCAACTGGCGCAGGAACGTCCGCGCATAGCCGCCCGCCGGATTCTTCAGCCGGTCGCGGCCCAGGATGAGGAGCGTCAGCTCCGCCAGGTAGTCCCCGGTGAGCACGTCGAGCGGACCGCCCTCCAGCATCTCGCGGAAGGCGGAGAAACGGTCGCCATAGAAGCCGGATGCATTGCCAATGCGCAGCGAGCGAGCCGCCATCTCTCCTCCCCTTCCAGTGAGCTTCGGAGTCTGTCCCCCCACGCCTAAAAAAGCAATCATGATTGCTTTTTTCAGTCCCATGCCCCAGCGTCGGGACATGGGCGGTACGGAGAGCGGAGCGACGAGGCAGGAGCAGGAACGCAGCCGGGTGACGCGGCAGAAACTGATGTCGGCCGCCATCGAGGTGCTCGTCGAGCAGGGTTGGGCCGGAGCGACGGTGGGCGCCATCGCCGAGCGGGCCGGGGTGTCGCGAGGCGCCTGCCAGCACCACTTCCCGACGCGCGCGGCCCTCGTCGCGGCCGCGGTCGAGCACGTCTTCCATCAACAGATGGAGGAGCTGTCCCGACGCGCGAAGCTCCTACCGCCCAGCCGCAGGCGCGTGGAGCCCCTGCTCAACCTGCTCCACGACATCTACGCAGGGCCGCTCTTCACCGCCGCGACCCACCTGTGGGTGGCGGCCGTGGCCGACGCGGAGCTGAAGACACGCCTTCTCCCCCTCCAGGCGCATGTGGGCCGTGAGGTCCACCGGCTCACCGTCGAGCTGCTCGGACTCGAAGACCGCGACCCGGGAGTCCGCGACTCCGTGCGCGCGACGCTCGACCTGCTCCGGGGCCTGGCGCTCGCGAACCTGCTCCAGGACGACACCGCCCGTCGCCGCAAGGTCATCGCCCACTGGGCGCGGATCTTCGAAGCGCAGCTTCACCCGGACTGATTCACGCTTCGGGTCATCCCGTCCCGTCGCAGGGGCGGCTCTTCCGACAAGGGCCGCCCGGGCGTGCCTACGGCGTGAACGACGTCGTGTTGGGCACGGCAGGAATGGTGACGACCTGTCCGTACACGAGGGTGTTGCCTGTCACGGTGCCGGTCGCGTTGAGCTTGCTGGCATCCAGCAGCGTTCCGCGAAGCCCTTCCGCGTTGAAGGTGCACCCGGATAAATCACAGTCATAGGCGACCAGCTTCGCGGCGTTGCTGGAGTAGACAGCGATGTTCTTCGCCGTCGTGGCCCCCGAGTGCATGAAGAAGTGGCCGTCGCGCGGCTGGTAGCTGGACACGTCCTCCACGCGCGGGCCCGGCGTCACGGACTGCCACAGGCGGAAGTTGCGCTTGCACTCCGCGGCGACGGTGTTCCGGATGAGCATGTTGCGCACCTTGGTGTCGACGCAGCCATCCTGCGAGCCCCGGAAGTAGCTGTCCTCCAGGACGACGTCGCTCGCGGAGCTCTCCCCGTCGATACCATCCCCCTGCGTGTAGCCCGTCTTCATGCCGATGACGTTCATCACCGTGGCCCGGCGGAGCGTCACGTTGTTCGTGGTGTCGTAGAGGGCGATGCCCACGGGGTAGTCACTGCCCTGCCCGCCAATCTGGTCCGGCTCCATGTCCACGTAGACATCCTCCACGAGCGAGTGGTTGGTGCCGGAGGCGAGGAAGATGCCGCCGCGCGTGAACTGGAGGATCATCGCGTCACGGATGGTCAGGTTCGTGAAGGCCGCGGTGCTGGAGCGCTCCATGTCCACGCAGGTGGCCAGGTTCTCCGCGCGGAACTGGCTCAGCGTCACGTTGGACACGGGGTACGCGCCCTTGAACGCGAAGCACGTGCCCACGTGGCGGAACTCCAGGTTGTGGAAGACCAGGTTGCTGGCGCGCACCTGGAAGGCCACCGGCCCCGTCTTCGCGCGGGTGGAGGCTTCGAAGGTGGATTGGAAGACGGGTCGGCCCTCCACGCCCTTGAGGGTGACGGGAGCCCCCACCGCGCCGCCCTGGGACACCGTGGTGCCGGTGCCATAGAGGCCCCCGTGGATGCACACCGTCCCGCCCGGGCCCACCGCCTGGATGAATGTGTTCAGGTTCGCGAGCGTGCCCGCGCTCTGCGCTGACAAGCCGTCCTTCGTCCCCGCGCCGGTGACGGTGATGTGGCGCACCGCCGTCCCCGTGCACTCGTCCGCCGTCGGCGTCGCGGACAGGCCATTCGAATATCCGGAGGTCGTCTCCCCCGTGGACCCCTTGATGCGCACGTGGAAGTCGTAGCGGGTGCCGTTGCTCAGCCCCGTCACGGCGAACGTCGTCGCGGTCCCCGCGCCCCGGTAGGCCCAGCTTCCCCCCGCCACGCGGAAGCGCACCTGATAGCCCTGGGTGCCCGCTGCGCCCGCGCTCCAGCGCAGGGTCACCTGCCCATCGCCCGGCACCGCCTCCAGCAGCGTCGGCGCCGTGAGCGCCGCCTCCTGGCTGCCGTACGTCCCGTCCGTTTCGACAGGCCCGTCCCCTTCCTCCTGGGGACCACAGGACAGCGAGAGCAGCACGGCTCCCGTGAAACACAGCATGCGACCGCGGTTCTGGAAACGCATCAAGGACTGCTCCTCGTCTTCAGGGCCGTGAAGAAACGGCGTGTCCCTGAAGCATAGAGCAGCCCATCTGTTTCATACCCTGTAAAACATGCCAGTCAGGGAAGTGCTCAGGGGTCCCAGCGAACGCGGTAGGAGCAGGCCTGACCGTCGAAGTCGAAGGGCTCGACGCGCAGGTTGCGGGCTCCGGCGCGCGCCAGTCCCGCTTCGAGGATGCCCCGCAGGTAGCCCGGGTTCCCGTTGCACTCGCTCACGCGGATGAGGTGGTGCGCGGGGCCCTGGGTGAGCAGTTCGCTCTTCTGGTAGTTGTTCACGTTGGCGAAGCTCTCCTGGATGCGGACGACGACCCGCTCGGGCCCGAAGATGGGCCACATGGAGATGAGCGCCTTGCCCAGTTGGGTCTGCCCCATGCCCTGGATGATGCCGCTGCCGATCCGCCGGTAGCCCTCCTCCTCCGCGACGTCCGGATGCAGGTACTGCACGGTGATGCGCAGGGCTTTGGCGAACACGGTCCGGGAGGTGTTGCCAGGCGCATTCGCGTCCAGATCCAATCCCGCATCGCTCAGCTTGTCTTTCAGGTCGGGCGTGAGACGGTCGCCAATGGAACGGAAGAGCCCTTCAATCGTATGGCGATACACAATCTCTTCAGCCACGTTTCACCTGTCCACGTCGCGGCGGTCCCAGTTCCGCCGTACCCATCCCCACCGTAGCGCATTCCCGGCGCGATCCCGAAGGGGCCCCGGCACAACGGAGGAGCTGAACCACCAAGGCTCCGCCACCGGGCTCGCAGGCGGAAGGACGTAACGGATCTGGTTACAAGCGCACCGACCCAGGGCCCTGTACCTTTTCCTGATTTTCGCCGATTCGGGCCCGCGCCTATAGGGTGTTTCCGGAAACCCCTGAGTTCAGAAGGACCGCCCGATGCCTTTTCGTATCCTGAGAGACGGCCTGGATCACCCCGGGGAGGGCCGGTCGCGCGGCGCGTCCACGGGGTTGTTCCTCGTGGTGCTCACCGTCTTCGTCGTGGGGTTCCTGCTGACGAGGAGCACCCTCCCCCATGAAGAGGCCCTGGAGCGGGTGGCGAAGCACCCGTCGGTCATCCATGCCCTGGGAGCGCCCATTCACGGCGAGTTCTTCTTTTTGAGCGAATCCTACTTCGACGCGCCCACGGGGCATCACGTCACCCGGATGCGGATCCGCCTGTCCGGCAGCAAGCAGGACGGCGTGCTGCAGGTGAAGGCCTTCAAGGCGGGCGGCCTCTGGGGCTTCAGCAATCTGCGGGTGGTGGCGGAGGACGGCAGGGGAATCACCGTCGTGGGGAACTACTGACCCCGGGCGTCTCTTTGGAAACCTGAAATACAGTCGTCATGACCAACACAGTCAGGAGCAGGAAATGTCGCCAACAATGAAGTGGGTCGTCGGAGCGCTCGTGGGATTGCCCCTGATGTGCTGCGGCTGCGGAGGCATGTGGTTCCGGAGCATGTTCCCCCACGAAGAGGCGTTGGCGCGGGTGACGAACAATCCGAAGGTCATCAAGTCCCTGGGCGCCCCCGTCAGCGGTGCCTTCTTCTTCTCAGGTGAAACGCGTCATCAAGATGATGACGCGATCGCCGAAATGACGATCGACCTCTCCGGCAGCAAGCAGGATGGCGTGCTGGAGGTGAAGGCCGTGCAGACCAGCAAGGTCTGGGGCTTCAGCCGGCTGCGCGTGGTGGCGGAGGACGGCAAGGTGATCAACCTCGTCGGAGGTCCCTGACCGCCGCGCTCAATAGGCCCACCGGCCAATGGCATACGCGTGGGTGACCTTGTGGTTGAGCCACACGCACAGCAAGGCCACCGTCCAGCGCACCCAGCCGGGCCGGGTGGACAGCCAGTCCCCCGCGAGGAACATCACCGGGAAGAGCACAGCGCCGAAGCGGAACGCATTGCCCAGGTCCCCCTGGGGCAGCATCACCAGCAGTGACAGCAGGGCATACAGGCCCAGGGCCCGGTCCCGGCGAAGCAGCACCAGCGCGGCGATGAGCCACAGCGCGCCGAAGACGTGGCGCAAGAACAGCCAGCCGCTGAAGCCCTGGTGCCAGGGATTGCCCAGCCAGAGGCCCCGGACGGCGCCCCACACGGAGTCGACGTGGTTCCATTCGCGCTGCGCCTTCAGGAACATGAAGGGGTCTCCGGCCCGCGCCCACTCGAAGGCCAGGAGTCCGCCGAAGGCCAGCAGGGCCAGCGCCCCCAGGGAGGCGAAGCGCAGGCCGCGGCCCCGCCATGAGAGCTCGCGTCCAGCGAGCAGCAGCGCGGCGGTGATGGCCACGAAGACGCCCTGGTTGCGCGTCCACACGCACAGCGCCACCAGCAGCGCGGAAGGCAGCAGGGCCCCGCGAGAGGCGAAGGCCAGCGCGCCAAAGGACAGCAGCAGGAAGAGGCCCTCCGTGTGGTGCGAGTGCAGGGTGAAGCTCGCGGGCCCGTAGAGCAGGAGGAACCAACCCCAGCCCGTGCCGGGAGTCATCGAGTTCCCCAGTCGTCCCTGACGGCCCCAGCGCGTGTTCCAGGCGACGAAGGCGACGAGGCACAGCGAGGACAACAGGCAGCCCACGAACTGCGGCGGCAGCGCTCCCCCCAGGCCCTGAAGCAGCAGCCACACCGTCCCCGGGTAGAGCGGCAGGAAGGCCCAGAGGGGCCACGTGTAGCCTTCGAGCACGAGCCGGCTGTAGTGGTTCGAATCCCAGCGATCCAGCATCTGGACCAGCGGAATTCCACGGCTGGCGGACGTCCAGACCCACAGCCCGAAGTGGTGGGCCAGCATCAGCGCGGTGAGCGCCCAGGGGACCCAGGTGGGCGTGGCTGGCACTGACGAAGGGGCCTGCGAAGAAGGACTCATGCGAGGGGACCCCACGGGCGGCCAGCGTGTAGCCGGAGCATTGCCCCGGCACAAGCCTTCCCCCCGGACAAAACCGGAAAGGAGAAGTGGCTGGGCCGGGCTATCGTGCCGCCCAAGAGGGGCACCATGAACTTCCCGAGGGAGCTGGTCGAGGCGGTCCGCAGGCACCAGGTCGTCCCATTCGTGGGCGCCGGCATCAGCATGGGGGTGAAGCGGGGAATGTTCCCGTCCTGGCCCCGCCTGCTGGAGGGACTTTCCGAGCGGATGCAGGAGGAGTCCCTTCCTGAGTCGGCCATCCAGGAGGTGAACCAGCGCATCGCGCAGGGGGATTTCCTCACCGCCGCGGAGCTGGCCTTCAAGGACCTGGGGGCCTACCGCTTCAACCGCTTCCTGCGTGAGCGGTTCCGCGTGCGCAAGCCGTCCGACGCGGACCTCTCCGTCATCCACGCGCTCTGGAAGCTTCAACCGCCGGTGGTGATGACCCCCAACTACGACGACGTGTTGCTCTGGGGCCGCGAGGATGCCGAAGCCGTCTCCAACGATCAGGACGACGAGCTCAACCTGATGGACGCCGAGGCATCTCCTGAAACACCGCGCGTCTGGTACCTGCACGGCACCGTCCACCGGCTGTCCACGCTGGTACTCGCGGGAGCGGACTACAAGCGCCTGTATGGGGATGGGACCCAGCCGACCGGCTACTCACAGTACACGAATGCGCTGGTGCGCCTGCGCGAGTGGATCCGCTCCAAACCGTTCCTCTACATGGGTTTCAGCTTCAGCGACCCGTACGTGCTCAAGCAGTTGGAGCACGTCATCGGCATCACGCGGGGGCGCCAGATGCCCAGCTTCGCGCTGATGAAGAAGGGAACGATCGACCGTGGGGCGCTGTGGCCGAAGTACAACATCCAGCTCGTGGAGTACGAGGATCACGGTGCGCCGCTGGCGGAGTTCCTGCGCGGCCTGGAGGCGGCTGCGTTTGGTCCCAAGCGCGTGAGCCTGAGCATGGAGACGGAGGCGCTGTCCTTCGGAGTCACGCCGGCGCCGCCGCAGTCCATGTCGCCTCCCATCCCGGGGCCCGCGCCCGTGGCGCCCACCCCGGAAGCGCTGCCCATCGTGGCGCGCCCCGCCCTGGAGCAGGACTACACACGCATCCTTCAGGGCCAGCACCGGCTGGTCTTGCTGTCGCCGGAGGACGGAGGCACCCGCGCGCTCGCGCGTCGCGTGGCGGCCCGGTACGGCAACCGCGTCACCTGGCTTGCGCCACCCAACGTCCCCGACTGCACGGAGGCGGAGTACTGCCGCGCCCTGGCCGGTGACGACGCGGGTGCGAACACGGTGACGAGCTTCGATGCCCTGGTGGAGCACCTGAGGGCAAAGGCGGCACGGATGGGGCGGGAGCACCTGATCATCCTGCGCTACGAGTGGGGACCCTTTGACCACCTGACGGCGCTGGGCCGGCACCTGCGGCGGATGATGGACGAGCCGTCCAAGGTGCAGTTCCACTTCCTGATCGCGGGCGGAGAGCGCTCCGCGTGGCTGTTGCACAACATGCAGAGCTTCTCCGTGTTCAAGGACGCGCCGCGACGCGAGGTGCCGGACCTCACGGTGGACGAGGTCCGCCAGTTCCTGGACAGCGGAGGGCACGGCGGAGCGCGCTGGGCGCGGGAACTCCACGAGGCCACGGGCGGGCACCCGGGACTGCTGCGCGAGGTCATGATCACCGATGGTGCGTTGGACGCGGAGTCCATCACCGGGAAGCTCGTGCGCGGTCCGTCGCTCCGGGGCGCCGTGCTGGAGTGTCTGCGCGAGGACGAGCGCAACGGATACACCGGGGAGCGCGGCTGTCAGTCGGTGCTCACGAAGCTGCTGGACGGGCAGCGCGTGGAGGACCTGGAGCCGCTCGATCACCGGGTGGAGTACCCGGAGGTCCGGCTGTATTTCGCGGGGCTGGTGCGCAGCGATGCGGCAGGCAGGACGGTGCCTCGGTGCAAGGCCGTGGAGCAGGTCGCACGTGAAGTGCTGGCACGCAAGGATGTCAGGCCTTGAGCCGATACAGCCGTGCGCTCTTCGTCACCCTGATACTGATGGCTACGGGAGCGGCGGCGGAAACGCTCGCCCCGCTCGTTCCGGAAGGAGAGCCCGAGAGCATTCTCAGTGGGGCCGAATGGTCATCCATGGGAGTCGTCTTCTCCGTGGCCGTCAGCCCGGACGGCCGAATCCTGGCCTCGGGAAGCGCCGACCAGATGGTGCATCTCTGGGAGGTGGCCACCGGACGCGAGCTGCGGATCCTCAAGGGTCATACGGCGCAGATCTCCTCCATCGCCTTCAGCCCGGACGGCCGAACCCTTGTCTCAAGCGGCCTGGACATGACCCTCCGGCTCTGGGACGTGGCCACGGGCCGTGAGCTGCGACGTCTGGGGGAGAACCGGGAACTCATCCTCTCCGTGGCCTTCAGCCCGAATGGAGCGACCGTTGCATCGGGGGGCATGACCCAGACAGTGCGCCTTTGGAACGTGACCACCGGCATCGAGCAACAACGGATGGAGGGACACCTCGGTTTCGTTCGTTCGGTGGCCTTCAGCCCGGATGGGCGCGAACTCGCCTCCGGAGGTGATGACAAGACCGTCCGTCTGTGGAACGTGGCCACGGGCCGTGAACGCAAACGCTTGTCGGGCACCGGGCAGGTGTCGTCGGTGGCGTTCAGCCCGGATGGGCACACCCTCGCCACCGGCAGCCGGGATGGCACGGTGCAGCAGTGGGATGTCGACAGTGGGAGCGCGGTGCGGCGCATGGAGGGACATACCCGCAACGTGTCCTCGGTTGTCTTCAGCCCGGACGGACGCACCCTTGCCTCCAGCGGCGAAGACAAGACCCTCCGCCTCTGGGATGTCTCCACCGGACGCGAGCTTCGACGCATGGAGGGACACACCGCCGCGGTCTATTCGGTGGCCTTCAGCCCGGATGGACGCACCCTCGCATCAGGCAGCCATGACAGCACGGTCCGGGTGTGGGACGTGGCCACCGGAAGGGAAACCCAACGGCTGGGCGGGCAACACTCCGCCGAGGTCTTCTCCGCCGCCTTCAGCGCGGACGGACGCACGCTCGCATCGGGAAGCGAGGATGGCACGGTCCGGCTGTGGGACATGGCCAGCGGCCGGGAGCTGTTCCATCTGGAAGGCCACTCCGCGGAGGTCTCGTCCGTGGCCTTCAGCCCGGACGGGCGCACCCTCGCTTCGGGCAGCGAAGACCACACGGTCAAATTGTGGGATGTGGCCAGCGGTCGTGAACTGCCGTTGCCCGCGGGTTTCTCCTCCCCCATCCGGTCGGTCGCCTACAGCCCCGACGGGCGCACGCTGGCCATCACCGGAGACCCGACGGTTCGACTCTGGGACGTGGCCACCCGCGCTGAACAACGCCTGCTGGAAGGACATTCCAGTCCCGTCCTTTCAATCGCATTCAGCCCAGATGGGCGAATGCTTGCCTCGGGCAGCGAGGATGGCTCGGTCCGGCTATGGGACGTCGCCACCGGGCGCGAGCGCCGACGCATGGAGGGACACGCGGCCATCGTCCGGACGGTGGCGTTCAGCCCCGACGGACGAACCCTTGCCTCGGGTGGCGATGACAATCTGGTCCGACTGTGGGACGTCGCCACCGGACGAGAGCGCCGTCGCATGAAAGGCCATACCCAGTTCGTCACCTCCATCCGCTTCAGCCCGGACGGACGCGCCCTCGCTTCGGCGAGCATCGACAAGACCATCAAGTTCTGGAACATCGCGACCGGAACCAACTCGCGAACCCTGACCCTGACAAGCCATGTGCCGGCCATCGCCTTCGCGCCCGATGGAAACACCCTGGCATCAGGGGATGGCGACGGAGCGGTGCGCCTGTGGTCTTCCCAGGGCGGAAAAGCCCTGCGAGGGCTGCTGCGCGGAGCCAGCAATGGATGGCTGGGCCACATCGAAGGCCAACCGTTCTTCCGCCATGACGACGGTCGACTGCTCTACCAACGACAGGCGGATGGCGCGCTCGAACCCATCCTGCCGCCAGAGCCTTCCTCCCCCCCCCGCCTCTCCGCGCACGCCGTGCTTCGCAAGGCTCCGGGGGATTTCGGGGACGCGGGAAGCCTCGTCGTCACCCTCACCAACGAGCCGGGCGCGGTGCGGGCCTATTGGCTCCGGATCGAACCCGTGGAACTTCCTCCCGGATTGATGCTCCTGCCCCCGGCACCGCTGCAGCACCTGGACGAGGGCCAGACCGCGGAGTTCCAGATAGGCCTCTCCTATTTGAGACCCGAGGGCAGTCGCCCTCCCCCGGTTTCGAGCCTCCGTTTCAGAATCGTTCATGCCTTCGGCTCAGAGAGCGCAGTCGAGCTCCCTGTCCCGTTGCGCACGCCCCAGTTGGAGCTGACGAACGCACCCTCCATCGAAGGCAAGACCCTGAGCGTCAGCCTCAAGAACACGGGGACGCAATCCATTGGACCGCTTTTCTTCAACAGCGCATTCCAGGTGGGCAAGACGAAGCAGGCCGGTCCCCAGCAGGAACTCAGCCTGGGGGAGGGGCAAGAGCAGACGCTGAAGTTCGCCGTTCCTCCTGCCTTCATGCAGAGCGGTCGCTTCTCCTTCAACCTCGACGCGAGCCATCCGCAGTGGCCACGCACGTGGACTTTCTCCGAACCCGAAGTGAAGGTTCCCGGTCCCTTCACGCCCTATGCGGCATTGGCCCTGGGAGCGATCCTGCTCTTCGCAGGCGTGTACTACGCGCGCGTCTACCGAAACCCCCTGGTGGTGGACGCCCAACGGTCTCCCTCCGCGATCAAGCACTATCCCCTGGGGCAGTTGGTCGCGGCGGACCAGGCGCTGCGGCGCGCGAAGCGGCTCGATTCCATCGTCACCGCCGCGGGCATCCCTGTCACCCGATGGGAGCGGGCACTTCGAGGTTCCAGAGAGCCACATGCCGTGGCAACAGCCTTCGCGGAAGCCATTGGCGGCAGGCTTGGCGCCAGCCTGGGCACGGACACCTGGGCGTTGTCTCTCCCACCACTGCGGCTGCGCTTCTCCCGGGACACGGCCGTCATTGTCATCGACGGGACGCGCCTGGAGTCGGGCGAGGCTGGGCGCCGCATGGCGGACATCTTCCAGGACGGCCAGGGTCCCAGCCAGGTGCTCGTGTTGGACCGCACGGAGTCCCAGAACGCGCGGCAGGTGCTTGAAGGCGTTCCAGGGGTCCGCGGAGTCGTGCTGTCCGCCAACGGCCTGCGGGACCTGCTCCTCGCCGACGAGCCCGTCCGGCTGCTGGAGACCACCCTCTCCGAACAGGTCGCCGTCTCCGAGCTGTCCCCCTATCAGGTGGCTGGCGGCGTGAAGGTGGACCCCCTCTTCTTCGGTCGCGAGCGCGAGGTGCGCGCCATCACCGACCGCACCGTCCGCAACTTCCTGGTGGTGGGCCAACGGCAGATGGGCAAGAGCAGCCTCCTGCTCGCCTCGCTCCGGCGGCTCCAGGCGCGCTCGGACCTGGACGCCTGCTACGTGGAACTGGCGGACGCGGACCTGCACCGCCGGCTTGTCCGGGAGCGCGAGCGCATGCCGCCAGCCGGCACGACGCTCCCCTCTTTCGAGGAGGCCGCCGCCGGAACGCCCGCACGGCCCCGCGTGTGGCTGATCGACGAGGCCGACGACTTCATCCGCGCCGAAGCCCGGTCAGGCTTCCCGGTGCTGCAAGCCATGCGCGCGCTGGCCGAGGAGGGCCGGGCGTACTTCATCCTCGCGGGCTTCTGGGACCTCTACCGGGCCGTGGTGCTCGACGAGAAACAGCCCCTGCGCAATTTCGGTGAGCACCTCCGGTTGGAGCCGCTGGATCCACGGTCGGCGTTGTCGCTCGTCACCGACCCCATGGCGGCCCTGGGCCTCCAGTGGGACGCGCCCTCCTCCCCCGAACACCTGCTGGAGCAGGCCGGACGCCGGGCCAACCTGCTGGTGCTGGCCTGCAAGGGATTGATCGAGTCGATTCCGTCCGATGTCCACACCCTCACGCGCGAGCACCTCGAGCGAGTCCTCCGCGAGGACAAGGACCTGCGCGACCAGGGCCGGCGCTGGCGGGGAGACCATCCGCTCCACCGCGCAGTGGTGCGACAAGCCCTGCTGCTGGGACGCCCTACGCGCGAAGAGATTCGACAGGCACTGCTCGCCCATGGTGCTGACCTCCGAGCGGTGGACTTCGACGAGGCCATGGACCACCGCGAATTGAGCTACGTGCTCGTCCCCGACGGCGACGGCCGTCTGTATTGCCCCGTCCCGCTCATGCAGCGCTACATCGAAGCCGAGCGGAGCCTGGAGACGGGACTCACCGAGGACCTCGCGGACCTGCGCCGCAAGGGGCTGGCCGAGGTGCCCAAACCCGCGTGACGCGAGCTGACTCCGCGCGCACCTCCCCCGGTGGCTCCAACGGGGCCACCTGACTGCTCACCCTCAAAGCATCCATCTGCGCGAATCCGTGGCGATACTGAAGCAATAGAGCTGGGAGAGGCAGCGTCCGGAAAGCACAAGGCTATACTGCCGCCCGGCCCGTGACGAGAGGACCCGGAATGCCAGGCCATGAGAGGAGGGGCATGAGCAAGCATCCCGCAGCAAGAGCTTTCCTCCACACCAGCGTGTCAACAGTGGAGCTGGAAGCTGAGCGTCTCCCTATGGCGTCAGGCAGGTGGAGAGCTTCGCCATGACATCGCGCATTCGGAACGAGGCGGTGCCCCTGCCTGGAACACAGGAGGTGCTGAAGGCACTGCTTTCATTCGACACGAGTCCCGAAGGGGCGGAGCACGACGCCTGTACGAAGTGGCTCGGCGAGCGCCTGGCCGCGCTGGGTTTCGACTGCAAGTTGCATCGGCCCATCGACGGCGCGCCGGCCCTGATCGAAGCACACCGGCCAGCCCGAGGCATGGGTGGGCATGTGGTGATGTACGGCCACTATGACGTGACCTCCCGCTCTCCTGGAGCACACGACGGGGATTGCCCACCGCCGGTATTGGTCGAAAGGAACGGGCGCTGGTGGGGCCAGGGCGTGAGTGACAACAAGGGCGCTCTGACAGCCCGCCTCGTGGCACTGGGCCTCATTGAGCACACCCCGGCGCTCACCTGGTTCATTCAAGGCGAAGAGGAAACCGGCTCCTCGGCGGCCCGACAGATCCTGGGCCAGCAATTGCCAGGACTCGAAGCCGACCTCTGGCTGGATGAGACCGGCTACCACGATCACGAAGACGGAACACTGCGGCTCATCGCGCGCAAGATCGGCCCGGGACGCACAGGAAGCGAGCCTCCCGACGTGGCACTGCAGGCCCTGATCGACAGCCTGAGCGAGCTCGCCATGCGGTGGGGGATTCCCGCTCGCCTGGAGGTGCGTGGACTCAACAAGACGGCGGTTTCGGGCGGGTGTCCCTTCAACCTGAATCTACCGGCAGGTGCCCGCTATTTCGCACTGGGCATCAATGACTCGCACTCCCGCATCCATGACGCGAACGAGTCAGTCCCCCTGTGGACCTTCCCGCTCCATGCCGAGGAACTGAGGGCGGTGTTCCACTGGATCGAGCAGCATCCATCTAGAGCGTCGAACAGGTTAGGTCACGCCGCGAGCTGGTAGCGCGCTGCGACCTCAAGGTTTTGGACGACCGCGAGTCGCCTGAGGTCAAAGAGGTTGCGGCGCGTGCCTCGATAACGGGCCTTTG